>NZ_QAIH01000079.1 GCF_003060895.1 Acidovorax sp. HMWF029 | reverse complement strand
CCCACCGCCAGTGCCACACCTGCCGACAACCCGGCAACCGCCGCCACAGCAGCGGATCCCTCCGAATGCCTGCAGGCCGGTGTGTTTGACGAGCGCCAGGCCGAGGCCCTGCGCACCGCTGTCGCAGGCCTGCCCCAGGGCAGCTGGGCGCTGGAGCCTACACCCATCGCGGGCCGCTGGATGGTCTACATGGGCCGCTTTGAAGACCAGGAAACGCTGGACAGAAAACGGGCAGAACTGCGCGCCCGCAAGGTGGACCACGACCGGGCTGGTGGCACGCTGGAGTTCGGGCTCTCGCTGGGCCGCTTTTCCACCAAGGAGGCTGCCGAGCGTGAGTTGGCCAATCTGGGCACCAAGGGCGTGCGCACAGCCCGCGTGGTGCAGGAGCGCCCCGACGCCCCCGGCTTCACGCTGCGCCTGCCCGCCGTGAACGATGCCCTGCGCCCCCAGCTGGATGCCCTGCGAAGCGCCATGGCGGGCAAGACGCTGCGCACCTGCGGCTAGGCCCCCTCATCCCCACCGCGCCACCATGAGCGAAGAGCCGACATCCATCGAGTGCGGCGAGCACGGCGAAGCGGCGCCCACCTACGTCTGCGGCCACCTGTGCCGCCACCCAGTGCAGCGATGGTTTTGCGATGCACCCTCGCCAGACACGCCCTACCCAGACGCCTGGTGCGCCAGCTGCAACGCCGAGCTGGTGCGACAAGGCGGCGAGTGGAACGAACACAACACGGACTGCCTGGACCTTCAGATCCTGTGCCACCACTGCTACCAGGACGCCATGGCGCGCAGCGTGGAGGCGTTGGACGGCGATGCCGAAGCCGCCTGGATCGATGCGGTGACGCAGGGCTACCATGCGCTGCGCGAGAAGCAGCACGCACTGGAGACGACCTACGGCATCTCGCGCTTTGAGCGCTGGGACTACGACCAGGCGGCGGGCACCTTGACCTTCTCGGACGGTGGTGTGCCCCGCGTGGTGGCCGACATCGAGTTCATCGGCTCGGTGTCGGAGGCCAGCGGCACCTGGCTGTGGGCCTGGGCCAATTTCCACAACGAAGCCCCGGTGGTGTCGCGCATCGCGGCGGTGCGGGAGTTTGGCGAAGCCCAGGGCTTCTTGCACGTCACGGTGCCGCTGTGGAAGGGCGATGCCACCGATGGCTGGGAGCTGGCGGGGGTGGCCGCGCAGGTGCTGGGCGCCCAGGGCGTGTACCGCGTGCCCACGGACCGGGGCTTTTTGTACATGGCCTTGATGTCGGTGCAGCGAGTAGCGTAAGCACGGTCGCTGAGTCAGCGCAGCGGTACGGCAGCGCTACTCCAGGGGTATGGCGCGTGTCTCGCCCTGCCGCATGAGCCAGACGCGGTCCTGCGGCAGGCCACGCTGCGCCAATGCGGCGGCCAGGTCGCGCGGCGGATGGTCGAAGGCCTCCTGCGTCAACATGAACGTGCCCCAGTGCACGCCCATGGCCTGCCTGGCTTCCACATCCAGCATCAGCTGCACGGCGTCTTCGGGGTTCACGTGCATGGGCTTCATGAAGTCGCGGGGCAGATAGGCACCGATGGGCAGGGCCAGAAAATCCACCGGCCCCAGGCGCTGGCGGATGGCCTTGAAGTCGTCGCTGTAGCCGGTGTCGCCCGGGAACAGAAAGCGCCAGGGTGCAGCCGCCTGCGGGCGCGCCCATTCCAGCAGGTACCCACCCCACAGCGAGGCATTGGTGTCCCACGGGGTGCGGCGGCTCCAGTGCTGGGACGGCGTGAAAACCACCCGCACGCCGGGGGCGATGTCGGCGTGCTCCCACCAGTTCAGCGCGGTGACGGGGCCCATGCCGCGCTGGGTGAACCAATCGGCCAGCCCCAGCGGCACCACAAAGCGAGGCGACTGGCCCGCGTCGCGCAGGCGGCGCAAGGTGCCGTAACACAGGTGGTCGTAGTGGTTGTGCGAGATCAGCACCACGTCAATGGGCGGAAGATCCTCCGGCGCCAGAGGCGCCGGCACGCGGCGCGGCGCGCCAAAGCGGCCCAGGGGGCCCGCAAAATCGCACAGCGTGGGGTCGATCAGCACGTTGAGGCCCGCCACCTGCAGCAGCATGGACACATGGCCGAGCCAGGTGACCACGGGCGCCTGCTGTCGCTGTGCCAGGCACGCAGGGTCCACCGGCATGCTCCACTGCCGGGCAAAGGCCCCATAGCCGCCCGCAGGCTCTGTGCGCGGCTTGAAGTCGCCGCGCAGCGAGCGCCAGACCATCTCGTACCAGGGGAAGTTGCCAATGACCACGTCAGGGTGCGTGTTGGCAAAGCGGCGGGGCGGTGGCGTCATGGGGGTGCTGCGTCAGTGCGATGAGGTCGCATGATGCCGGATGGCAGGTTCTGTGGCGGGCGGCCCGGTTATCGCCACAGCGGCGCAGGTCTGGCCCTCCGCCGGGTCAGCCCTCCGCCACCACATCCCGCGCCACAAAGCGCACGCTGAAACGCGCCCCCGGCGGTTGCTGGCCGGGGCGGGCGTCTTCGAGCGTGACCTCTGCGCCGTGCTTGCGGGCGATCTCCAGCACGATGGGCAGACCCAGTCCGGAGCCGTCGGCCTCGCTGCCCAGCGCACGGTAAAACGGCTGAAAGACCAGTTCGCGCTCCGCTTCGGGCACGCCGGGGCCCGAGTCTTCAACCTGCAGTAGCAGCACATGGCCAAAGGTGTCCGCCAGCACGCGGGCCGTGACCACGCCTGGCCTGTCGGGCGTGGAAGGCGTGTAGTTGATGGCGTTGTCCACCAGGTTGCGCACCAGCTCCTTGAGCAGCGTGGGGTTGCCATCCAGCGCCACACCGGGCGTGCCGGGCTCGGCGCCGTCGTAGCCCAGGTCGATGTGTTTGTCGAGCGCGCGGGGCACGGAGTCGCGCACCACCTCGATGGTCAGGCGCGCCAGGTCGCAAGGCTGGCGCGCAAACCCCACACCGCCACCTTCGGCACGCGCCAGCGCCAGTAGCTGGTTGACGGTGTGCGTGGCGCGGATGCTTGAGCGCCCGATCTGCTGCAGTGAGCGTTTGAGTTCTTCGGTGTTGGTGCCCTCACGCTGTGCGAGGTCGGCCTGCATGCGCAGCCCCGCCAGCGGGGTCTTGAGCTGGTGCGCGGCGTCGGCCAGAAATCGCTTTTGGGTGGCCAGCGAGTCGCTCAGCCGCTGCAGCAGATCGTTCACCGACGCCACCAGGGGCGCCACTTCAAGCGGCACGGTGCGGTCGTCCAGCGGCGAGAGATCGTCGGGCTTGCGCGCGCGGATGCGCTGCTCCAGCTGGTTCAGTGGCTGGATGCCACGTGCCAGCGCCAGCCACACCAGCAGCACGGCCAGCGGCAGGATGACGAACTGCGGCAGCATCACGCCCTTGATGATTTCGGTGGCCAGCACGCTGCGTTTCTCGCGCGTTTCGGCCACCTGCACCAGGGCCATGGGGGTGCCGGGCAGCGGCAGACGCACCCAGATGTAGGCCACGCGGATCTCGATGCCGCGCATCTCCGCGTCGCGCAGGCGCACTTCGCCCGACAGGGGCACTTCATCGACGGCGGGTTCGGGCAGTTCGCGTTCGCCCGACAGAAACTCGCCGCCCGGCCCGATGACCTGGTAGTAGACGATGTCGGAGTCGTCGGCGCGCAGGATCTCGCTGGCGGGCTGGGGCAGGTTGAACTGGACGGCATCACCCGCCACGGTGACCAGCTGGGCGAGCGCGTGGGCGTTGTATTCGAGCGCCCGATCAAAGGGCTTGTTGGCCAGCCCCTGCGCCACCAGCCAGGTCAGCGCCAGGCTCACGGGCCACAGCAGCAGCAGCGGCGTGAGCATCCAGTCGAGGATCTCGCCGAACAGGGAGCGCTGCTCTCGCTGAAAGATCTTCAAGGCGTTGCCGTGCTGGTTTTATGATTAAAAAAGACCGCTTCCGCGCGTCCATCAACACTTTATAGCTATCTTTTTTATATTAGCCGGGGATTTTCTCGAGGCAGTAGCCCAGTCCACGCACGGTGGCAATGCGGATGGGGCCACCCTCAATTTTCTTGCGCAGGCGGTGGATGTAGACCTCGATGGCGTTGTTGCTCACCTCTTCGCCCCATTCGCACAAGCGCTCCACCAGCTGCTCCTTGCTCACCAGGCGGCCCGCGCGCTGCAGCAGCACCTCCAAGAGGCCCAACTCGCGCGCCGACAACTCGATCATCTTGCCGTCGATGGTGGCCACGCGGCCGGCCTGGTCGTACACCAGCGGGCCGTGCTTGATGGCGCTGCTGGTGCCGCCCATGCCCCGGCGCGTGAGGGCGCGCACGCGCGCCTCCAGCTCTTGCAGACTGAAAGGCTTGGCCATGTAGTCATCGGCACCAAAATCCAGGCCCTTCACGCGTTCTTCCACACTGTCAGCGGCGGTGAGTATGAGCACGGGCAGGGCCGAGCCCCGGCTTCGCAGCTTCTTGAGCACTTCCAGCCCGTGCATCTTGGGCAAGCCCAGGTCCAGGATGAGAAGGTCGAACTCGTTGTTGGTCATCAGCGCAGCATCGGCCTCGGTGCCGCTGGCCACGTGGTCCACCACGGCTCCCGAGGCACGCAGGGTGCGCAGCAGGCCATCGGCCAGCACCTGGTCGTCTTCGGCAATGAGGATGCGCATGCGGACTGTCTCCTTGAGTGGTGCGGCCCGTGGGCGGGCCTGTGTAGTCATTGTCTGCCTGTGCGAGGATTTTAGGGCGCCAGCCCCCTGTACGGCGCCTTTGGCTGGCTGCAAGCTTGGGGCACGGAAAATGGCGGCCATGCACATCCTGCTCATCGAAGACGACCTGGACCTGGGCCAGGCCCTGCTGCAAGCCCTGCAGCAGGGCGGCTTCACTGTGCAATGGCTGCGCAGCGTGGCCGCCACGCCGCCCCTGCCCGACGCCGACGAGGTCGCTGCCGTGCTGCTGGACCTGACCCTGCCCGACGGCCAGGGCATGGCGCTGCTGCGCCGCTGGCGCCGCGCGGGCCTCAGCCTGCCGGTGATCGTGATCACGGCCCGAACCGCCTTGCAGGACCGGCTCGACGGCCTGGACGGCGGCGCCGACGATTACGTGCTCAAGCCCTTCGACGTGCCCGAGCTGCTGTCGCGCCTGCACGCCGTGCTGCGACGCAGTGCGCGCCAGGCCAGCGAAGAGTGGACGCTGGGCGCACTGCGCATAGCGCCCCGGCGGCACGAGGCCTGGATGGGCGACGAGCCTCTGGCGCTGTCGCCGCGCGAGTTCCGGCTGCTGGTGGAGCTGGCGCGCGAACCCAGCAAGGTGGTGGCCAAGAACGTGCTTGCCCAGCGGCTCGAACCCCTGGGCGACGCGCTGGATGCCGCCACACTGGAGGTGCATGTCTCCAACCTGCGCAAGAAGATCGGCGCAGAGCGCGTGGTCACAGTGCGTGGCGTGGGCTACCGGCTGCAGCCATGACACCACGGACCGAGACACCCGCGCCCCCACGCGGCTGGTGGGGCCCGAGCCTCATGCGCCGCACCTTGCTGGCGCTGCTCGCGGCCATGGCACTGGTGTGGCTGGTGCTGCTGGTCCAAGCGGCCATCACCCACTACCGCGCCATGGACACCAACCCCGGCGTGCGCCAGCTCGCGCAGGGACTGGCAGGGGCGCTGGCTGTGCTGGAGCAGCCCGCCGAGGCCCGCGCGCTGGTGCACGGCATGGCCCACACCCTCAACGCCATGCGCGCAGATGTGGACCTGCTGCAGGGCACCTCGGTGCTGATGCAGCTGCAGGACCGCACAGGCCAGCTGCTGTACAGCAGCACGGCCGGTGTGCACGCGGTGGTGCTGGCAGGCGACGCAGGCCACGCCGCGATGGACGTGGCCGGCACACCCCATTGGGTGGCGTGGAACAGCACGGGCCCGTGGCGCGTGGTGGTGGCCGAGCCCCGCCTGGCCGATGCGCGGCTGCTGGGCTTCATGGGGGAAGACCTCGCGGCCTCGGTGCTGCTGGCGCTGCCGCTGGTGGGCCTGCCGCTGTGGCTGGCCGTGCGCACGGGGCTGCGCCCGCTGGCGCGGCTGGATGCCCAGATCTCCGCCCGCTCGGCACACGACCTGCGGCCGCTGCAGCACCTGCCGCCCCAGCGCGAGCTGCACGGCCTGGCCCAGTCGTTCGACCAGCTGCTGGCCCGCCTGCGGGCCCACCTGGCGCGCGAAAAAGCCCTGGTGCACGACGCGGCCCACGAACTGCGCACGCCCATGGCTGTCATCGCCACCCAGGCCCATGTACTGGCGCAAGCCCCCGAAGGTCCCGCACGCGCACAGGCCAGCGAGGCGCTGACGCGCGCCGTGCAGCGCGCCGCGCACCTGAGCGAACAGCTGCTCACGCTGGCAGCACTAGAAGAAGCCCCCGCGCTGCACCCCACCGCGCCCCAGGACCTGATGGCGCTGCTGCAGGACTGCCTGGCCGAACGCGCGGGCTGGGCCGAGGGCCTGGGCGTGGAACTGTCGCTCGACGGCCCGGACACCCTGGAGTTGCCATTTGACCGCCAGCTGCTCTGGTCCGCCCTGGGCAATGTGCTGGACAACGCGCTCAAGCACGGCTGCGGCCCGGGCGCGGGGCGCGAGGTGCAGTTGCGGGTGCTGCGGGAAGGCGGCGACGTGGTGGTCTGGATTGCCGACGACGGCCCGGGCATAGCGGCCGGTGAGCAAGACCGGGTGTTCGAGCGCTTCTGGCGCTCGCCGCGCGCGCGCAGCAGCGGATCGGGCCTGGGGCTCACGATTGCGCAGCAGGCCATCGGCCACCTGGGCGGGCAGGTCCTGCTGGGGCCCGGGCTGCACGGGCGGGGCGTGGGCTTCACGCTGCGCTGGCTGGTGGCGGGCTGACAACCCGCAACCAGCAGCCTCCACGTCCAACACAGATCTTTGGGTTCGCCCAAGGTTGGCGTTTCAACAATCCCGGCATCTTCTTCACTTCACGAGATGCCATGAACCCTACCCGCCTTGTTACCCCTTCCATGGCGCGCGGCGCCCCCCTCCTCTCACGCCGCCACTGGCTGGCCGCCGCAGGCCTGTCTACGCTGGGCAGTGTGCTCGCCGCCTGCGGTGGGGGCGACGACGACGGCCCCCGCGAAGCCCACAAGCGGGTAGAGGCCCTGGCCCAAGGGCTGGTGAAGCAGGGCGTGGTGGGCGCAGCAGCCGGGTGGGCGGACCCGCGCCAGGTCCGTACAGCCGTCGCGGGGCTGCGCCGCCTGGGCGGCAATGCGCCCCTGGCCGCCGGCGACCTGATGGCCATCGGCTCCAACACCAAGGCCATGACGGCCTGCGCGGCCGCAAGTGTGGTGGACCAAGGCCTGCTGCACTGGGACAGCACGCTGGCCCAGACCTTGCCCGAGCTGTCGAGGAGCGCCCTGCCCGCCTACCAGCAGATCACGCTGCGCGACCTGCTGGACCACCGCGCCGGGGTGATGGGTTTTTCAGCCATTGAAGACGTGGACCTGTTCGTGAACGCAGTGGGCCCTGAGGTACTGGCGCGCTGGCAGCAACCAGCGGAGGCAGAGGCGTTCTTCCTGCAGTGGCTGCTGCGCCAGCCGCCCGTTCGCGGGACGGGCGCGGACCCGGGCTTTGCCTACTCCAACGCAGGCTATGCGCTGGCAGCCCGCATGCTGCGTGCAGCCACGGGCCTGGGGTGGGCGGATCTGCTGCGCCAGCGCGTGGCCCAGCCCCTGGGCCTTTCGCTTTTTGTGGGAGAACCGATGCGTGCCGGCAGCCAGCAGCCCGCCGGGCATGAAATTCTGGACGGCCGGCTGCAGCCCCTGCCGCTGGCCGAGGCGCCGGAGCGTGTGTGGCTGGAGGTCCTGGACCCGGCAGGCGCCGTGAGCCTGACGGTGGAGGAAGACGCGCGGTGGCTGCAGTGGCATCTGCGGGCTTTGCGCGGCGAAGCCACCCCCTTGCCGCGCAACTACGTGAAGGGCCTGCAGGACCTGGGGCACGCCCCCGCAGGGCGCTATGGCCTGGGTTGGCTGGTGCATGCGGCGCACGGCACAGGCTGGCTGCTGCACAACGGCCAGGACGCGGGCTTTCAGGCCATGTCGGTCGTCGCACTCGATGGTTCGCGCGCGGGCCTGGCCCACAGCAACATCGCTACGGCGGACAGCATGGGCCTGCTCTACGAAGGGGTCTCCACGCTGGTGGCCTGAGCCCGCCGGACCTGCATTGGGGCTCAGCGCGGGTCGTGTGCCAGCAGCCTCTGCACCAGGGTCTTGAGATCCGCCTGCAACCGCGCCATGCCCTCGGGCACCTGCGCCAGCGTCCGCTCGTCCATGTAGAGCTTGCGGTTGATCTCGACCTGGATGCTGTGGCGGTGCTGCGCAGGGTTGCCATAACGGCGCACCAGCTCCACGCCCTTGTAGGGGTGGTTGTATTCCACGCTGTAGCCACAAGCGCGCAGGTGCTCGCAGATCAGTGCCGACAGCGCCGGGCTGGCCGTGGTGCCATCGCGGTCGCCTACGACAAAGTCGGCATGTTCGAGGCCAGGAAACTCGGTGGCAAAGCGCCCCGCCACGGCGGGCATGGAGTGGCAGTTGAGGTGGATGCTGTAGCCGTGGCGCGCATGGGCCGCATCGATGGCCTGGGCCACGGCCGCGTGGTAGGGGCGCCAGCAGCGGTCAATGCGCGCGCGCACCTCAGCCACGGTGAGCAGGCGGTTGTAGATGGGCTCGCCCTCGTCGGTGAACTTCCAGACCAGGCCCTTGCCCAGGCGCACCTTGCTGAGCACTTTGGGGTCGGTGGAGATGGGGTCGGTCCATTCGCCGTCGATCAGGCTGGTATCCAGCTCGGTGGTGTCGCGGTTGGCATCGAGGTAGATGCGGGGGAAATGGGCCTCGACCCAGGCTGCGCCGAGTGCCGAGGCAAAGGCGTAGATCTTCTCGACATGGGTGTCTTCTGCCCGGCGCAGCGTGGGCAGGTCGCAGGCAGAGCCGAAGTCAGCCGGGTATTGCGTGCCGCTGTGGGGCGAGTCGAGCACCAGCGAGGTGCTGCCCGCCACGGCGGTGACGGTAGCAGCCGACGGCGCGGCGGCAAGGCCCGGCGAGCCGGTGACGCCGGGCTGGGCTTGCTGGAAGCGGTGGTGGATCAGTCTCAAGGCTGCATGCATAGGCAGAGTGTGCGCAAAGTGGGGCGGCTGGCCTAGCCACCCAGACCGGAATCAGGCCATGGTTATCCCTCGGGGACCACGGCGTCCGGCTAACGGCCGGGCAGGGATGGCCCCTGCCTGCCGGGAGGCCTTGAACCTGCAGAACAAGGCCAACCCTGGGTCAATCGAGGGCGATCTTGGCGTAGGTCGCCACGCGTTTCATCTTGTCGATCTCACTGGCGATCTGGGCCGTGAACTCCTTGGGCCCGGTGCCCGAGGGGTAGAGCCCCTGGCCTGCCAGGCGCTCGCGCACGGCGGGCTCCTTGAGCGCCTGGGCCACGGCCTGCTGGATGCGTTCTACCGCAGCAGCAGGGGTGGCGGCAGGGGCCACCAGGCCAAACCACGAAGGCTCGTTGGCCTGCTTGTACCCCAGCTCGGCATAGGTCGGCACCTCGGGCAGCACATCCAACCGCTCGGGCCAGGACACAGCCAGCGCCTTGAGCTTGCCTGACTTCACATGCGGCAGCGAAGAGGCCACCTGGTCGAAATACACCGCCACCTGACCCGCCAGCACGTCGTTGATGGCAGGGCCCGCGCCCCGGTAGGGGATGTGCACCATCGAGGTGCCCGTGCTGCTCTTGAACAGCTCGCCCCACATGTGGCCGATGGTGCCGTTGCCGGGCGTGGCGTAGGACACCTTGCCCGGATTGGCCTTGAGGTGCTTCACCAGATCGGCAAAGTCCTTGACCGGCAACACGGCCGGGTTGACCACGATGACCCCGGGGGCCTTCACGATCTCGGTCACGCCTACGAAGTCCTTGGTGGGGTGGTAGGGCAGCTTGCTGTACACGGCGGGGTTCACGCCGTGGGTCGAGAGCGTGGCCACACCGATGGTGAGGCCGTCGGCCGGGGCACGCGCCACTTCGGCCATGCCGATGGAACCACCGGCACCGCCCCGGTTGTCGAGCACCACAGGCTGCTTGAGGATGCGGGCCAGCGACTCTTGCAAGCTGCGGGCCGTGATGTCGGTAGCACCCCCGGGAGGGAAAGGAACCACGAGGCGCAGCGGCTTGCCCTCTTGCGCAAAAGACATTCCTGGAACGAAAGATATGGCGGCCAATGCGTTGAGCAGGTGACGGCGTTGCATGGGAAGTTCTCCTATGAGTTGCATTGAGGTTAAAGGAATTGATTCACCCCACCAAGCAATGGATATGCCTGATAACATTCCAAATTGGAATGATTTGATTGCTTACGATGTCGTCCCTGCGCCGCCTTGCTCCACCCCTGCACCTGCTGCGGGCGTTCTCCACCGTCACGCGGTTTGGCGGCGTGTCACGCGCTGCCGAGGCACTGCACCTCACACAGAGCGCGGTGAGCAAGCAGGTCAAGGAGCTGGAGGGCTGGGTGGGCATCCCGCTGTTCGAGCGCAGCCGCAAACGCCTGGCGCTGACCCCGGCAGGCGAGCGCTACGAGAAGGCCGTACGCGCAGTGCTGGCGCAGCTGGAGGCGGCCACGCTGGAGCTGATTACCAGCGACGATGGCGGCGGCGCGCTGCACCTGTCCAGTCTGCCGACGTTCGCCGCCAAGTGGCTTATCCCGCGCCTGCCGCAGTTTCAGCAACAGCACCCGCAGGTCACGCTGCATTTCGTGCCCTACATGCACAGCTACAACTTCGACCGCCCCGAACTGGACTGCGCCATCCTGTTCGGCGACGGCCACTGGCCCGGCGCCCACGCGCACTACATCACCGGCAACGATGTGGCCCTGATTGCACCACGCACCAAAGTGGCCGACTGGCCCATCCACACCCCGCGCGATATAGCGCACCACACCCTGTTGCGCCATGTGACCGTGCCCGAGGCCTGGCTGCGCTGGAGCGAAACACATGGCGTTCCGGGCCACATCGACCCGCTCGCCGGCCCGCAATTCGACCAGTTCCAGACCATGATCCGCGCCGTGATGGCAGGCATGGGCCTGGCGCTGGTGCCGCGCTGCCTGGTACAGGACGAGATCACCGCAGGGCTGGTGCGCGAACCCTTGGCCGATGCGCCGCTGCGCGGCGGCTACCTGGGCGACAAAGGCTACTGGTTCTGCTTCCCCGAGGGTCGCACACCATTGCATGCGCTGCAGTGTTTTCGGCAGTGGCTGCTGGCCTGTGCGCAGCCGGTGGTGGCGGGCGAGGGCAGCAGCCACTGCCGAAAACACTGC
>NZ_QAIH01000078.1 GCF_003060895.1 Acidovorax sp. HMWF029 | reverse complement strand
ACCCCGGCCCTCGCCAACATGCCCCCCCAGCCTTCCGCATGGCGCCCACCCAGCCTGTCCATGCGGTGGTGGCCCGTGTTCCTGCGCAACCTGCTGGTCTGGCGCAAGCTGGCCATCCCCAGCCTGGTGGGCAACATTGCGGAGCCGCTGATGTGGCTGGTGGCCTTTGGCTACGGCATGGGAGCCCTGGTGGGGCAGGTGAGCGTGGGCGCGGCAGGCGGAGATGCCAAGGTGCCCTACATCCTGTTCCTGGCCAGCGGCTCGATCTGCATGAGCGCGATGAACGCGGCGAGCTTCGAGGCGCTGTACTCGGCTTTCTCGCGCATGCATGTGCAAAAAACTTGGGACGGCATCATGAATGCACCCATCCGCCTGGACGATGTGGTGCTGGCCGAAATGCTGTGGGCCGCCTTCAAGGCGCTCTTCACCGTCACCGCCATCCTGGGCGTGATGCTGGCGCTGGGCATCAGCCACAGCCCCAAGCTGCTGGTGGCGTGGCCAGTGCTGCTGTTCGTTGGCATCATGTTCTCCAGCATTGCACTCATCTTCAATGCGCTGGCCAAGGGGTATGACTTCTTCACCTACTACTTCACGCTGGTGCTCACGCCCATGATGTTCTTGTCGGGCGTGTTCTTTCCGCGCGAACAGCTCCCCCCCATCGTGCGCGCCATCTCCGACTGGCTGCCGCTGACCAACGCGGTGGAGCTGGTGCGCCCGTTGTTCATGGACCAGTGGCCCGCCCACCCCCTGCGCCATGGCCTGGTGCTGGTGGTGACCACGGTGGTGGCCTTCTGGGTGGCGCTGGCGCTGACCCGCAAGCGCTTCAAGGCCTGACGGTCCGGGTGGGCGGCGCCATGCATGCCGCGAACCAAGTCAGGCCACCGCGCGCAGCAGGTCCACCGCCTTCTCGGCAATCATCACCGTGGGCGCGTTGGTGTTGCCGCTCACGATGCGCGGCATGATCGATGCGTCCACCACGCGCAGGCCCGACAGGCCATGCACACGCAGCTGGGCATCCACCACATCCAGCGGACCGGGCCCCATGCGGCAGGTGCCCACCGGGTGGTAGATGGTGTCGGCGTATTGGCGGATGAACTGCTCGATCTCGGCATCGCTGCGCGCACTGGCCGAAGCCGCCAGCTCCTTGGCGCCGAACTTCGCGAGCGCAGGTTGCATGAGGAGCTCCCGCGTGCGTTTGAAGCCACGCACCATGCGCGCCATGTCATCGGGATCGGCGAGGAAATTCGGGTCGACCAAGGGCAAGGCCATCGGGTCGCGGCTGGCCAGCGTGACTGAACCCCGGCTCTTGGGCTGCAGCAGGCATACGTGGGCCGAGTAGCCATGGCCGAACACGGTCTTGCGCCCGTGGTCCACCAGCTTGCCGATCACAAAGTGCAGTTGCAGGTCGGGCGCGGGCTCGGACGGGTCGCTCTTGATGAAACCCCCTGCCTCGGCAAAGTTCGTGGTCAACATGCCCGTGCGGTGCTTGCGCCATTCGGCAATGCCGCGCAGCGTCTGCGCCATGCCTGAGAGCGACAGGCCGAACAGGTCCTTGAGTTCGGGCGCATCCAGCACCTGCACCACGTCAGGGTGGTCGTGCAGGTGCTGGCCCACACCCGGCAGGTCGTGCAGCACCGGGATGCCGTGTTGCTGCAAATGCGCGGCAGGCCCCACGCCCGACAGCATCAGCAGTTGCGGCGACAGCAGCGCGCCTGCACTCAGCAGCACCTCGCGCCCGGCGCGGACCTGCTGGATCGCGCCACCCTGGCGGTATTCCACGCCCACGGCGCGCGTGCCCTCGAACAGGATGCGCGTGGCATGCGCTCCAGTGATGACCTGCAGATTCGGCCGCGCCAGGTGCGGCGTGAGATAGCCCTTGGCTGCGCTGTGGCGCTCGCCGTTCTTGTGCGTGACCTGGTACAGGCCCACGCCCTCTTGGGTGGCGCCGTTGAAGTCGGTGTTGTGCGGGTGCCCGGCCTGCACGCCCGCGTCAGTGAAATACTGGCTGAATCGGTGGGGCGCGCGCAAGTCCGCCACGTTGAAGGGGCCACCCTGGCCGTGCCAGGCACTGGCTCCGCGCTCGTTGTGCTCTGCGCGCACGAAGTAGGGCTTCACATCCTCCCAGCCCCAGCCTGGGTTGCCCTGTGCAGCCCAGTGGTCGTAGTCGGCATGCTGGCCCCGGATGTACACCATGGCGTTGATGGAGCTGGAGCCCCCCAGCACCTTGCCGCGTGGCTGGTAGCCGCGCCGGTTGTTGAGCGCGGCCTGCGGCGTGGTGTTGAAGCCCCAACCGTTGAGCTCGAACTTGGCCATCACGGCCAGCCCGGCGGGGCAATGGATGAGCACGCTCTTGTCGGCAGGCCCCGCCTCCAGCAGGCAGACGCGCACGGCGGGGTTCTCTGTCAGACGGCCGGCCAGCACGGAGCCCGCCGAGCCGCCACCGATCACGATGTAGTCAAACATGTTGTTGTGTCTCCTCCGCCATGCTGCGCAGCGGCTTGTTGGTTCAGGTTTGACGCACGATAACCGAACGGTCGTGCGATTCGCCTTACCATTCTGCCCATCCGTTTCACTTTGAAGAGGGCTCTCTATATGACGATTCAGACCGTAGGCATCATCGGCGCAGGCACCATGGGCAACGGCATTGCACAGGCCTGTGCGGTGTCGGGCATCCACGTGGTGATGGTCGATATTTCGGATGCTGCAGTGCAAAAAGGCCTGGCCACCGTGGCGGGCAGCCTGGACCGCCTGATCAAGAAGGAAAAGATCACCGAGGCCGACAAGGCTGCGGCCCTGGCGCGCATCAAGACCTCCACCAGCTATGACGACCTGAAGGCTGCGCAGCTCGTGATCGAAGCCGCCACCGAGAACTACGAACTCAAGCTCAAGATCCTGAAGCAAGTGGATGCCATCGTGGCGCCCGAGGTGCTGATCGCATCCAACACCTCGTCCATCTCCATCACCAAGCTGGCTGCCGCCACCAGCCGCGCCGACAAGTTCATCGGCATGCACTTCTTCAACCCCGTGCCCATGATGGCGCTGGTGGAAATCATCCGCGGCCTGCAGACCAGCGACGCCACGCACGACGCCGTGAAGGCCCTGGCCGAGGCGCTGGGCAAGAGCCCCATCACCGTGAAGAACGCGCCCGGCTTTGTGGTCAACCGCATTCTGGTGCCCATGATCAACGAGGCCTTCTTCGTGCTGGCCGAGGGCCTGGCCACGCCCGAAGACATCGACGCAGGCATGAAGCTGGGCTGCAACCAGCCCATCGGCCCGCTGGCGCTGGCCGACATGATCGGCCTGGATGTGTGCCTGGCAGTGATGGATGTGTATCTGACCGAGTTTGGCGACAGCAAGTACCGCCCCTGCCCGCTGCTAAAAGAGATGGTCGCGGCAGGCCGCCTGGGCCGCAAGACGGGCCAGGGCGTGTATTCCTACTAACCCCCCTGAGGCGCTTCGCGCCTTCCCCCCCGGGGGACGCCCCCAGCGCGGCGGGGCGGCCCTTGCGCGGGGGCGCTGGTAAGTCGCCGCGCCGGTTTTGGAGGCCGCTTGCCTGAATCGGCTGCGCTGTCTCGATTGAGACGGCGCGCAGCGTTTGAAGCGTTTTCAATCATGGGCCAGGAGACCTGCGCCCATGACAAACATCACCCCCACCACGCCCCCGCCCGAGGGCAACATCGACACCCAGGTCATCGGCCATGTGCTGCTGATCGGCATCAACCGCCCGGCCAAGCGCAACGGCTGGACGCCCCCCATGTTCCGCCAGCTGGCCGAGGCCTACACCCGCCTGGATGACGACCCCGACCTGCGCGTCGGCGTACTCCACGCGTTTGGCGACCATTTCACCGCCGGGCTCGACCTGCCCGCAGTGAGCGCCTACATGCAGCGCGGCGAGAAAGCCATCCCCGAAGGCCTGGTGGAGCCCCACGACTACGGCCTGCCCGGCTACCGGCGCCGCACCAAGCCCATGGTGGTGGCGGTCAAAGGCATCTGCTTCACCGTGGGCATCGAGCTGATGCTGGGTGCCGACATCGTGGTGGCGGCCGACAACTGCCGCTTTTCGCAGATGGAAGTGCAGCGCGGCATCATGGCCACGGGCGGCGCCACGCTGCGCATGGCCGAGCGCGCAGGCACGGGCAACGCCCTGCTGCACCTGCTGACCGCCGACGAGTTCGGCAGCGCCGAGGCGTACCGGCTGAACTTTGTTCAAAAAGTGGTGCCCGCCGGGCAGGAGCTTCAGGATGCCTTGGCCATCGCCCAGCGCATTGCAGCCCAGGCACCGCGCGCCGTGGTGGCCACGCGCCTGAATGTGCTCAAGGCCATCGAGCAGGGCCAGGCCGCCGCAGTGGCGGACTTCATCCCGGTGCAAAGAGAGCTGGCCAACAGCGAGGATGCCGCCGAAGGCGTGCGCGCGTTTGTCGAGCGGCGGCCCGCGCAGTTCAGCGGGCGGTGAACGAAGGGCGCAGCTGGGGGCCCTGCCACGCGACACCAACACCCCACCCCGACCCCATTCTTACGGACGGGGTCGACTGGCGTCACGCACATGGGTCGGGCGAAAATTCAAATAAAAATGCCCCTTCCCGCGCATCCATCATGCCAAATACGCTATTAAAAACATAGCAATCATGTTTTGCCATGCGCTGAGCGGGCGCGTGCCTACCACCGGCTGAGTCTCCACACTCCCCCATTCTGTCCAACCTCGCCCGCAACAAGGTTTTGCAAAATTAAATTGCACACAATTTAATTAACAACCACAATTCACCCCATGCCCAGCCACAGCACGCCCCACACCCCCAGCCCCGCCATCCTGCGGCTGGACAACCAGGTCTGCTTTGCGCTGTATTCCGCCTCGCTGGCGATGACCAAGCTCTACAAGCCCCTGCTCGACCGCATCGGCCTGACCTACCCGCAGTACCTCGTGATGCTGGTGCTGTGGGAGCAGGACGGCGTCACCGTCTCCGAGCTGGGCGAGCGCCTGTTTCTGGACTCTGGCACGCTGACGCCACTGCTCAAGCGCCTGGAAGCGCAGGGCCACATTGCCCGGCTGCGCGATGTGCAGGACGAACGCCGCGTGCGCATCACCCTCACGTCGCAAGGCCGCGCGCTGCGCGACCAGGCCGAGGCCATCCCGCAATGCGTGCTGCAAAGCAGCCAGTGCTCGATTGCCGAGCTGACCACTTTGACCACCGAACTCAAGCAGCTGCGAGACCGGCTCAGCGAGCAACGCTGACGGCCTGCAGACAACGCAAGAACCGATTCCCTCCACCGCCCGCTGTGGGCAACAACCGCAAGGAAGACACCATGACCAAGCTCGAAAAAGTCCTGTACACCGCCAAGTCGCACGTGACCGGTGGCCGCGATGGCGCCGCCAAGACCGATGACGGCCGCCTGGAAGTCAAGCTGTCCTCGCCCGGCACCTCCGGCACCGGCACCAACCCCGAGCAGCTGTTTGCCTCTGGCTACGCAGCTTGCTTCATCGGCGCGATGAAGGCCGTGGGCGGCAAGATCGGCATCCCCGTGCCCCAAGACGTGTCCATCGACGCTGAAGTGGACCTGGGCCCCATCCCGAACGCCTACGGCATCGCTGCCCGTCTGGCCATCAGCCTGCCCGGCCTGGACAAGGAAACCGCCCAGAAGCTGGTGGACGCCGCCCACCAGGTCTGCCCCTACTCCAACGCCACGCGCGGCAACATCGACGTGACCATCACGATCGTCTAAGACGATGGGCCGCCTGCTGATCCCCCGCATCGCGGTGGCCCTGGTGGCCATCGAGCATGTGTACATCCTCGTGCTTGAAATGTTCTTCTGGAACAAGCCGCTGGGCATGAAGACCTTCAACCTGACCCAGGAGTTGGCCGACGCCACCACCACGCTGGCGGCCAACCAGGGGCTGTACAACGGGTTTCTGGCGGCCGGGCTGTTCTGGGGGCTGTTCACCGGCAACCGGGTGTTCAAGATCTTCTTCCTGGCCTGCGTGATCGTGGCCGGGGTGTTTGGCGCCGCCACAGCAGCGCCCAAGATCTTCTTCAGCCAGGCGCTGCCCGCAATCATCGCGCTGGGCCTGGTGCTGGCGCTGGACAAAGCACCTGCCGCACAGCGCAGCCTCTGAGCTATCAAATCCATAGCTGCTACCGCCCTACAGACGGGCGGCAGCAGCTATTTTTGCTTTGAATCCGGGCAAGCGCTGCCACCTGCAAGCTGGCATTCAGCCATGCGCGCGATGATGGGGTTGGAGACAACACCATGAAAATCGCCCTGCTGTCCGACATCCACGCCAACCGCCAGGCCCTCGCCGCCTGCCTGCAACACGCCCGCGCCCAGGGCGCCGAACAATTTGCGCTGCTGGGCGACCTGGTGGGCTACGGCGGCGAGCCCGTAGCCGTGGTGGAACAGGTGCGCGACCTGGCCCGGCAAGGCGCCCTGTGCGTGCTGGGCAACCACGATGCCATGGCCCTGGCGCCGCCCGCCAACCCGCGCAACCGCAGCGAGCTGGGCGCACAGTGGACACACGACCAGCTCGGCAACAGCCACATCGCCTTTTTGCAGTCGCTGCCGCTCACCGCACGTCTGGGCAGCAGCGCGCTGCTGGTGCATGCCAGCGCCGACATGCCGGAGCAATGGCGCTACGTGGAGGACTCCAACGCCGCTGAACGCAGCATGACCGCCGCCCAGGGCATCGACCCTGCCATTCGCTACGTGTTCTGCGGCCATGTGCATGAGCAGGTGCTGTACTTCCTCACACCCACCGCCAAGCTCATGCGCTTTGCGCCCGAGCCCGGCGTGCCGGTGCCCGTGCCGCCGCACCGCCAGTGGCTGGGCATCGTGGGCTCGGTGGGCCAGCCGCGCGACGGCGATGCGCGCGCCATGTACGCCGTGTTTGACGATGCCGCCAAGCACATCACCTTCTACCGCGTGCCCTACGACCACCTGGCCGCCGCCGCCGCCATCCGCGCGGCGGGCCTGCCCGCTTTCTATGCCGACAGGCTGGAGCATGGCCAATGAAACTGCTCGAACCCGGCACCGAGATCGACGGCTTTCGCGTGGTGGACTGCATCCACGCGGGCGGCATGGCCCACATCTACGCTGTTGAATACGCGCAGGCCGACCGCAGCCCCGGCTTTGCCATGGCGATGAAAATCCCGCGCATGACGGTGGGCGATGGGGCCGAGAACATCGTGAGCTTCGAGGTCGAGCTGCAGATCCTGCCCGTTCTCAGTGGCCCGCATGTGCCGCGTTTTGTGGCGGCGGGCGACCTGGTGCGCCTGCCTTACCTGGTCATGGAATATATCCCCGGCCAGACGCTGCAGCACTTGCTGGACACGCCCGGTCGTCGCGACATCCAAGCCATCGCCCGCCTGGGCGCGGCCACGGCCCATGCCGCGCACAGCCTGCACCAGCAGAACGTGTGCCACCTGGACCTCAAACCCGCCAACGTGCTCATCAAAGAGGACGGCACGGCCGTGCTGCTGGACTTTGGCCTCTCGTGCCACGCGCACTACCCCGACCTGCTGGCCGAGGAAATGCGCCAGGCCGTGGGCTCGCCCGCCTGGATTGCGCCCGAGCAGGTGGTGGGCGTGCGCGGCGACCCGCGCAGCGACATCTTCGCCATCGGCGTGATGCTGTACGAGCTGGCCACGGGCGAGCTGCCCTTTGGCGCGCCCACCACCCGCGGCGGCATGCGCCAGCGCCTGTGGATGACGCCCGCACCACCGCGCAAGCACCGCGCAGACATCCCGCCCTGGCTGCAGGAGATCATCCTGCGCTGCCTGGAGCCCGAGGCTTCGAACCGCTACCCATCGGCCGCCCACCTGGCGTTCGACCTGTCCAACCCCGACCAGGTGCTCATCACCGAACGCGGCGAACGCACAGAACGCACACCGCTCTCCACGCACTTCAAGCGCTGGCTGCGCGCAGCGGGCATGCACTACCGGCCCAGCCCCCTGCCCGCGCAGCAGATCGAGGACACGCCCATCCTGTTGGTGGCCGTGCCCCATGCCGATGTGAGCGATGCCACGCTGTACTCACTGCGCCAGGCCGTAGGGCGCTCACTGGGCATACGCCCCGGCGCAAGGCTGGCCTGCGTGACGGTGATCTCGCCCGGCGCCAGCAGCACCAGCGACAGCGAGCGCAGTGAAACCACGCTGCACCGCCAGCACATGGCCCGCCTGCGCCAATGGGCGCAGGGGCTGGACCTGGCAGGACATCCGGTGAGCTACCACGTGCTCGAATCGGGCGACGTGGCCCAGGCGCTGGTGCGTTACGCGGCCAGCAACCACGTGAGCATGATGATCCTGGGCGCCGCCACGCACGGGCTGCAGATGCAACGGTTTATCGACACCGTGCCCATCCGGGTGGCGCGCGACGCGCCCTGCACGGTCATCCTGGTCAAGCAGGCGCTGCCTTTCGAGCAACTGGCCCAGCCCACGGGGGACTGAGCGCTCCTGCACGCCGCACACCTGTCGCCCAGGCGGCGCGCCCCGCTTGAGTGCAGGCCTGCTTTCGTTTAGCGTGGCAGCATGAGCACCACCACCCTCCTCGTGCGCCAGGACCAGCTGGCCACCACCCGCCTGACCACGACCGACGACACCCCACTGGCCGAGGGCCAGGTCCGCATTCGGGTCGAGTCCTTTGCCCTCACAGCCAACAACATCACCTACGCCGCGCTGGGCGACATGCTGAACTACTGGCAGTTCTTCCCCACGGGCGAGGCAGGCTGGGGCATCGTGCCCGTGTGGGGTTTCGGCACGGTGAGCGAATCGCGCCATGCCGATGTGGCGGTGGGCGAGCGCCTCTACGGCTACTGGCCCATGGCCGACCAGGCCGTGCTGTCGCCCCAGCGCGTCAACGCCGCAGGCTTCAGCGACGGCGCCGCGCACCGCGCGGGCCTGCATGCGGTCTACAACCACTATCTGCGCAGCAGCACCGATGGGCTGTACCGCGCCGACAACGAAGATGTGCAGGCGCTGCTGCGGCCGCTGTTCATCACCTCGTGGCTCATCGACGACTTTCTGGCCGACCAGCAGCTCTTTGGCGCACAGCGCATGCTGCTGTCCAGCGCATCGAGCAAGACGGCCTACGGCACTGCCTTCCAGCTCGCGCAGCGGGAGGGCATCGAGGTCATCGGCCTCACCTCGCCCGGCAATGTGGCGTTTTGTGAAAGCCTGGGTTGCTACGACCGCGTGGTGACCTACGACGCACTGACCCAGATCGACGGCGCCACGCCCAGCGTGTACATCGATTTTGCGGGCAGCGTGGGCCTGCGCCAGCGCATCCATGCCCACTGCACGGGCCTGGCCTACAGCTGCTCGGTGGGCGCGAGCCATGTGGGCGATTTGGGCGGCGCCGGACAGCTGCCCGGCCCACGCCCGGTGATGTTCTTCGCGCCTGCACAGGTCAAAAAGCGCCACGCCGACTGGGGCGCCCAGGGTTTGAACGAACGCCTTGTGGCGTCCTGGAACCAGTTCAGCACCGCCGTATCGGCAGGGCCACAGCCCTGGCTGGTGGTGCAACACCACACGGGCCCTGAGGCCACACAGGCACTGTTTTCCCACGTATTGGCGGGCGGTGGTGACCCGCGCGCAGGGCATATCGCCACCCTGCTGCCAGGCTGACGCGCCCAGCCCGGCAATCACCGGCATGGCAGCGACAATGGGGCATGACCCCATTGC
>NZ_QAIH01000077.1 GCF_003060895.1 Acidovorax sp. HMWF029 | reverse complement strand
GGATAGGGCTGTATCCGCTCAGCAAGAAATGGGCGGGATGTTAGGGCGGGTTTTGATTCGGCTGGGCTTGGTTTCTGAGGTGGACGTTGCAACAGTCCTTGTGAAGCAGCTTCGGATCCCCTTGGTTTCGGCAGACAGATTTCCGGAGTTGATGCCTGAAGTTGATGGGTTGTTGCCTGAGTTTTTGCAGGCCAATGCCATCTACCCTCTCTATATCGAAGGCGGGTGTCTTCATGTGGCGATGGCTGTGCCTCAAGACGCTTTTGCTGTCAAGGCGTTGGGGCTTGCAACCGGTCTGAATATTCGTCCGCACCTAGCGTTGGAGTCCGACATAGAAAAGGCGTTGGCGGATCCAGTCGAGGCACCTGATGAGTCTGGCGATGATGGGTTCGGTGACGGCCAGGACAGCGGAGATTTTGTTGAACACCTCAAGGATCTCGCGAGCGAAGCGCCTGTAATCCGACTGGTCAACTCCATCATTGGTCGCGTGATTGATCTACGGGCATCGGACATCCATCTGGAGCCATTCGACGATGGTCTGCATGTGCGCTATCGGGTCGATGGGGTGATTCATTCGGGTGAATTGGTGCCGCCGCGGCTTAGTGCAGCGGTCAGCTCTCGCGTGAAGCTGCTTGCGCACCTTGACATTGCTGAGCGGCGCCTGCCTCAGGATGGCCGTATCAAGACGCGTGTCAAGGGGCGCGAGCTTGATTTACGGGTTTCGACGGTTCCGACTGTGCACGGCGAAAGCGTGGTTATGCGGGTGCTCGACCGTGCGAGCGTTCGGCTCGAATTGGAAAAAATGGGGTTCGAAGCCGATACCCTGGCGCGCTTCAACGCGTTGCTTGCAAAGCCGCATGGCATCTTGTTGGTAACAGGCCCTACCGGGTCAGGGAAAACCACCACACTGTATGCTGCATTGGCAAAAATCGATGCAACTGAGCAAAAGATCATCACGGTGGAAGACCCGGTGGAGTACCAGCTTGACGGGATTAACCAAATACAAGTGCATGCGCAGATCAATCTGACGTTCGCAAACGCCTTGCGCTCCATACTGCGCCAGGATCCGGACATCATCATGATTGGTGAAATGCGCGATGGTGAAACGGCTCAGATTGCGGTGCAGTCGGCTTTGACTGGGCACTTAGTCCTTTCCACGTTGCATACCAATACGGCAGCAGGTGCGGTGATCCGCATGCAGGATATGGGGGTTGAGCGCTATCTCATCACCTCAGCCGTAAATGGAGTGCTTGCGCAACGGCTCGTGCGCACCTTGTGCACTCACTGCAGGGAGCCATACCAGCCTGATGAAGAAATCCTTCAACGCACGGGCCTTGGGCGCTTCACCCGGCCCGGGCAAGTTGTGTACCGGGCGGTGGGTTGCGTCCAATGTCGGCAGTCTGGTTATCGGGGACGAACAGGTATTCATGAGCTGTTGGCACTCGACGAGCGCATGCGTCGGGCCATCATCGAAGGGCGGGATGCGAGCGCGCTGAACACCATTGCTGCACAGGCTGGCATGTTGAGCCTTTATGAAGATGGCTTGCGTAAAGTGGCCTCAGGCTTGACGACGCTGGATGAGTTGGCCCGTGTGACCCAGGACCAGACTGATGCTTGAATTCGCCTGGCGTGCGGCCTCTGCTTCAGGCCAAATCCAAGAGGGACGCATGGCTGCTGCTGGGCCTGCCGCAGTGGTGAAGCAACTGCGCGACCGGGGGCTGACGCCTCTGGCAGTGGACGAACTCCAAGACACGGGTGGGGGGGCGACAAGTGCCGCATCCTTCTCGCAGGGGCGTAAGAGCAGCCGTACTGACAAAGGCTCTGTCAACTCTGCAGACGTGTTGGCTTTGACCTCGGAGTTGGCCATCATGCTCCGTGCGGGCTTGGCGCTGGACAATGCCCTGCGCGTGTTGATTGATATGAGCCATAAGCCCAGTGTGGCGGCTCTGGTCAAGTCGACGCTAGAGGCCGTGAAGGGAGGAACACCCCTTAGCAGGGCGCTCAGTCAGCGCCATGATCTGTTTGGTGACTTTTACATCAATATGGTGCGTTCTGGCGAAGCCAGCGGGCAGATGTCTGCGGTGCTGGACCGTCTGGTGGAGCATATGGAGCGACAGCGGTTACTGCGTGATAGCGTAGTTTCCGCGACGATCTATCCAGCCATTTTGCTGGGCGTTGCGGTTTTGTCTCTGGTGGCAATGCTGGGCTTCGTGGTTCCGCAGTTCGAAAAATTGTTTACTGACATGGGTGATGCGCTGCCTTTGCCTACCCGCATGGTGATGGCGATGGGACAAGCTTTCACCAGCTATGGTTTGTTGATGGGGAGCGTAGCCCTTGTGGCTGGAGTGCTTGTACTCCGCTGGTTCAAATCGCCAAAAGGCCGTAGGTGGTGGCAAGCACGAATTCTGCGGCTGCCTTTGATGGGGCCTCTTGCTCTGAAGTACCAGCTGACGCTGTTCTCCCGCTCCCTTGGCACCCTGCTGGGTAACGGGGTTCCCATGCTGACCGCTTTGCACATCGCAACCGAAACGGTGGGCAATACGGTGTTGCAACAGGCTCTCGGCAAGGTGGGGCCTATCGTCAAAGAGGGGGGTAAGGTGGTCCAAGCCATTTCGGCCACAGGCATTTTTGAGCCCTTGGCCATCAACCTCATCAGGGTGGGCGAGGAAACTGGACGCATTGGCCCAATGATGCTGGAACTTGCAAACATATTGAACCGCGAGGTGGAAACCGGAATCAAGAGATTGCTGACCCTGGTGGAGCCTGCTCTCATTCTGGTGCTGGGCGTGTTGATTGCCGCCATCATCGTCTCCATCCTCCTCGGCATACTGTCCATCAATGACCTCGCCGTATAATTTTTGTTTGACAAAGGAACACCTCACATGGTGAGTACCTACGCTACCCATGCTCCGGCTGCAACTGTGCGCGCTCGCCGCAGCGGGGGTTTTACACTAATTGAATTGCTTGTTGTTTTGGCCATTCTGACCCTGTTGGCCGGTTTGGTGGGGCCGAGGGTGCTGAATCAGTTGGGCGGTGCCAAAGCCAAGACTGCTGCAGTCCAAATCGCCGATCTTGACAAATCTCTAGAGCTCTTCAAGCTTGATGTAGGTCGGTATCCGACGTCCGAAGAAGGGCTTGAGGCGTTGGTCAAACGTCCCGGCAATGTCAATGGTTGGACGGGTCCATATCTCAAAGGTGGGCTACCCACCGATCCATGGGGGCGTGCATATAAATACGCCAACCCGGGCTCCAATGGCGGCATTGAAATCCTTTCGCTGGGGGCGGACGGAACGCCTGGTGGCGATGGCGAAAACGGTGATATCCGCAATACTCCCTGAGTGTTGTGGTGGGCTAACACACTCGCTGCGGATAAAGGCAGAGTATGCGTCGGGAGGGTGGATTCACGCTCGTCGAATTGCTTGTGGTGTTTGCCATCATGGCGCTGCTCATTGGCATCACCCCCATTGCATATCAAAAAATGCGCGACACTGCGCAATACCGCGACGTATTGCGAACGATGCTCTCCGAGTTGCGTTCAGCTCGCCAGCAGGCAGCGCTCACGCGCTCTGAAGCTCGATTTGGCGTGAATCTTCAACAGCGCAGCTTTGGCATACAGGGGCGCAGTGAACATCCCTTGCCCGAGTCGCTCGCCGTCCGTGCCACCGTGGCTGGCATAGAAATCGGCGCGGATGGAGTTGCTGCGATCCGCTTTCTGCCAGATGGAGGTGCGACTGGCGGGAGTATTGACGTGCTGCGTTCCGCAGGCGGCGGGGGAGCTCGACTCCATGTGGATTGGCTGTCCGGGCGGGTCACCCAGGAGCCCCTTCTCCCATGACTGCAATGCTGCGCCAGCGGGGTTTTTCACTGCTGGAATTGTTGGTAGCGTTTGTCATCATGGCGCTCTCTTTGGGCATGCTTTATCGTGCAAGCGGTTCGAGTGCCCGTGCTGTCGGCGTTGCTGAGCAAAATCAGAGGGCTTCCATGGTGGCAGAGTCCGTCCTCTCCATGCGCGACTCTGTTGGCCCAGACGGCTGGCAGGACGTGGGTCAGGCGGCCGGGTATTCGTGGCGCGTGACGAGTGCGCCCTATGCGGTTCCGGCAGGGGGGACTGACACGCCGAGCCTTCATGAAGTCGGAATTGTCGTCAGTTGGCAGGATGGCACTACAGCCAAAAGCATAGAATTCCGGACCCTGATGCCCGAGCGCAAGCCTGTGCCTGCGCCCCAAGGAGTCGTGCGATGAGGCGCGCAGGCGTTACTGCTGTGATTGCCCGAGGGTTCACTCTGGTCGAAATGCTCGTGGTGATGGCACTGTTATCGTTGATCGCACTTGGTATGGGTGCAGCTTTGCGTACCACTGCGCAAACAGGGGAGCGTGTAGACCGCAGGCTTTTTGAGGCGGACGAACTGCGTGTGTCAGCCTCGTTCCTTCGTGCTGTTGTTGGGCGGATGTATCCCTTCAAGCTGAACACGCCTACTGCGGTGGGGGTGCTGCCGTATTTCTTTGAAGGGCGCCCAGATACCTTGACATGGGTTGGGGTCATGCCTGCGAGGCACGGTGCTGGGGGGCGATATTTCTTCCGGCTTTCGCTGGGCGAATCCGAAGGCAAGACGGGGCTCGTGTTGCAGTTTTTGCCATGGGAGAGCTCCATGGTCCAGCCGGATTGGGCGCGGGCGGAGACCCGCGTGCTTGTGCATCGCGCGATAGGGCTTCGAATGCTTTACGTAAGCACGGTGGTGGATCAGCCCAAGTGGAGCGCTATCTGGGAGTCAGCAGACACTTTTCCAGACCGTGTCATGATTTCCTTGCAGACCACTTCGGGCAATCTTCCAGATCTCGTGATACCTGTGCGTCCTACGCCCTCTGGTATGTCGGGTTCGGGCGAGGCGGTGTTTGGTGGCGGGGCGAGGTAAATCCATGAAGCTGCTGTTAGCGCCTGGCGCGGGAGTGGGCGTTCGCGTGACACGCTCGCGCGGTATGGCGCTTATCGCAGTACTGTGGGTTGTTGCCGCACTCACCATTCTCGTGACTGGTTTCAGTCGTGTGGCAAGGGATGAGGTTGGCATCGTTGCCTCGGCTCGTCAGGGCGTATTTGCTCAAGCCATGGGGGACGCTGCAATCGCGCTGGCCCTCCGAGAAGTTTCTGGCGTTGCCGTGCCCATTTCGCGCGTTCAGCAGGTTGAAGTCGCCTACGGAGGCGTGAAGGTTCCGGTGTTCATCATGCCGCTCAATGGGCTCATTGATCTCAATGCGGCTCCTCCTGGTCTCTTGGTGCGGCTGTATGTGGTGGCGGGCGGGCTTCCTGAGGGTGCAGCCGAGGCGCTCGCCCAGGCCACGGTAGAAGCGAGAACCAGAGCTGGCCCTATGAATCAGCCTGAACGTTTCGAGGCAAATGAAGACCTGCTTAGGGTGCCGGGGGTTGATTACGACCTCTATGCTAGACTTTCCCCGCTTTTGACTGTCTATGCCCGGGCGGGAGGAGGGCGAGTGAACCCTATGGCGGCGCCTTTGGAGGTGCTCACTGTGCTTGCAAATGGCAACGCAGCAATTGCCGGGCGCATCGTTCGAGAGCGTGACCAAGGTGCTCAATGGGTGGATACCACCTCGCTAGAGGCATCCTACATTGGGGTATCCCCTTTCCGCAGATATCGAGTTACGGCCTTGGTGCCGTTGGCAGATGGCACCCGTATGCGTGTCAGTCGCACGGTAGATCTGGGGTTTAGTTCGCGCGATGGATTGCCATGGCGCACTCTCCATGCCGAACGTAGTTTTGAACCCGTGCCGCGAACTGTGGCCAACTAATCACAATGCCAGCCATTTCTTCAGACGCTCGATTCCTTGGCGTTGATCTTCAAGCGGTTTGGCTTGATATGCGCAAGGCCTTGCAGGGCGTACATCAATGGCCTCTTCTTGCTTGGCTCACGCCAGCAGTACCCGTTCGCCTGCTTCAGGCAGACGGATCTCAATCGATCTGGTGTGATGGTGTTGAAATGACGCAGTCCCGGCAGCGGGTGGTTGACGCAAAGTGTGTTGCCATCGAGTTGCCGGAGACCCTGGTGCTGCGGCGCCAACTGACGCTGCCTCCGATGGCTGCGCAAGATATTGCGAATGCCGTGGCGCTTGACGCGCGGAGCGTGAGTCCCTTCGGGCCTGGCGAGGTGGCTTGGGGCTACTCTATCAATGCACTTGCCAAAGGTTCCATCGCTGTCGAAATTGCTCTGGCATCGCGCAGGCAGATTCAACAGTACGTCAGCACGCAGGCGGAACGCGTTCGCCAAGCAACTGACCCGGAGGTATGGGTGCGCGGTGCACAGGGCGTTGCGCCGCTGGTGTTTGAAGGTTTTGGCGAGGTCCAACGCAGTCAGCAGGCGGCGCGTTGGCGCCACCTGGGTTATGGTTTGCTGGGCACCGTTGCGCTGCTGTTGATTGCCATTGCAGTTACACCCACGGCACAGCTGCGGCTGCGGGCCATGCAGGCCGTGCATGCCTACGATGAGGTCGTGGGGCGGGTCGCTCCCGCTGTGCGCGAGCGCGAGGAATTGCTGCAGTCTGCAGAGCAGCTCTCATCCCTGGCGGAGGTGCTTGTAGGGCGCATTGAGCCTTTGACGCTCATGGATAGGCTCACCCAAGCGCTGCCTGACGACACGGCCCTCCAGACGGTCAAGCTACAGGGGGGCAAGGTCACTATTTTGGGGTTGACTGGAGATGCCTCGGCACTTATGAAAATCCTCGGAGAGCAACATGGCTTGCGCGATGTGCGCGCGCCTTCTGCTGCCACCCGCATGCCGGGTGCGCAGAAGGAGTCCTTCATGATTGAGTTCATGCTCGATCCGGCGCACTTTGGGGTGCAGACCGTGCCGCCACCATCGGCGCCCCATCAAAAAACCGCCACCGAATCTTCGGCAGGTGCATCCACCCAAGCAGCGGGTGCGACTCCGTCTACGCCAAGTGCACCCGTGGCGCCCGCCAGTGCGTCAACTAGCGCCCCTACCTCTGCACCGCCATCCGCTGCACGGGCCGCCACATTTGGCGGAGGCGCCACATTTGGTGGTGTACCAACCCGCACCGCGCCTTCCAAAGACGCTGCTGTAACCACCACGCCTACTGTGTCGACGGCGCCGACTGCGCCAGCAAAACCCTGAGCCACTCACTGCATGCAAAACCATAAAGCGCGAGAAATTGCGGCCTTGGCGGTGGTGTTTACACTGCTGCTGGCGCCGGTGGTGGCGGGTGGTATCTATGTGTTTCAAAAGCACCAATGGGCTCAGGCTCGACTCGCTGAACTGGAGCCTCGCTACGCTCGGCTGTTGGGGCTTGACGAGCAGCGCTCCGACATCTCTGCGGCGCTGGCTCAGGCCAAGGATGCAAGAGCCCGCTACGTCTACCCTGCCACGCAGGAGACCACGGTCGCAGGGAATGCTGCACAGCAGCGGGTGCGGGAGATACTCAGCGCTGCAGGGCTTCAAATCAGTAGCAGCCAGGTGCTGCCGCCCAAGGCTGTCAAAGGCTATGAGCGCATTCCCATTGCGGTGCGGGCAGAGGGTGAATGGCTGGCGGTGCAGAGTGCGCTGGCCGTTTTTTCCACCCAGCTGCCATTGATTGTGATCGATGAGTTCGAAGTGCAGGTGCTTGGCGGCTTGGGTAACACGCCGCCCAAGTTCCAGCCGAAGCTGGCCGTGAGCTTTGTATTCAGCGTGCTGCGGGAGCAAAAATGAAGCGCCCCGCAATACTGATACTCGCAGCCGTCAACTTGGCATTGCTTGCTGTGCTCGCTTGGCTTTGGTTCACCCCGGCTGCCGAACTGAAAAATAGCACCTGGGAGCCGCCATCGGCCCGCAGGGCGGACTACACGCAGATGCTGCCCCCACTGCCGAGCATGGCTCCGGTGGATACAAGCAAATTTGTTGCCATGCTTGATCGGCCATTGTTCATGCTGACCCGCAGGCCCCCTCCACCTCCGCCTCCGCCAGAGCCCGCCGCGCCGGTGGACACCCTCAGCACCGCCCGCATATTCGGCGTGTTCAGTAGTTCTGCAGGTGGCGGGGTGATCATGAACATTGGCGGTAAAGACCGTCGTGTGCGGCTTAACGAAGCCATAGACGGCGGCTGGACCCTTCAGTCTGTGTCAGGCGGCACGGCGATTTTTGTCGGCGGTGGGCAAAGCCGGTCATTGACCATGCCGCGCGCAGCCCTGACGGCATATACCGGAATGCCTGCATCGCAACCTCCTCCAGCTCCAGCTCCAGCTCCAGTTCCTGCGCCTACTTTGCAGCCCGCAGTCGCGACGCCTTCGCCTGAGAGTGGGGCTGGCGGGGCGCAAGGTTCTACAGCCCCTAGAAACACCCCGGACCCTCGGCGGGCCACCTTTGGAGGAAGTCGTTGAGTGCGGGCGCTTCAAAGATGTGAGCGCCAGTATCCGCTGGCGCCGCGAGCACTGATTTGTGCCACAGTGCGCATCTTCGACTTCTTCGGGGGTCTGGCGCTACCCAGGGGGCAGAGTCTCCTTTTGACGCCCGGCAAGCACAAGCACCGCCACTGCCAACATCCCAGTCCTTGGCAATCCAGGGGCTCCTTAAAGACAACCTTCTCGCAGACATGACACCATACCAACACGCACTTACCGTCGTAGCGCTTGCCGCCTGCCAGCTCGCTGCTGCGCAAACGCAAGGCGGGCCTGTGGTTGCGGGGCAATCCACTGTTTCTGCAGCGGCAACTGCGCCCGCAGAAGGCAGTACCATAGGCGCCGCCGCCAGCGAGCCGCGCCTGATTCAAGGCAACGACCAAGTGGTGGGGCCCGTCAAGCCCGCGCCACGTTTGGATGGCCCTCCTGTATCGCTCAACTTTGAAGAGGCGCCTGTTGCCCAGGTGGTACGCACTGTGCTGGGTGACATTCTCAAGGTGGACTACGTGCTCCATCCCCCGCTCGCCGGTTCAGTCACGTTGGCTACGCGCTCCCCCATTACGCCCGACCAAGCGTCATTCCTGCTGGAAAGCGCCCTGCAGGCCAACGGCCTGGGGATGGTGCGCGACGCGCGTGGCACCTACCACGTGGGTCGCACGGAGGCGCTGCGAAGCATCGGTGGTACCGTGCGCCTGGCAGGGGGCAACCCCTTGCCGCCAGGCCAGGGGGTGATTGTGGTGCCGCTGCAATACATCGGTGCCGGGGAGATGGCGACCATCTTGCGCCCTATGATGCCTGCCGAGTCCATAGTTCGGGTTGACAACCTGCGCAACCTCTTGGTGCTGGTTGGCACCCGAACCCAGGCCGAGGGCTGGCTCGACATGGTCAGTACCTTTGACGTCAACCTGCTCAAGGGCATGTCTGTTGGCGTGTTCCCGCTCAAGCACGCGTCGATCAAAGAGGTGGAGTCCGCCTTGGCGCTGGTGAGTGGTGGAGGCGGTGCTGCAGCCGCTGCGGCGGCACCGCAACCGGCAGGCCGTGGCGCCGTATCTGCCAGTACCCAGACCCCTGGCGGCGCTACGGGCACTGGCGCGGCTGCCATGCTGGGCGAGGGCAACCCCCTGTTCGGCGCGCTGCGCGTCATGCCCATCGAACGACTCAACAGTATTCTGGTCGTCACCCCCCGTGCGGCGTATCTGGAAGAGGCTCGCCGCTGGATCGAGCGCCTCGATCAACCCAGCGATAACGGTGCCGAAGCGCAACTGCATATATTTAAAGTCCAAAACGGAAATGCACGCCACCTTGCATCGGTGCTGAGTGGTATTTTTGGCGGAATGGGAGGCTCTGCCGCAGCGGGTGGTACTGGTGTGGCGCCGGGGCTCACGTCTGCTACGGGCAACACCTTTGGGCAGGCAAGCGTTCCCAACGCATTTGGCAACACGGGGTCTCTGGTTGGTGGGGCATTTGGCAGCCGCACTGGCACAGGGCTGGGCAATGCGGGCTCATCCTTGGGGG
>NZ_QAIH01000076.1 GCF_003060895.1 Acidovorax sp. HMWF029 | reverse complement strand
GCCATACAGACAGCGCCACCCCTTCGCCCGCCCCCACCGGCATCCTGCGCCCCGGCGATGTGCAGCGCATGAGCGCAGGCTGGGGTGTGCAGCACAGCGAATTCAACGCGCTGCAGGACCAGGACACCCACTTTCTGCAGATCTGGTTCAAACCCTTGTTCACCGGCATCCGCCCCAGCTACGAGCACAAGCACTTCCCGGCCGCAGACCGCCGGGGCCGCTTGGTGCGCATGGCCTCGCGCAAGGGGCTGGACGGCTCGCTCAGCATGAATGCCGACGCCACCCTCTGGGCAGGCCTGTTCGACGGTGATGCCGAAACAGCCACACAGGCGCTCGACCCCCAGCGCCTGGCGTATGTGCATGTGGCACAAGGCACCGTGCAGGTCAATGGCGTGCCACTGGCGGCAGGCGACGGCGCGCTGCTGGAGGATGAAGACCAGCTGACCCTGCACCACGGCACCGGCGCCGACGTGCTGGTGTTCGACCTGGCCCGCCGGTAAGCTGCAACCCGCCACCATGCCCCACCCCAACGCATTCCGCCACCTGCCCGAGCTGCAAGGCCGGCTCACCCCGGCCCACGCTTCAGGCCTGCGCCTGACCGATGAGGTACTGGCCGAATGGGACGCCCAGGCCCAAAGCCAGGGCCTGCCGGCCCACTGGCGCCTGCCCGACAGCGAGGTGGAACGCTCGCGCCGCGAAGTGCTCGCCACCATCACCGCGCAATCGCTCGACCTGTGGGTATTTGCCTATGGTTCGCTGATGTGGAACCCAGGTTTTCACTTTGATGAAGTGCGCCGGGCCCGCCTGCCCGGGCATGGCCGCCGTTTCGCCCTGGGCACCACCATTGGCCGGGGCACACCCGACTGCCCCGGGCTGGTGCTGACGCTGGAGCCGGACGCCAGCCAGACCTGTGAAGGCCTGGCATTCAGGATTCCCGCGCGACTGGTCGATACCGAATCCCGCCTGCTCTGGCGCCGCGAGATGATCACCGGCGCCTACTGCCCGCAACTGCTTGCACTGCCAACACCCCAAGGCGAAGTGCAGGCGCTAGTGCTGATAGCCAACACCACCCACATCCACTACCGGGGCGACCTGTCGATGCAAGCCACCGCAGCGACCATTGCAAAGGCCTGCGGGCGCATCGGCAGCAACAGGGACTATCTGGAACAGCTGGTGCAGCAGTGTGAGGTGCTGGGGATCGGGGATGGGTATGTGCACCAGCTGGCGGTGCTTGTGCAGTCTGTGGCCTGCAGCGACGCCCTTTGAACCCTGCACCTGAGTGCCTGCAGGGCATACCTTGACGCGAGCTTGTTCAACTCAAAACGGCGCCGCCCCCGGGTCCGTATCCACCGGGGCCTCCCGGGGCCCGGTCACCACGCCGCCGCCGGCTGATTTGCGTGCGGGTGCCGTGGGCGCAGAAGGTGCCGAAACCCGTGGCGCAGCCGTGGCTGGAACCGCAGCAGTGGCAGCAGCTGCCACTGCATCGGCCGCACTGGCCACACCACTCTCCGCCTCGCCGCCCAGCGCTTCAATCAGGTCGGGAATCAGCTTCACCAGCTCGCCCGTGGCAATCGCCACGTCGGTGTCAAAACCGCCGTCGTCGGCCTTGGTACCTTCAAACACCGTGTCCAGGAACGACACCTTCTTGATCTGCAGGCCTTCGGTGAGCATGAAGCTCACGCGGTCGTCCCAGGTGAGGGCGAGCTTGGTGGGCAGTTTGCCCGCGTCGATGTGCGCCTGCACCTCTTCGATGTCCAGCGGGTGGCGGGCGTAGCGCACCACGGCTTTTTCCTCGTTGGCGCTTTTGAGTTCGCATTCACGGTCCACCGTGAAGCCCACGGGCGGCTCCTGTTCCTTGAGCCAGTGCGCCATGGCGGCCTGCGGGCTGGTCTGGGTGTTGATGAGCGAGACCGACAGGCCGGGCAGGGACTCGACCAGCAGCGTGACCACTTCGTCGGCGCGGCCCTGGCTCGAGGTGTCCAGCACCAGAAGGCGCGATGCGGTGTCGATCCACACCCACATCGAACCCTGCTTGGTGAAGGCCATGGGCAGCAGGTCGAGCTTGGCCTCGTCTTTCAGCTCCTTGCTTTCCTTCTTGCCGGGCTTGCGGCCGGTTTCCTGCTCGATGCGTTCGGCCTTTTCCTTGACCTTGCGCGCCAGCACGCTGCCGGGCAGTACCTTGGATTCGACCATGAAGCGCAGGATCCACTGGCCCCCGACCGACTCGGCCAGCGGGCCATGGGCATCACCACGCGGCGGCACCCAGCCCAGGGACTTTTCCTGCGTGGCACCACACTCCATGAAGGGCGCCTTGGCCAGCGCCTCTTCGACCTGCGTCAACTCCACCTGCCATTGCGGAGCAATGCGGTACACGATCATGTTCTTGAACACGGAAAACCTTTTGTTGGGGGCGTTGGTGAATAAAAAACAAGCAAACGGGCTCGGAACCCGCCATTGTCGGCGCTCGCCACCCCGGCCCTGTCGCCCGCCTGGGGGGACGGTGGCTTGACGTTCGTCAAACGCTATTAATTCAATAGCTAAAAAGACTTATCCATAGCGCGGAGGGCAGCAATTTGACCATGATGGCTCATGGAAAAAGGCCGCCCATGGATGGAGCTTCTTGTCACAACTTTACACAGCCTCATCCAACACGCACGGTGGCGATACATGCGGGGCAGACACTGACCATCAATCGCTGAAACGGTCGTTGCAGCGAGCCACCCCCCCTGTGAAAGGACACCCCGTCATGGCATCCACCTTCCAACACCGCTTTGCTGCCGCTGCCCTGCTGGCGGCCATCACCCTGCCCGTTCTGGCGCAGCAACCACCTGCCACACCCCCTGCCGCCCCGGCCAAGACCGTGGAGCGCCAGCACGGCGACCACGCCCAGCGCCACGCCAAGCACCTGGCCGACCTCAAGGCGCAGCTCAAGCTAAGCGCCGCCCAGGAACCGGCATGGACGGCCTTTACCGCCGCCCTGCAGCCCGGCGAGCGCCCCGCCCGCCTGGACCACAAGGACATGGACAAGCTCACTACCCCCGAGCGCATCGACCGCATGCGGGCCCTGCGTGCCCAGCATGCCGCCGAGGCTGACCGCCGGGGCGAGGCCACCAAGACCTTCTACGCCGCACTGACACCCGAGCAGCAAAAGACCTTTGACGCCCAGGCGCATCGCGGACACCGCATGGGCGCAATGAAGGGCGGCGAAGGCCGCCACCATGGAGGTGGTCACGGAGGCCCCGGTGAACGCCACCACGGTGGCGCAGGCGGCAAGCCCGGCCCGGCACCTGCCCAGTAAGCCCAGAACCAGCGGCCAACGGCCGCATCCCCATCCGCCCTGCGTCCTTCTACGGACGCCGGGCTTTTTTTGCGTCCAACGGAAGCCCCCCACACCCCACTAGCCCAAAAAATCAGGGCCAGCGCCCCGGATTGTGGATAAGTCTGGGAAGAGTTCTGGCACAACCGGGCAGTTATCCACACGAACAACCGCTGCCACAAAGTTGTTGTACCTGGGCCCCGCGCTTTGTGCAGCCCGCCGCACAGACTTTGCCGCAACGCAAACCCGCGCCAGCATTCAAGAAAAAGTGCTTGTCCACAGAAACGGGCTGACTCTACTACTACTGCTATTTATATATAGAGCTATCAAAGAATAACCAGAACCCCAACTCCGGGGAGCCTCGGGCATCCTTGCACACAAGAAGGCGACTGTGTCCCGCCGGGCTGGTGACAAAAAAAGAGGAGGGGTCCCGCGCGGCGATCCGATCGATCGGGGCCAGACAGGACAGGCGGGTGCCTGGCGCGGGGGAATGCAGGGTGTCTGGTGACACAGAAATCCCTGATTTGCTATAAATTTAATAGCTATAAATGCTTATCCATTGAGCGGAAAAGGCATTTTTGAATGCAATTTTTGCCTTGCTGACGCGCGGTGCGTAAAACTGGGGATAGTTCTGGCACAAGCGCCGGGTTATCCACAGAAAAAGGCGACGGCTGGTTTTTGTCCCCGTTGTCGCGACAGCGGGAGCAGGGATCGGTGCACAGGGTTGGCGTGCGGCTAAGTGCCTGCCCAGGCTGCAGAAAAACCAGTTGTCCACAGCAAGGGCCGCCCCTTACTACTACGACTATGTATTTATAAAAGATATAAGAAGAAAGACAGGGAACAACTCCCGAGCCGCCGGGGAGGTGCTGTGCAGTTCCCATTCCAGGGGTTTCGCAGCGCATGGATGGTCGGCTGTCGGTCTGGCAATGGCATTGGAGTCTGCGCGGCAGAAGGAGCATCGGCTGCAACGTGCGATAAACCGGTCTCGCGTGGTACTACCTCCTGCGCCCAGGGGGCCACCCTGGGCTTGTCGGCAGCACCACGCGATCGTCGGATTTCGCGCGTTTCGCTTCGATGCCTTCTGCCGCGCAGACTCCTAGGTGCGTTCAGAAAGCAAAAAACCACAGCCAAAGCTGTGGTTTTATCCAGTTTCTGAAAAGGAAAAAGTGAGGAAACTGCCCAGGGGGCAGGCTGCCTACGCAGCCGGAGTGCGCAGGAAGGCGTCCAGGAGGTCCACCGACAGGGGGCGGCTGAACAGGTAGCCCTGGTAGAGCTGGCAGCCTGCGCGGGCCAGCAGCTCGCGCTGCTCGGTGCTTTCCACGCCTTCGGCGATCACTTCCAGGCCCAGGCTGCGCGACAGGCCGATGATGGTGTCCACAATCGCGGCGTCGTTGGGGTCGGTGAGCAGGTCGCGCACAAAACTCTGGTCGATCTTGAGCTGGTCGAGTGGCATGCGCTTGAGATAGCTCAGGCTGGAATAGCCCGTGCCAAAGTCGTCCAGCGAGAAGCCCACGCCGTAGCTGCGCAGCGCCTCCATGGTGGCGATGGTGGTTTCCATGTCCTCCACCAGCACACTTTCGGTCAGCTCCAGCTTGAGCTGGCCCGACGGCGCGCCCGTGATGGCCAGCACCCGGGCCACGTCGTCCACAAAACTGGCGTGGCGGAACTGGCGCGAACTCACGTTCACGGCCATGGTCAGGTGGGCCAGGGCCGGGTCTTTCTGCCAGCTGGCCAACTGTTGGCAGGCGTTGTGCAGCACCCAGCGGCCCAGGGGCAGGATGAGCCCGGTTTCTTCGGCCAGCGGGATGAACTGCGCGGGCGAGACCATGCCGCGCTGCGGATGGGCCCAGCGCACCAGCGCCTCCACCCCCACACACTGGCCGGTGTGGCGCATCTGCGGCTGAAAGTGCAGCAAAAATTCGTCCTGCGCCAGGGCCGAGCGCAGGTCGGCCTCCAGTGCGGCGCGGGCTGTGACCACGGCCTGCATGTCGGGATCAAAAAAACGCAGTGTGTTGCGGCCGGCTGTCTTGGCCTGGTACATGGCCAGGTCGGCCTGCTTGAGCAGCTCGCCCACACTGGCTAGCTCGCCCGTGAACTCCCCGGTGAAGGGCGCAATGCCGATGCTGGGTGTGCTGCGGTACTGGTAGCCCGCCAGCGCATAGGGCACGGCCAGCATGGTCAGGATCTTTTCGCCCACACTGCGGGCGTACATGGCGAGTTCGTGGGGCTTGGGGCTGAGTTCTTCGAGCATCACCACAAACTCGTCGCCCCCCAGGCGCGCCACGGTGTCCACCGCACGCACGCAGGTGTTCAGGCGCTGCGCCACCTGCTGCAGCAGCAGGTCGCCCTGGTCATGGCCCAGGGTGTCGTTGAGCTGCTTGAAGTTGTCCAGGTCGATGAACAGCAGCGCCCCGCCCTGCTGGCGCCGCTGTGCGGTGGCCAGGGCCTGGTGCATGCGGTCCATGAGCAGCATGCGGTTGGGCAGGCCGGTGAGTGCGTCGTAGAAAGCCAGGCGCTGGATCTCGCGCTCGTTGGCCTTGCGCTGACTGATGTCGGTGTTGATGGCCAGGATGGACTGCGGGCTGCCGTCTTCGCCGCGCACCAGCGTCCAGCGGCCCTCCACCTCAATGGTGTCGCCGTTGCGGTGGCGCTGCACAAGCTCGCCCGTCCATTCACCTT
>NZ_QAIH01000075.1:7458-21878 GCF_003060895.1 Acidovorax sp. HMWF029 | reverse complement strand
ATCAGGGACATGGGGGGATAATTCAGGATTACCCCCGATTTTCTCCCATGACGACGATGAATCCCCTGACCCAAGACGAACTCAAGACCCTGGTTGGCCAAGCCGCACTGCAGTATGTGGTGCCCGGCGAGATTGTGGGGGTGGGCACAGGCTCCACGGTCAACAAGTTCATCGACGCTTTGGCGGGCATGAAGGACCAGATCAAGGGCGCAGTGTCCAGCTCCGTGGCAAGCACCGAGCGCCTGAAGGCCCTGGGCATTGCGGTGTTCGACGCCAACGAGGTGGAGTCGCTCTCCGTCTACATCGATGGCGCCGACGAGATCGATGGCCGGGGCCACATGGTCAAGGGCGGCGGTGCGGCGCTGACGCGCGAGAAGATCGTGGCGGCCCTGGCCGCGCGCTTCGTCTGTATCGCAGATGAATCCAAGCTGGTCCAGGCGCTGGGGCAGTTTCCCTTGCCTGTCGAGGTGATCCCCATGGCGGCCAACCATATTGCGCGCCGTTTTGCTGCCATGGGCGGCCAGGCAAGCCTGCGGCTCAAGGACGGCCAGCCGCTGGTGACCGACAACGGCCAGCATATTCTGGATGTGAAGGGTCTGTCGATCACAGACCCTTTGGCGTTTGAGTCACAAATCAATCAATGGCCAGGCGTGGTGACCGTGGGGGTTTTTGCCCACCAAAAGGCCACGGTGTGCCTGCTGGGGACGGCCCAGGGTGTCAAGACGCTGGATTATTCCCGCTGAGCCGCCTGCGCGACGGCACTGCAGTGTTCTGAAAAACAAAAGGGGTCCGTCGGACCCCTTTTTTGATGCGGCTGCTGGAGCAGTGTTGTCCGTCAGAAACGGATACCCGCCGGATTGCTGGGCGTTGGGCCATCAGCAGGGCGGGGCGCAGGCGCGGGACGCGCGGGTGCTGCAGCAGCTTTGGGCTTCTCTGCCGCAGGAGCCGCTTCTATTGGCTTGACCGCCACCAGTGGCGTGGCTGCGGGTGGCCGGTAGCTGGGCGGCAGCTGCGACTGCTTGGGATAGCCCGCAGCGTCCAGGTACTGCGTCCATTCCGCGTCTGCGAACCCCACCAGCTGCTGGCCACCAATGCTGCCAAAGGGCAGGCTGGCCGATCCGCTCAGGCGCTGCAGTGCCACCGTGTCTTCGCTGGTGGTCACCGTGCGCTCGGTGAACGGAACGCCCCGCGCCACAAGGGCATTGCGCAGGCTCGTGCAAGGGGCGCAGTCATTGCCGGTGTAAATCGTGACCGGGAACCGTGTGGCGATCTGCCGCAGCTCATAGGGCAGGGTGGCGGTGCCACTGGCGGGGGCTGGCGCCGCACCCGTGGTGCGTGCAGCTTGCGCCGGGGCATCGGCAGGCGGGCGATCGGAGAAGGTCACTTTGCCATCGGGCCCGACGATGCGATAGACACCTTGCGCCTGGGCGCTGGCGCAAGCCAAGGTCATCAGCAACGAGGCCAACAGAGGGGCCAACAAGGGCTTGTGCATGGTTGTTCTCCTTATTTCAGTTCGTTGTGGCTGCACCGTGGTGATCGTGCGGGCCTGTGCTTTCCATGGGCTCAGGCAGTCAGTTCTTCCGCCATGCCCTGGTGGCGCAACAGGGCATCCAGGCTGGGCTCGCGGCCCCGGAAGGCCTTGAAGGACTCCATGGCGGGGCGGCTGCCGCCCGCTTCCAGAATCGCTTCGCGGTAGCGCCGTCCGGTTTCGGCACTGGGCAGCCCGTCGCTGCCTGTAGTTTCCTCAAACGCTGCATAGGCATCGGCGCTGAGCACCTCGGCCCATTTGTAGCTGTAATAACCGGCGGCGTAGCCACCCGCAAAGATATGGCTGAAGGTGTGTGCCGTGCGGCTGAAGGCTGGCGACTGCAGCACCGCCACTTCCTGGCGCACCTGGGTCAGCAGCGGCATGAAGTCCTGTGCCGGGTCGTGTTCGGTGTGCAGCAGCATGTCGAACAGCGCGAACTCGATCTGGCGCAGCGTGGCCATGCCGCTCTGGAAGTTCTTGGCCGCAATCATTTTGTCGAACAGTGTGCGGGGCAGGGGTTCGCCCGTATCCACATGGGCAGTCATGTGCTTGAGCACATCCCATTCCCAGCAGAAGTTCTCCATGAACTGGCTGGGCAGTTCCACGGCATCCCATTCCACGCCCCCGATGCCTGAGACGTCGCGTTCGTTCACCTGGGTGAGCATGTGGTGCAGGCCATGGCCGAACTCGTGGAACAACGTGATCACGTCGTCGTGCGTCAGCAGGGGCGGCTTGCCATCCACGCCATCGGCAAAATTGCAGACCAGGTGGGCCACGGGCATCTGTAGCACGCCGGTGTCCGGGCGCTGCCAGCGGGTGCGGACATCGTCCATCCAGGCACCGCCGCGTTTGCCGGTGCGGGCGGGCTGGTCCAGGTAGAACTGGCCGACCAGTGCACCGTTGCGCTCGATGCGGTAAAACTCGACCGCCGGGTGCCACGTGGGGGCCGAGTCGCGGCGGATCGACACCTCGAACAGTGTCTCGATGATCTTGAACAGCCCCGCCAGCACCTTGGGCGCCGTGAAGTATTCCTTGAGCTCCTGTTCGCTGAATGCGTAGCGGGCTTCCTTGAGTTTTTCGGAGATGTAGGGCCAGTCCCAGGCCTGCGGGTCGGCCAGGCCCAGGTGTTCGGCGGCAAAGGTGCGCAGGTCGGCCACATCCTTTTCGGCATACGGGCGGGCACGGCGGGCCAGGTCGCGCAGGAAGCGGACGACCTCGGCGGGCGACTGTGCCATCTTCGGAACCACGGAGACTTCACCGAAGTTGGCGTAACCCAGCAACTGGGCTTCTTCGCGGCGCAGCGCCAGGATCTCGCTGATGAGTGCGGAGTTGTCGAATTTGCGGCCGTCGCCTTCGGCCTGCTCGGAGGCTCGGGTGACGTAGGCACGGTAGAGCTTGGCGCGCAGGTCGCTGCTTGCTGCAAACTGCATCACTGGCAGGTAGCACGGCATCTTGAGCGTGAGCTTGTAGCCTACCTTGCCCTCCGCCTGCGCAGCGGCCAGGGCCGCTTGCTGCACGTCGGAAGGGATGCCTTCCAGCTCTTCTGCAGTGGCGTAATAGGCGTAGGCGTCGGTCGCGTCCAGCGCGTTTTCGCTGAATTTCTGGCTCAGCTCGGCCTGGCGTTCCTGGATCTGTGCGAACCGCTCCTTGGCTGCGCCGGTCAATTCGGCGCCGCTCAGCACGAAGTTGCGCACGGCATTCGAATGGGCTTGGCGCTGTTCGGGTGTCAGGGTGGCTGGGTCGATGGCCTTGTACTTGGCGTAGAGGCGTTCATCGGCACCCAGGCGAGTCCAGAACTCGGTGATGCGAGGCAGGGCAGCGTTGTAGGCTGCCCGCAACTCGGGCGTGTCGGCCACGCTGTTGAGGTGGCTCACAGCGCCCCAGGAGCGGCCTAGATGCTCGGTGGCCACATCCAGCACCTTGGCAATGGCATCCCAGCGGGCCGGAAAGTCCGGGGCGGTGACGGTCTCCAGCGCCTGGTTGGCGCGCTCCAGCAGCACATCCATCGCCGGGGCGACGTCTTGCGGCGTGATGCGGTCGAACAGGGGGAGGTCGGAGAAGTCGAGAAGGGCGTTGCTCATGCGAAATAAGATGGCGCCTTACGGCGCAGGTTCAAGTTGCAAAGCGGCCGGCACCGACCCCTGGGGCGTTGAGCGGCAGGCTCAGTGTGCAGCGGTGCGCTCGGCAGCTTCGATGGTGTTGACCAGCAGCATGGTAATGGTCATGGGGCCAACCCCGCCAGGCACGGGGGTGATCCAGCCAGCCACTTCCTTGACGCCATCAAAGTCCACGTCGCCGCAGAGCTTGCCTTCGTCGTTGCGGTTCATTCCCACGTCGATCACCACGGCGCCAGGCTTGACCATGTCGGCGGTCAGCACATTGCGTTTGCCCACTGCGGCCACGATCACGTCGGCCTGCAGTGTCTGGGCCTTCAGGTCCTGGGTAGCGCTGTGGCAAACGGTGACGGTAGCGTTCTGGCCCAGCAGCATGAGCGCCATGGGTTTGCCCACAATGTTGCTGCGGCCAATGACCACGGCGTGTTTGCCCTTGAGGTTGTAGTCGATGCTTTCCAGCATCTTCATGCAGCCATAGGGTGTGCAGGGCCAAAAGCCGGGCATGCCGGTCATCAGTGCGCCCGCGCTGGCGATGTGGAAGCCGTCCACGTCCTTGGCGGGCGAGATGGCTTCGATGACTTTTTGTGCATCGATGTGTTTGGGCAAAGGCAGTTGCACCAGGATGCCGTGGATGGCCGGGTCGTTGTTGAGCGCTTCCACACGGGCCAGCAGCGCGGCCTCGGTCATGTCGGCGTCGTACTTTTCGAGTACCGAGTGCAGGCCGCTGTCTTCGCAGGCCTTGACCTTGTTGCGCACATAGACCTGGCTGGCCGGGTTGTCGCCCACCAGCACCACGGCGAGCCCGGGCGTGACGCCACGGGCTTTCAGGGCCGCAGCACGCTGCGCCACATCGGCGCGCAGTTGGCGGGAGAGGGCGTTGCCGTCGATGAGCTGTGCTGTCATATCAAAAATACAAGTCAAAAATGCCGTCTGCGCGCACTGGATAAGCGCAAGCAGCTATTAAAAAGTGAGTAATCCTCAGCCCTTGGGAGCGTTCTGGCCCAGAGCGATCTTGAGCAGGTCGGCCACGGTGTTGGCGTTGAGCTTTTCCATGATGTTGGCGCGGTGCGCCTCCACCGTCTTGATGCTGATGCCCAAGTCGTCAGCGATCTGCTTGTTCAGGCGGCCGGCCACGATGCGTTCGAGCACCTGGGCTTCGCGGCTGGTGAGCTTGGAGAGCAGGGCGTCGCGGCTGGCGGCCTGCTGGTAACCAGCGAAGCTCTCGCGGGCATGGTCCAGCATGCGCTCGACCAGGCCGACCAGTTCTTCTTCGTCAAACGGCTTCTGGATGAAGTCCAGCGCGCCCTTTTTCATGGTGTTCACGGCCATGGGCACGTCGCCATGGCCGGTGATGAACACGATGGGCAGGGGGGACTTGCGCTCGATCAGGCGGTCCTGCAACTCCAGGCCGGTCATGCCGCCCATGCGGATGTCCACGATCAGGCATGCGACTTCGCGCGGGTCGTAGCGCGAGAGAAATGTCTCGGCCGAATCAAAGCAACGTACGCGATAGTCCTTGCCTTCCAGCAGCCACTGCAGGGAATCGCGGACGGCTTCGTCGTCGTCTACAACGTAAACAGTGCCTTTTTTCGGGATCAAGCTCATGCAACAGTCCTTGGGTTTTGTACGTTTGCTACAGAATTTGTAGTGCCATCGACAGGCTTGGCAAGCGGCAGCCAGAAGGAGAACCTGCAGCCGATGACCTCCGGGCCATTGTAGAGGTTCTCCGCCTGCATCCGGCCCTGGTGCGACTCGACGATGCTGCGGCACAGATTGAGGCCCATGCCCATGCCTTCGGCCTTGGTGGAGAAGAAGGCCTCGAAGAGGCGTTCCAGCACTTCCGGCGCCAAGCCCCGGCCGGTGTCCTGCACCGAAAACTCCACCACCTGCCGGTCTTCGATCTGCTTGGGCACCACGCGCAGCTCCACGCTGCGGCCCGCTGCGGGGCGGTTGGCATGCTGGATGGCTTCGGCGCCGTTCTTCATCAGGTTGACCAGCACCTGCTCGATCAGGATGGTGTCGGCCATCACGGGTGGCAGGCGGGCGGCCACGTAGTGGGTCAGGCGCACGTTGTGGCGGCGCAGCTCGATGTCGGCCAGCTCGACGGCCTCGTTGACCATCGAATGCACATCGGCCAGCGTGCGGTTGGGCTCGCTCTTTTTCACGAACGAGCGGATGCGCTGGATGATCTGGCCCGCGCGCTGCGCCTGGTGGGCTGTCTTCTGCAGAGCGGTGAGTAGCGCCTCTTCGGTCAGCTGGCCGCTCTGGATGCGCGAGACCATGCCGCTGCAGTAGTTGTTGATGGCGGTGAGCGGCTGGTTCAGCTCGTGCGCCACGCTCGATGCCATCTCGCCCATGGTGATGAGGCGGCTCACGGACTGGGCGCGCTCGGCCTGGCGCTGGGCCTGTTCTTCGGCCAGGCGGCGGGGTGTGATGTCGGTGGCAATCACCATCTGCGCCAGGCGCCCGTCGACCCAGTTCAGGTAGCGCGAGCGCACTTCCAGCCATTTGCCCAGGTCGGGCAGATAGATTTCGGCGTTCTCGGTACGGGCGCTGGTCAATGGGTCGGTGGGCAGGCCCATCAGGCCGTCTTCGTCGTCCATGCCGGTGTGCTCTTTGCCCGCCACCGGCACCACGCCCGCCTGCGCCACCAGTTGCAGGTGCCCGCCGGTCTGAGAGCCGAACCACTGGCGGTAAAGCTTGTTGGCAAACAGCAGCTCCTCGCTACCCAGCGGAGCCACAGAGACCGAGGCGTCCAGCGACTCCAGCACGATGGTGAAGCGCTCGTGAGATGCCGAGAGCTGCTCGCGGATGCGGTTGGGCTCGGTGATGTCGGTCATCGAGGTCATCCAGCCAGTCTGATGGCCGTGGGCATCAATCAGGGGCGACACATAGAGCCGTGCGTCAAAAAGGGTGCCGCTCTTGCGCTTGACGCGCACCTGAAAGCCTCCAGCCATGGTGTTGCCGCGCAGTTCGTCGCGCAGTTTGGCCAGCAGGGTTTCGTGGTCGGCCTCGGGCCAGTAGGGGAAGGGTGCCTTCAGCCCCACCAGCTCTTCGGCGCTCCATCCCGTCATCTGGCAGAAGGCGGCGTTCACGTAACTGATGCGGCCTTCCATGTCCAGGGCGCGCATGCCGGTGAGGATGGAGTTCTCCATCGCACGGCGGAAGTTGGTTTCGGCCACCAGGGCTTCTTGCGCCTGCATGCGGCGCCGGGTGTGACGCCATGTGGCGATCAGCATCCAGGCTGTCATCGCGCTCAGCGTGCCCACCAGCCAGAACAGGCCACTGCCCACCACCCCGAGCGATGTGCGGTAGGCCTGTGCGCGCAGCACCAAGCCGTTGCCGACCGGGGAGACGGGTATTTCGTATTCGTTGGCCTTGGGCGTCCAGGGCAACAACTGCGTGGCCTTGTTGCGTGGCCCAAGCGGCGTGCCAGCCAGCACCTGGTTCTTGCTGTCGAGCAGCGTCACCGCGTAGCGCGCCAGCACCTCGGTCGGGGTGCCGTAGCGCAGCAGGCTGTCGATGGAGTATTCGCCCAGCACAACGCCGCTGAACTTGCCCTGGTTGTTCAGTGGCACCTGCAGCTGCAGCAGCGGGGTGGCGTCGCCCGAGGTGGCGGCAGGCTGCGCATACACGGGCTGCTGCAGGTCGCGCGCCAGGCCAAAGGTGTCGGCGGTGTCGCCGGGTTTGAGCACTTCGCCCGCAATGCGCAGTTCGCTGCTGGCCAGGGTGGGTGCGGCATGGCTGGCGCGGATGCGGCGGCGGTCGTCGATCCAGGTGATGGCCTGCAGCTCGGGGTACTGGCTGATCAGCGCCTCGGCGCGGATTACAAATTCAGCGCGGCCCAGATCCTGGTTGGACAGGTCGCGCGCAATGCGCATGAGCTGTTCCTGGCGTTCCAGCAGGCGCAGCCGCACGCGCTGCTGGGCGTATTCCACATCGCGCCGCAGGGCTTCCTGCTCGCGCTCGGCCTCTTCTGCGCGCAGATACCAGAAGGCCGCCACGATGGCTGCCAGAAACATGAGCACTGCCGCCAGAGGGGCCAGGGCGGCAAAGCGGTCCTGGCGCGTGGGGGACAAGCTGCGCCACCATTTGCGCCACCAGCGTATCGGCGCAGTCACGGACGGCGCCGTCGGGGAAGGGGCTGGGGGCATCGAATCCATCCCGCAAGTGTAGGGGAGCCGTGCTCTGTATTCCTCCATTCTGAGAATGTGCGCTTGCAGCAAAATATTGCAATATGAAATGAATAGGCACCATTTGAAATTCTTGGAAAATATGCGAAACTAGAGCCAACGTACTAAATTTGCTGCCACATCTACAGGAGACAAAGCATGTCAGCTCAGCCCGACCCTCAGGCCGGTTTCGGCATCGGCACGGACGCCGATCAACAGGAAACCCGTGAATGGATGGACGCGCTGTCCGCCGTGATCGACAAGGAGGGCCCTGAGCGCGCCCATTTCCTCCTGGAGCAGCTTCTTGAACACGCCCGCCAGAGCAGCATCGATCTGCCGTTCTCGGCCAACACGGGTTACGTCAACACCATCGAGCCTGAAAAAGAGGCGCACTGCCCCGGCAATATCGCCATCGAAAAGCGTCTGCGCGCCTACATGCGCTGGAACGCCATGGCCATGGTGGTGCGCGCCAACCGACTGAACCCCGCTGACGGCGGCGACCTTGGCGGCCACATTGGTTCGTTCGCCTCGGTGGCGAGCATGTTTGGCGCTGGTTTCAACCACTTTTGGCACGCCGAGAGCGAAGGCCACGGTGGCGACCTGCTCTACATCCAGGGCCACAGCGCCCCTGGCATCTATGCCCGCGCCTACCTTGAAGGCCGCCTGACCGAAGAGCAGCTCGACAGCTTCCGCCAGGAAGTGGACGGCAAGGGCCTGTCCAGCTATCCGCACCCCAAGCTGATGCCCGAGTTCTGGCAGTTCCCCACGGTGTCCATGGGCCTGGGCCCACTCATGGCGATCTACCAGGCGCGCTTTCTCAAATACCTGCACGCCCGTGGCATTGCCAACACCGAAAACCGCAAGGTGTGGGTGTTCTGCGGCGACGGCGAAATGGACGAGCCCGAATCTCTGGGCGCCATCGGCCTGGCCGCGCGTGAAAACCTCGACAACCTGGTGTTCGTCATCAACTGCAACCTGCAGCGCCTGGACGGCCCGGTGCGCGGCAACGGCAAGATCGTGCAAGAGCTGGAAGGCGAGTTCCGCGGCGCAGGCTGGAACGTGATCAAGCTGCTGTGGGGCAATGGCTGGGATGCCTTGCTGGCCCGCGACAAGAGCGGCAAGCTCAAGCAGCTGATGATGGAAACGCTGGACGGCGACTACCAGGCCATGAAGGCCAACGACGGTGCCTTCGTGCGCAAGAACTTCTTCGGCAAGTACCCCGAAACGCTCAAGCTTGTCGAGCACATGACCGACGAAGAGGTGTTCGAGCTGCGCCGTGGCGGCCACGAGCCTGCCAAGGTGTACGCAGCCTTCCACGCCGCCAACGAGCACAAGAACCAGCCCACCGTGCTGCTGGTCAAGACCGTCAAGGGCTATGGCATGGGCAAGGCCGGTGAAGGCAAGAACACCGTGCACCAGACCAAGAAGCTGTCGGACGAGGACATCAAGTACATCCGCGACCGTTTCAACATCCCGATCCCCGACAGCCAGCTGGCCGAGATCCCTTACTACAAGCCGGCCGACGACACGCCGGAGATGAAGTACCTGCACGAGCGCCGCAAGGCCCTGGGCGGCTATCTGCCACACCGCCGCGTGAAGGCCGACGAGAGCTTCACCGTGCCTGCGCTGGACACCTTCAAGGCCATCCTGGAGCCCACGGCCGAAGGCCGTGAAATCTCCACCACGCAGGCCTACGTGCGCTTTATCACGCAACTGCTTCGCGACCAGGCCCTGGGCCCGCGTGTGGTGCCCATCCTGGTGGACGAAGCCCGCACTTTCGGCATGGAAGGCTTGTTCCGCCAGATCGGCATCTACAACCCCAAGGGCCAGCTGTACACCCCGGTCGACCGCGACCAGGTGATGTACTACAAGGAAGACAAGGCCGGCCAGATCCTGCAGGAAGGCATCAACGAAGCGGGCGGCATGGCCAGCTGGATCGCTGCAGCCACCAGCTACAGCACCAACAACCGCATCATGGTGCCGTTCTACGTGTACTACTCGATGTTCGGCTTCCAGCGCATTGGCGACCTGGCCTGGGCTGCGGGTGACATGCAGGCACGCGGCTTCCTGCTGGGCGGAACCTCGGGCCGCACCACGCTGAACGGCGAAGGGTTGCAGCACGAAGATGGCCACAGCCACATCCTGGCCAACACCATCCCCAACTGCGTGAGCTACGACCCCACCTTTGCCCACGAAGTCGCGGTGATCATGCACCGTGGCATGAAGCGGATGGTCGAGCAGCAAGAAAACGTCTTCTACTACATCACGCTGCTCAACGAGAACTACGCCATGCCCGGCCTTGTGGAAGGCACGGAAGAACAGATCATCAAGGGCATGTATCTGTGCAAGCCTGGTGCCGAGGGTGGCACCCGCGTGCAACTGCTGGGCTCGGGCACCATCCTGCGCGAGTCGCTGGCCGCGCAAACCCTGCTGGCTGCCGACTGGGGCGTGCAGGCCGATGTGTGGAGCTGCCCAAGCTTCAACGAACTCACCCGCGAAGGCCAGGACGCCGACCGCTGGAACCTGTTGCACCCGCTGGAAACACCCCGCGTGCCGTTTGTGGCGCAGCAACTGGGCACCAGCACTGGCCCTGTGGTCGCATCCACCGACTACATGAAGGCCTATGCCGAGCAGATCCGTCCCTTTGTTCCCAAGGGCCGTAACTACAAGGTGCTTGGCACCGACGGCTTTGGCCGCAGCGACTTCCGCAGCAAGCTGCGCGAGCACTTCGAGGTGAACCGCCACTACATCGTCGTGGCCGCCCTCAAGGCGCTGAGCGAAGACGGCGTGCTGCCCGCCACCAAGGTGGCCGAGGCGATCGCCAAGTACGGCATCAATGCAGACAAGATCAACCCGCTGTACGCATAAAACGAACGGAGACAGAACAATGGCATTGGTCAACATTCAAGTCCCGGACATCGGGGACTTCGACGAAGTGGGCGTGATCGAGTTGCTGGTCAAGGTGGGCGACACCGTGAAGGCCGAGCAGTCGCTCATCACCGTCGAATCCGACAAGGCATCGATGGAGATCCCATCGAGTCATGCAGGCGTGGTCAAGGAACTCAAGATTGCGCTGGGCGACAAAGTCAAGCAAGGCTCGGTGATCGCTGTGGTGGAGTCCGCTGACGCGGGCGCTGCAGCAGCCCCGGCGGCTGCACCGGCTCCTGCTGCGGTGGCTCCCGCGCCCGCCCCAGTGGCGGCAGCAGCGCCAGCCCCGGCAGCTGCTGCCCCTGCGGCTGCAGGCCCCGTCGAAGTGCGTGTGCCCGACATTGGCGACTTCAAGGACGTGGCCGTCATCGAGATGCTGGTCAAGGTCGGCGACACCATCAAGGTCGAACAATCGCTGTTCACCGTCGAATCCGACAAGGCCTCCATGGAGATCCCATCGCCCGCCGCTGGCGTGCTCAAGGAACTCAAGGTCAAGATTGGCGACACCGTCAATATCGGTGATCTGGTGGCAATTCTGGAAGGCGCGGCTGCTGTTGCAGCACCGGCCGCCGCACCCGTTGCAGCCGCTGCGCCCGCACCTGCCCCCGTGGCTGCTCCTGCAGTCGCGGTGGCTGCCGCAGCGCCCGCTGCTGCCACTGCCTCGGCGCCTGTCCCCGCCCACCAGCCCGGCACTCCCACCGCAGGCCTGCCCCACGCATCGCCATCGGTGCGCAAGTTCGCCCGCGAACTGGGCGTGCCCATCGACGAGGTCAAGGGCACTGGCCCCAAGGGCCGTATCACCCAGGACGACGTGGCCGCCTTCACCAAGCAGGTGATGGCAGGCGCGGTGCAGACCAAGGCCCAGGCGGCCAAAGCGCCCGCAGCGGCCTCTGGCGGGTCCAGCAGCTCTGGCGTGGGCCTGGATCTGCTGCCCTGGCCCAAGGTGGACTTCACCAAGTTCGGCCCGGTGGAGCGCAAGGACCTCTCGCGCATCAAGAAGATCAGCGGCGCCAACCTGCACCGCAACTGGGTCGTCATCCCGCACGTCACCAACCACGACGACGCGGACATCACCGACCTCGAAGCCTTCCGCGTGCAGTTCAACAAGGAGAACGAGAAGAGCGGCGTCAAGGTCACCATGCTCGCCTTCATGATCAAGGCCGCCGTGGCCGCGCTCAAGAAGTTCCCCGAGTTCAACAGCTCGCTCGACAGCGACCAGCTGGTGCTGAAGAACTACTTCCACATCGGCTTTGCGGCCGACACGCCCAACGGCCTTGTTGTGCCCGTCATCCGCGATGCCGACAAAAAGGGCATCGTGCAGATCTCGCAAGAGATGGGCGATTTGGCCAAGAAGGCGCGCGACGGCAAGCTCGGCCCGGCCGACATGACCGGTGGCTGCTTCTCCATCAGCTCGCTGGGTGGCATTGGTGGCCGTTACTTCACGCCCATCATCAACGCGCCTGAAGTTGCCATCATGGGCGTGTGCAAGAGCAGCATCGAACCCAAGTGGGACGGCAAGCAGTTCGCACCTCGCCTGATCCTGCCGCTGTCGCTCAGCTGGGACCACCGCGTGATCGATGGCGCCGCCGCCGCACGCTTTAACGTGTACTTTGCCTCGCTGCTGGCGGACTTCCGCCGCATCGTGATGTAACGAAAGGGCAAGACACACCATGGCAATCATCGACATCAAGGTGCCCGACATCGGCGACTTCGCCGAAGTGGCCATCATCGAAGTGCTGGTCAAGCCCGGCGACACCATCAAGGCCGAGCAAAGCCTGATCACCGTGGAGTCCGACAAGGCCTCCATGGAGATCCCCTCCAGCCACGCTGGGGTGGTGAAGGAGCTGAAAGTGAAGCTCGGTGACAAGGTCGCCGAAGGCTCGGTGGTGCTGACACTGGAAGTGCAGGGCGCAGGCGCGGCAGCTCCAGCGCCTGCTGCAGCCCCGGCATCCGCAGTTTCTGAGCAAAAAACGGCCCCTCCGCCCGTCCAGCAAGCGCAAGCAGCTATCAATCCAGTAGCATTCAGCTTTGCTGGCTCGGCTGATCTGGACTGCGACGTGCTCGTGCTCGGCGGCGGCCCTGGCGGCTACAGCGCCGCCTTTCGCGCCGCTGACCTGGGCCTCAAGGTCATCATCGTCGAGCGCTACGCCACCCTGGGCGGCGTGTGCCTGAACGTGGGCTGCATCCCCTCCAAGGCGCTGCTGCACGTGGCAGCCGTCATGGACGAAGTCAGCCACATGGCCGACCTGGGCGTGGACTTCGGCGCGCCCGCCGTCAACATCGACAAGCTGCGCGGCCACAAAGAAAAGGTCATCGGCAAGCTCACCGGCGGCCTCGCCGCCATGGCCAAGATGCGCAAGGTGACCACCGTGCGTGGCTACGGTGCTTTCGTTGGCGCAAACCACCTCGAAGTGGAAGAAACCACCGGCACCGGCCAGGAGAAGACGGGCACCAAGAAAGTCATCGCCTTCAAACGCGCCATCATCGCCGCCGGCAGCCAGGCCGTGCGCCTGCCCTTCATGCCCAACGACCCGCGCGTGGTCGACTCCACCGGCGCCCTGGCGCTCAAGGAAGTCCCCAAACGCATGCTCATCCTGGGCGGCGGCATCATCGGCCTGGAAATGGGCACCGTCTACAGCACCCTGGGCGCCCGCCTGGATGTGGTCGAAATGATGGACGGCCTGATGCAAGGCGCGGACCGCGACCTCGTCAAGATCTGGCAAAAGATGAACGCCAAGCGCTTCGACAACATCATGTTGAAGACGAAAACCGTGGGTGCTGAAGCCACCCCCGAAGGCATCAAGGTCACCTTCGCACCAGCGGAAGAGGGCGGCACCGCACCCGAGCCTCAGGTGTACGACCTGGTGCTGCAGGCAGTGGGCCGCACCCCCAACGGCAAGAAAATTGCCGCCGAAAAGGCAGGTGTGGCCGTCACCGACCGTGGCTTCATCAACGTCGACATCCAGATGCGCACCAATGTGCCGCACATCTTCGCCATCGGCGACATCGTGGGCCAGCCCATGCTGGCGCACAAGGCGGTGCATGAGGCGCACGTGGCGGCAGAAGTCATCGCCGGTGAACTGCAAGGCAACAAGGAGCTGGCAGCAGCCGCCTTCAACGCCCGCGTGATCCCATCCGTGGCCTACACCGACCCCGAGGTGGCTTGGGTCGGCCTCACCGAAGACCAGGCCAAGGCCCAAGGCATCAAGGTCAAGAAGGGCTTGTTCCCCTGGACGGCCTCCGGCCGCGCCATCGCCAACGGCCGCGACGAAGGCGTCACCAAACTGCTGTTCGACGACTCGCCCGAAGCCCATGGCCACGGCAAGATCCTGGGCGGCGGCATGGTCGGCACCCATGCGGGCGACATGATCGGGGAGATTGCGCTGGCCATCGAGATGGGCGCCGACGCGGTGGACATCGGCAAGACCATCCACCCGCACCCCACGCTGGGCGAAAGCATCGGCATGGCGGCGGAGATTGCGCATGGCAGTTGCACGGATGTGCCGCCGCAGAAGAAGTGAGCCGATGAGCTATTGAGCTGCTGAAAACGCTACGAATTCAGTAGCTGGCCGCGCAGACTCCGAAAGGACTGCGCGGCTTTTCTTTGGCGATGCAGTGTTGCGCAGCTGGAGTGCATGTCGGCAAATCGTGGTTGGCGGAAATGTTGGCAAAACTCTT
>NZ_QAIH01000075.1:0-7448 GCF_003060895.1 Acidovorax sp. HMWF029 | reverse complement strand
GTTTTAAAGTTGGCAAAATAGGGCCATGTACAACGCGCCCCATCAGTTCGAGCCCTTGCTTCCATCCGATGTGCGCATGGAGCCTCTGTTGGCCAAGGCGCATGACCTGTCCCGCGCCGCCACATTGCTCGCAGGCACCCGGGTGCCGCCCGAGTTGCGCACCTTGCTGCGCAGCATGAACTCGTACTACACCAACCGCATCGAGGGCCAGCACACGCGCCCGCACGAGATTGAGCAGGCGCTGCGCCAAGACTTTTCACAAGACGCTGTGCTCGCTGCCAAGCAGCGCCTGGCCGTGGCGCACATTGATGCGGAGCAGGCGCTAGAGCAGCGCTATGCCGGACTGGAGGGCGCGCGGGCGTTGTATTCGGTGGACGCGGTGCAGGCGCTGCATGGTGCGTTGTTTGGTCGCTTGCCGATCGCCGATCTGGTGACGGCAGAAAACGAGCCCATTGTTCCCGGCGCCTTGCGCCAGCGTGAAGTACAGGTGGGGCAGCATGTGGCGCCTGCGTGGTCCAGCGTGCCGCAGTTTCTTGCGCGATGGGCATCTTGCTACGGCAGCGTGCGGCGGGGGGAGGCGGCTCTGGTGGCCCTGGCGTGTGCACACCAGCGCCTGGGCTGGGTGCACCCGTTTGTGGATGGCAATGGGCGTGTCATGCGGTTGCATACGCATACCTTGCTGAGTGCGCTGGGCTACACCGGGGGGCTGTGGTCGCCGTTGCGGGGCTTTGCACGCAGTACCGAGCGGTACTACGCGCTGCTGGCCGACGCAGACAGCGCGCGCCGTGGCGACCTGGACGGGCGCGGCAACCTGAGTGAACAGGCGCTGGTGGCTTGGTGCGACTATGTACTGGATGTCTGCCAGGACCAGGTGGGCTTCATGGCCGACATGCTGGACTTCGAGACCCTGAAGGCCCGCATCGCAGCCTGCCTGGTGTTCGAAGCCACGGTAGAGAAATCGGGTGTGCGCCCAGAGTCCCTGCGCGGGTTGCACTACCTGTTTCTGAGCGGCGAAGAGATGGCGCGCGGCGACTTCAAGTCCATGCTGGGCATGAGCGACCGGGGCGCCACCGATGCGCTGGGCGCGCTGGTGCGGCGGGGGCTGCTCAAGTCCGACTCGCCGCAGGGCAAGGTGCGGTTTGGGCTGCCACAGCATGCGCTGCGCTTTTTGTTTCCCAAGCTGTGGCCTGAGGCCGAGGCGGATGCGGTGGCCCGGTAAACCGCAGGGGTCCTCGACTCCGTGCATACCGAGGGCTTGGCACTTCAGGCCCATGTCAATGTGCCCTGATAAAAGTCGTGGAAAATAGAGGGTTTCCTGCCGCTGAGCCCCTTGGCAGAACACCCGTCCGGCTTTCCAACCTTATTGCTCCCCTGAGCCTGTCAGTCCATGCAAGACGTTCAAAACTCCAAGATCTCTGTCGAGAAGATCGGCGGCACTTCCATGACCGCCTTTGGCGATGTGCTGCGCCACATCGTGCTGCACGACCCCAAGCGCATTTACGGTCGCATTTACGTGGTGTCTGCCTACTCGGGCGTGACGAACCAGCTGCTGGAGCACAAGAAGACGGGCGAGCGCGGCATTTATGCCCTGTTTGCAGAAGGCAAGGGCTACCAGGATGCCCTGACGGGCCTGGCTGCCAGCCTCAAGAAGCTCAACGCCGGTTATGCCGACATCGGCCTGCCGCTGGATGTGGCCGATGCCTTCATCGACCAGCGCATTGGCCAGGCGCGTGAATACCTGGGCGCCATGCAGCATGTGCTGGCCAGCGGCTACCTGAGCCGCCACGATGTGCTGCTGGCTGCGCGCGAAGTGCTGGCCTCGATTGGCGAATCGCACAGCGCATTCAACTCGGTCGAGATCCTCAAGGCCAATGGCGTGAAGGCTGTGCTGATGGATCTGGCCGGTTTTGACGACAACGAAGCCTGGACCATCGACGAGCGCATTGCCAACAGCTTCAAGGGCTTGGACCTGAGCGACAAGGTGGTGGTGGCCACGGGCTACACCAAGGGCACCGAAGGCATCATGCGCGAGTTTGACCGGGGTTACTCCGAGGTGACCTTCAGCAAGATCGCCGTGGAAGTGCGCCCCGCCGAGGCCGTGATCCACAAGGAATTTCACCTCTCGTCTGCCGACCCCAACCTGGTGGGCCTGGAAAACGCCATCGTGGTGGGTGCCACCAACTACGACGTGGCCGACCAACTGGCCGATGTGGGCATGGAAGCCATCCACCCCAAAGCCGCCAAGCCCATGGAGCTGGCCGGCATCCCGATCCGCCTGAAAAACACCTTTGAGCCCGACCACCCCGGCACGCTCATCACCAAGGACTTCGTGGGTGAGCGCGCACGCGTGGAGATCGTCACCGGCACCGACAAGGTCACGCTGATCGAGATCCACGACCCCAGCATGGTGGGCACCGTGGGCTTTGATGCGGGCCTGATGAACGTGTTCTGCAAGCACGAGGTGAGCTACATCCTGAAGGCGACCAACGCCAATTCCATCGCGCACCTGATGTGGGACAGCCAGGTGACGCCCGAGCTGGTAGCCGAGCTGCAGAAGGACTACCAGGTCGTGACGATCAAGCCCAGCGCCATCGTATGCACCATTGGCTCCAACATCGGTATCCCCGGCGTGCTGGCGAAGGCCGCGCAGGCGCTGGCCGATGCGCAGGTCAATGTGAACTGCGTCTCGCAGACCCTGCGCCAGGTGAACATGCAGTTCGTGATCGAGCGCGAGGACTACAAGACCGCCATCAAGGCGCTGAACATGGCGCTGTGCGTGAACTCGGGCGCACCCGTTCCGCGCGCCTGAGCAACAGGGTTTCGCGTCCGGCCCACAGCCCGCCCCGTGCGGGCTTTTTTACGCCTCTGCGTGCCGGATGAGGTGGATGAAATGCTGTAACCGAGATTGCTATCTTTTATGTGGCAATAAAGTCTTGCCCATCAGGCGGTGAAGGCCTTTTTTGATGCTGATTTTGCTGATCAGCATCACCCCTGCCAGCACCAGGGCTGCGCCCCCCAGTTGCCAGGCGGACAAGGGCTCGCCCAGCAGCCAGGCGCCAAAAAAGATGGTAAGGATGGGCCCCAGCGTGCCGATGAGTGCGGTTTTGGAGGCGCCAATGCGGCGGATGGCGGCTGAGGTCACGAACACCGGCAGCTTGGTCGAGAACACGGCCATCCCCAGGGCGGGGCCCTGGGCGCGGAGGTAGTACCGCGCGAGACTGGTTTATCGCGCGTTGCAGCCGATGCTCCTTCTGCCGCGCAGACTCCTAGACCCAGGGCCTGGCACTCACGCGTGCGGGCGAGGCCCTGCTGCGCAACGCCCGCCATGCGCTGGCAGCGCGCGACCATGTGGGGTTTGCCGAGGTACTGGACCAGGCCTTTGTGATGCTGCACGCGGGCTCGGCCATCCACACCTTCACGATGAACGCCGCCGCATCATTGGGGCGGCATCTCGATGTGCGGAGTCAGGTGCGCAGTGTCGAGGCCGTGTGCCGCATGGTGGGGGCAGGCGTTGGCGGTGGCCTGGTGTCCAGAGGCGCGGCCCTGCAGGTGGCGGGCCTGAGCGAGCCGCCGGTGCTGGTGGATCTTGACGAGCCCTGGGCGCAGCGCGACCTGCGGATATGCGTGCGCAAGGGGGCAGTGCTGTCGGACTTTGCGGTCGCGCTGGTGGCGCACTTGCGGCCGGGGGATGGGGTCGTTGTACGCTGATCAGGCCGCCGCAACATCCACCTTGGCGCCACCCGCTTGCAGTTTCTTGCGCAGCGCCTGCGGCGTGGCGGCAGGCACCACCAGCGCTGCCAGCTCGCTCAGGGGCGCAATGTGGAACGGCGAGGCAGTGCCCAGCTTGTCGAGTGATGCAAGCACCACCGTTTCTGCGGCGCGCTGGTGAAGGGCGCGCTTGACGGTGGCTTCCTCAAAATCGCCCGTGGTCAGGCCCGCTTCGGCATGTACGCCGGTCACGCCCATCAGGTACAGGTCGGCCTGTATCCGGGCGGCCGCTTCGACCACGCTGGCTCCCACGTTCACCATGGAGTGGCGGAACAACCGGCCTCCGAGCATGAGCACCTCCAACTGGGTGTGTCCACCCAGCGCCACGGCCACGGCGGGACTGTGCGTGACCACGGTGGCGCGCAAGTCCAGTGCCAGGTACTGCACCACCTGCAGCGAGGTGGTGCCCCCGTCCAGAATCACCACCTGGCCGGGCCGCACCAGTGCAGCCCCGGCGCGGCCCAGGGCGCGTTTGTCTTCGGGAGCCAGCCACTCGCGCGCCTGCAGAGTGCCCACTGCGGCTGAGGCGGGCAGGGCGCCGCCGTGCACGCGCAGCAAGCGGCCCTCAGCGGCCAGCTCGCGCAGGTCGCGCCGCACGGTGTCTTCCGAGATACCCAGTTCCTCGCTGAAGGCCTTGGCCACGATCTGGCCGTCCTGCCGCAGGCGGTCGAGCAGGAGCTGTTTGCGTTGGGTGGTCAGCATGGGCGGTTAGACAAGGTGATTGCACGAATATGCATGTTTGTGCATGATATTGCGTAAATTTACCTTGTCAAAAACCATGCAAATGCCACCAGATCACACGGCCTTGGCGCTGACGCCTGTCGCGCGCTGCCACCCAAGCCAGCCCGTAGGGAGCCTTGCATGACCCGCCCCGCGCCCGAGGTTCCTATTGCCGAGCTGAACGCCCGCACCGAGCATGTGAAGCTGCTGGATGTGCAGGTGCTGTCCGACAACTGGTATGTGCTGCGCAAGGTCACCTGCTCGTTGCGCAGGCGCGACGGCCAATGGCAGACGATGAGCCGCGAGGCCTATGACCGTGGCAATGGTGCCGCACTGCTGTTGTTTGACCCGCGCCGCAGCACGGTGGTGCTCACCCGCCAGTTCCGGCTGCCCGCCTTTCTTAATGGCTGTGCCGACGGCTTGCTGATCGAGACCTGCGCGGGCCTGCTCGATGGTGACGACCCTGAAACCTGCATCCGCCGCGAGGCCGAGGAGGAAACTGGCTACCGCGTGCGCCAGCCGCGCAAGGTGTTTGAGGCGTACATGAGCCCGGGGTCCGTGACGGAAAAGCTGCACTTCTTTGTGGCCGAGTACGAGCCCAGCGACCGCATCCGCACCGGGGGCGGCCTGGAGGGGGAGGGCGAAGACATCGAGGTGATCGAGATGCCGCTGGCCGAAGCCCTGGCAGGAATTGCCAAGGGCTCGATACAGGACGGCAAGACCATCATGCTGCTGCAGCATGTGGCGCTGGGGTGGGGCCGGGCGCAGTAGTCCGGCTATCCGGCTATCCGGCTACACGGATACCGCATCACGTTGCCCCACTGCTTTCGCCCTGGACAGCAAGATCCCGCAAGGCGCCAGGCAGGTTGGGGTGAACAAATGAGTAGCCCAGGGCCAGCGCCGCCTGGGGCACCACGTTCTGCCCGTCCAGCAGCAGGGTGGACATCTCGCCCATTGCCCAGCGCAAGGGGGCGGCGGGCATGGCCAGCCACACGCGCCGCCCAAACGACGCGGCCAGGGCCTGCACAAAGCTGCGCTGCGACACGCCATCGGGCGCCACCGCGTTGATGGCCCCCTGCACATCGCTGCGTGCCAGCGCGAATCGGATCAGCCCCACTGCATCCGTCAGGTGGATCCACGGCGCGGCCTGGTGGCCATGCCCCAGCACGGCGCCCAGGCCCAGGCGGGCGCTCAGCGCCTGCATCGGGTAGGCTCCGCCGCCGTTGCCCAGCACCACCCCCAGTCGCAGGCGCACCACGCGCACACCCAGTGCTTCGGCGCGCCGGGCCTCGTGCTCGATGGCAGCGCACAGGTCGGACTGGAACTCGCCGGGGCGCGGTGGCGCGTTCTCATCTAGCGGCTCCATCGAAGCGTTGGGCGATGCGCCATAAAACCCCACAGCCGATGCACTGACCAGCACCTGTGGGCGGTGGTGCAGGCGCCGCATCAGCGCGACCACGGCCATGGTGGTGTCCACCCGGCTCGCCAGCAGCACGCGCCTGCGCCCAGCCGTCCAGGGCATGCCCAGCACCCGTGCCCCAGCGAGCTGGACCACAGCGTCGATGCGGGTTTCTGGTGGGATCGCGTCCAGCGAGTCCACCGCCCACACACCCGGGCCCAGGCTGGCGCGGGCCTGCAGCACATCGCGCGTCAGCACGATCACGCGCTGGCCGCCCTGCAACAGCTGCGCCACCAGGGCGCGGCCCACAAACCCCGTGGCCCCGGTGACCAGCGTGGCGGGTGCAGTGTGGTGCTGACTGTCGCCCGGCATAGCCTGGGGCTGGGCTGCAGGTGCTGCTGCACGCCGCAGGCGCAACACGGCCCGCAGGTTGCGCACACTCCAGGCCCACACCGCCAGCGCAAACGCAGTAAACAACCACGACACCCAGCCATGGGGTGCAGCCATCAGGGCGGTGGGCTGCTGCAGCCAGCCCCACAGCACGGGCGCCATCAGCCCCAGGAACAGTCCGTAGCTGATGGTCAGCAGCGTGTGCAGCACCCGCTCCAGCGGGGGCAGGCGCCGGGTGCGGTCTTCTTCCAGAAAGTCCGCCAGGGTGATGCCCAGCTCGGTCAGCAGCAGCGCCGCGATCAGCGCTGCCCAGGCGCCATGCCACGCAAACCAGGCCAGCCCGAAAAAAACTACGCCATAGATCGCCTCGCGCGCCGCATGCAGCGCCAGCTCATACCGGGCCGACGGGCGATGGGGCAGGCGGGCCTGCAGCTCGTGGTGCCACCAGTTGTCAAACGCGCCCATGGCGGCCTGGACAGAGAGCAGCATAAAAACGGGGGTCATGGCACTCATGGTCGGGTGTCCTTGTTGTTGTGTGCGCTTCAAAGCGCGTTCAGAGAATAGTCAGTGCTGGCAGGTTCGGTGCACGGGTCGGTGAACACCCCGTACTGGTGGAAGGTCTCCCCCCACCAGGGGTGCACCATGCTCAGCGTGAAGCGGAACTGCCCGCCGCCCAGGTCGGTGTGCGCCACGCGGCAGGTGCCCGGGGTCAGCAGGGCAGGCACGGGGATGCGCAGGCGCCCCCGCACCCACCAGAAGCGGCGGCTGCGAAACACCAGCGCGCCGTCTTCTTCCAGCACATCCAACGACATGGCCAGGCCCCCATCGGTGCGCTCCAGCAGGCGCCCATCGGGGCCCAGCTCCTTGGTGGATCGCACGGTGCGGCCCGCGCCGCTGTCGGTGCCGGTGTGAAAGCACCGCTCCCACACCACACCACCGCACCCGTTGTCGCTCACGCGCACGGTGGCGGGCAGGGCGGCGGTGTTGATATGGGTGAGCGGGCCGCCCCAAGCCAGGGTCAGCGCGGCATAGACATGGCCGACCAGCGAGCAGCGCAGGTCCATCTGGCCTTCATAGGCCACATCGGCGTGTGCGATGCCAAAGCGGCGTTGCACGGCGGCGGGCAGGCGCGCCCAGGCTGCGGCGCCCACTATGGCACGCAGGTCCAGTG
>NZ_QAIH01000074.1 GCF_003060895.1 Acidovorax sp. HMWF029 | reverse complement strand
CTCTGCGGGGGCGCGTGCCCAAAGCGGGTTTTAAAATCGGATTATCCATGAGCCACCCCTTCCCCCCATCACCCGCCGGTGCGCCCCTGGGCGCGGCCGCTGCCGCCACCACCTTGCCCCCCGTGACCTGGCCCGACGACGCCCGCAAAGCGGCCTTCGAAGCCTGGCTGGCCCCCCTGGTGGGCCCTCGACAACTGCTGCCCGCGACCCTGCGCCCCGCCTCGGCCGATGCCAGCTTCCGCCGCTACCTGCGCATCGACACCGCCACGGGCATCAGCCACATCGTGATGGATGCCCCGCCCGACAAGGAAAACTGCAAGCCCTTTGTGCAGGTGCAAGGCCTGATGGCCGCCGCCGGGCTGAACGTGCCGCAGATCCTGGCCTGGGACGAGCCCACCGGCTTCATGCTTCTGACCGACCTGGGCCACCAGACCGTGATCGAGCGGCTGAACGCCGAAAAGCCCCAGGACGCCCATGCCTGGTACGTGCAAGCTACCGATGTGTTGCTGCAGTGGCAAAAAGCATCCACCCCCGGCGTGCTGCCCGCGTACGACGAGGCCTTGTTGCGCCGCGAGCTGGCGCTGTTCCCCGACTGGTACCTGGCCAAACACCGCAGCGTCACGCTGGATGACAAGCAACAGGCGACCTTGAGCAGCGCCTTTGATGCCATCGTGGCGCACAACCTGGCCGCCCCCAGCGTCTATGTGCACCGCGACTTCATGACCCGCAACCTGATGGCACCTGTAGAAGCAGGCGCCCCCCTGGGCGTGCTGGACTTCCAGGACGCGGTCTACGGCCCCATCACCTACGACATCGCCAGCCTGCTGCGTGACGCGTTCATCAGCTGGGAAGAGGAATTCATCATCGACATCACCGTGCGTTACTGGGAGAAAGCACGCAAGGCCGGCTTGCTGGGTGCCAACAGCGCCAGCGGCTGGGGTGATGACTTTGGCGAGTTCTACCGCGCGGTGGAGTGGATGGGCCTGCAGCGCCACCTCAAGGTCGCGGGCATTTTTGCGCGCCTGACGCTGCGCGACGGCAAGCCCAAGTACCTGGCCGACGCGCCACGGTTCATGGCCTACATCCGCGCCACCGCCAACCGCTACCGCCAGCTGGGCCCGCTGCTCAAGATGCTCGACCAGATCGAAGGCACCGAGCCCATGGTGGGCTTTGCCTACGGCCGCATGTAGGCTGGCACACCACCCTGCAACCAAAATATGATCAAAAAAGGCCCTCTGCGCGCGACCATCATGCGCAGAAAGCTATCAAAAACATAGCAAATGCCCCGTTTCCACTGCCCCGCTCCGCTGGCCACGGGCGCCGAGATCGAACTGCCCCCCGGCGCCGCGCGCCATGTGCAGGTGCTGCGCCTGCAGCCCGGCGATACGCTGACGCTCTTCAACGGCGAAGGGGGTGAGTTCGAGGCCACCGTGCTGAAAATGGGCCGCAGCGATGTGCTGGTGCGGGTGGGCGCGCACCACGCCACCGAGCGCGAGGCACCACGCGCCGTGCACCTGCTCGCGGGCATCACCGCCAACGACCGCATGGACTGGCTCGTGGAAAAAGCCACCGAACTCGGTGTGGCCAGCATCACCCCGCTGGTGGCCGAGCGCAGTGTGCTCAAGCTCAAGGGCGAACGCGCCGACAAGAAGATCGCCCACTGGCAGGCCGTCGCCGTGGCTGCATGCGAACAATGTGGCCGCAACCGCGTGCCCGTGGTGCACGATGCCATCGACCTGGCGGGCTGGGCCCGAACGCTGACAGGGGCGGCCTCTGCCACCGAGCCCGGGGCCGCGCAGCGCCTGCTGCTGTCGCTGCGCTCGGGCACGGCCCCGCTGCTGCGGGCGGCGACCCCGACCGGCCCCGTGCTGTTCCTCTCCGGCCCTGAGGGCGGGCTCAGCAGCGCCGAAGAAGAACTGGCCCTGTTGCATGGCTTTGCCCCCATCACACTGGGCCCCCGCGTGCTGCGCGCCGAAACCGCCCCCCTGGCGGCTCTTGCGGCGCTCACGCTGCTGTAGGGATGCTCCCCACGGGCCATCGCGTCGCGTGCATCTGCGGTCTCGGGGGGCTGCCACGTAGTAAATGCTCGCAATAGCTACGCCACGGCTATTGCTGCGCTGGACGCCTTGCAGCCCATAGCGGTCCGCAGCGCACACTTTCCGCTCGATGCCTGAAGAGCATCCCTGGCGCTATGCGACCGCGCACTGCAGGCCTTCGCAGGCACGTTGCGCGCCAACGTGCGCGACTCCGATGTGCTGGCCCGCTCAACGCACGGGCTTGAGCGCGCCGCAGTCGGCGGCCAGCCACTTGCCGGTCTGCGCCATGTCAAGCTGGTCGGACTTGCCATTGGTGGTGGTGTTGACCTTGAACTGGCCCGAGTAGGCCGTGGGGCCGTTGAAGGTCATGGTGCCCTCGCCCGTGGTGGGCGGCTGGCCCTGCGCGCCCTTGCAGCTGAAACGCATGGCCATCGAGTTTGGCCCGGTACGGTTCACGGTCTGCGTGCAGCCTTCCTGCGGCGGTATGCGGTCCAGGTCGGCCTGCTCGGAGCTGATGCACACCTTCAACGTGGTGGTGTTGCCACCCGGGCCCATGGCCACACCCTGCTGCGCGAGCATCTGCTCCATCTGCTTGCGCTGCGCGGGCGTCATGCTGGCCATGGACTTCTGCATCTGTGCCATGGCGGCCTCCATCTCGCCGCTCTGACTTTTCATGACCACGCTGTGTTCCCACAGGCCGGGGCGCATTTTTTGCACCTGGGCGTGGGCGCACGCCAACGCCGCGGTCAACAACAGGGCCGTGGTCAGGGCGATGGCGGGGTGGGGCATGGTGTGTCTTCCAGGGTGGGGTGAAGGGAGAAAGCCAGTATCTCCAAGCCGCACCGCGCTGCCAAGTACCGCAGCCCCTGCAGTCAACTACGCTTTTCATAGCTAAAAACCTTTACCAGATGCGCGGAAAGGCCGATTTTTATTCATAAAAACAGCGACCACCCGCTACCATCACACCATGGCCACCCACTACGAAACCCTGCACCCCGCCGACAGCTACCGCGAGGCCTTTGCCGTGGCACCACCCGACACCCCGCTGGAGCGCCACCTGCGCCCGCGCAAACCCGGGGCCTGCATCGTGTCCGCACCGGCGGCGGACGAAGCCAGCGGTGGCGACGCGCAGCGCATGCTGGTGCCAGCGCAATGGGGCCTGGTGCCGCACTGGGTCAAGTCGGCATCCGACGCCAAGCTGCGCGCGCCCAAGCTCGCCCATGCCAAGTCGGACCTGGCCTCCACCGGCACCGCGTTCCGCGACGCATGGCTGAACGGCCAGCGCTGCATCGTGCCCATGCAGGCATTTTTTGAAGACGACTGGCGCACCGGCAAGGCCGTGCCCACCCGCATCGCCCGCGTGGACGGCAAGCCCATGGGCGTGGCGGGCCTGTGGGCACGCTGGCAAGGCGCTGACGGTGAGGTGATCGTGAGCTACTGCCTGCTCACAGTGAACGCCAACAACCACGCGCTGCTGCAGCGCTACGGCCCTCCGGGCAGCGAGAAGAACATGCCCGCGATCCTGAACGAAGGCGCGTATGACGCCTGGCTTTCGGCCCGGCCTGACAAGGCCAAGGAGTTCATGCGGCAGTACGCGCCCCAGTGGCTCACGGCCAACCCGGTGGAGAAGAAGGCGGACAAGGTGCCCAAGGGGTGGCTGGGGTGAGTTTGGCGCAGGTGCGCTGGGTATTGGAACTGCACGCAGGGGGCCCACCGTCACACAAGTGCGAGGGTTCCAGCCCTCTTGATCCGCTGACTGACTCGCCTTCCGCCCCCATCAGGCGTGCCGAGCTTGCAGCAGTTCAATCACCTGGGTGTCGATGGCGTCTTCGCCCTCGGATGTTTGTCGGTGCATTAAACGTTCCAGTACGGAGGCTTTGGCCGTTCTCTTGAACGGGCCGACCACCGCTTGCCAGCGCCCGGTCAGCTGCAATGCCCCATATGAAGCAAACACCTGCTTCGATGCGTCGACAGTCTCTGCCTCATCAGCACCTGAAGCGCCGTGCGCCAGCAGCAACCGGACCATTGGCACACACCAGGGTCGCAGCTCGCTGTGTCTTCCACACAGCAGCAAGGCGATGGCTCCCAGCAAGCTACCGCGGAAAGTCAGGTGGTTGCGGCCTTGCCACAGATAGAGCTTGAACGGCTGCGACACATCCAGACCATGTTTCAACGGATGGGTCAATAGCTTCAGCACCTGGTCGGTATGCACACCCGCAGAAAATTTCCGGGCTGTCTGGCTTGGATCGGCGGGGAGAGACGCCAAGCGGAACTCCGCGTCGAAAACGTACTTCAGCACTGTGGACCGGAACCCGTCGTGGCTGCTCCAAGCATCAGTCGCCGCACCCGCATTCAACAATTCATTGATCTTGCATAGCTTGGCTTCCCAGCTGGGCGGGTACTGTGCAGCCATAGCCAACGGGTGCTCTCCGCCGGGCAGTACGGATGTCAAGGACAAACCCATGTCCAACAACTGCGGCAAGCTCACAGAGTCTTCACTGTCTTGCAGATAACCCATCAGCCGCTGCGCCAACGACTGTTGCAGTGGAGGAACTGCTTTCGCACCGCGTTGCTTCAACAGAGCGATGCTGCGATCGATCTCCGTGGACTGGAAATTGCCGCGAACTCTGTTCACGCTTCTCGCAAGCTCGTCATAAAACACCGAATCCGCCACGTTGATGTGGTGCATGATGCTGCCGCAGTTGCAGGGCTCACGTGTGATCAGCGAGTGTGAACGAAGACGTCCAAACGGCTCATCCGTCAGCGATGCGTGTTGCAGCGGAGCATCCAGATCAAGACCATCTTGCTGGCATACCCACGCCATGGCTTCCGGCACGACCAGCAGCAGATGCCATATCGACTCCTGCCGCATCAAGGCAGGCAAATCAGGGCCAGCCGCACGAAGCATCGCTTGCAGCATGCCCCCGATCTTGGCGGCCGGAAACTCCAGGAAGCCTGCAACGTACCGGTGTGCGTCGTGGGTGCTCAGCCGCCAGTCAATCGCTCTTTTCGCCAGCGCCGCCATCGCCAACGGCAGCGGATAGGGTGCACGAATCACGTGTACGTACAGTGGAAAGCCTGCAACCATCGCGTTGATGTCCACGCCCCGCTGAATGGCCTGCGCCACTTTCGTATCAGCCCCTTGTTTGGTCAGCGTCACCACCTTCTTTGCATCGGGCACCTCTGACGAAACCGCACGGGCTTTGAACTCTTTCGCAGAGATTTCCGTCAACCCGTGGTAATACTCCGTCACACGATAGTCTGTCTGGGTGTCACAGAAGTCATACTGCAAAAAAGCGACGCCTGAGCCCTGCCACGCCAGCAGTTGATCCGGCGTTAACGAACCCTGCTGCGCAGGGTCCTGATAGTCGAACGACACAACATCGCCCCTTGAACTCACACCATCAACACGGATCGGCGTCGGGCCTTCTGCGCTTGCGAACACGGCTGCGATATGAGACGAGCTTCGAAGAAACTCCGGTCCGGCTGCGGCGAGCATGTCTCTGAGTTGCTTTGCCGCCCCCGCGTCTGCACACACGAGTTTGAGCGCGATATAGATGGAAGACATGGCTGAAGTATTTCGATGGGTGAAAAGCGAAAGGGTCTCTGCGATTCTCGGGCCACCTGCGCACAAGATTCGACGATACATGCAAGGGCAGCGAGAAAATCGAATGCCGTGTTGTACGTTGTACGTCAGGGCCTAGGGCAACTATCCATGACCGTGCGGCACTGTTGAGCGAGGGCCACTACATCCTTCCAGCGAGCGGCTTGCGGTGACCGCCCAATGCCCAGACCGCGCCCTCTGGCCCACTACCTGCGACCGCTCGAAGAGAAAGTCGCTGGGTGCAATCCCTGAGAGTGATCACATGTACCCTGGGTGGCCCACGCCACGCTCAAAATGGGCGCAGATCAAGCGCTTACGAGTACGTTACAGACTACGCCTCACAACCCCCAGTCCCGCACACGGCACAGCCGCCCGAACCGCTCAAGGGTGAGGCAAAGTCCAGATAGTCGATGACACACGCACAGGCGCACCTGATGGGCCCACCAACGGCGGCCTTGCCTTCAACGGGCAAGGCCTGGATGCGTGGGACGTCGGTCTGCTGCAGCGTCACCGGCATCCACCGGCAGGTCGCGCCCGTCCACGCGCTCCCGCCCTCAGCACGTAGGACGCTGTGGCCGGGAACTGCATCGGCTTGTGCCGAGCACAGCAAGCGCACAATGGCAGCATTTTTGGGGCCGGATTCGAAGCAGACCCGCTACCCAACCTCAGCCCTTCAAGCGCCCCCTGACGCACTACCATCGATGAACCGTAACCTCTGGCTACTGGCCCTGTGCCAAGGCCTTTTCCTCACCAACAACGTCGTCTTCATCGCCATCAACGGCCTGGTGGGCCTGCAACTGGCCCCGTTTGGCTGGATGGCCACGCTGCCGGTGATGGGCTATGTGGTGGGCGGGGCACTGTCCACCCCGCTGGTAGCGCACAGCCAGGCGCGGTGGGGGCGCAAGGTGTCGTTCCAGATCGGGCTGGCCGTGGCCGTGGTGTCGGCCACGCTGTGTGCCTGGGCAGCGTTCAGTGCCAGCTTCTGGCTGCTGTGCGCGGCCACGGTGGTGGCGGGCTACTACAGCGCCAACGGCGGGCTGTACCGCTTTGCCGCAGCCGAACTGGCCACGCCGGACTACCGTGAAAAGGCCGTATCGCTGGTGCTGGCCGGTGGCCTGCTGGGCGCGGTGGCGGGCCCCAACCTGGCCAGCGCCACGCGCACGCTGTTCCCGGTGCCGTTTGCGGGCGCGTACATCGCGCTGATCGGCGTGGCACTGCTGTCCATGCTGTGCATGTCGGCCATCCGCTTCGAGGCGCAACCCGTGGTGCTCAACGCAGCGGGCCAGCGCGAGCAGGGGCGCCCCCTCACCGTGCTGATGCGCCAGCCCGCCTTCATCGTGGCCATTGTGGGCGCCGCGCTGGGCTACGGCGTGATGAACCTGCTGATGGCCGCCACGCCACTGGCCATGCAGGTGTGCGGCTTTGACTTCGACGCCTCGGCGCTGGTGCTGGAGTGGCATGTGATCGGCATGTTCGCGCCCGGCTTTGTCACCGGCCACCTCATCAAGCGCTTTGGCGTGCTGCCCGTCATGGGCACGGGGGTGCTGCTGAACTTTGCCTGCGTGGCCGTGGCGCTGATGGGCCTGGAGCTGCACCACTTCGGCATTGCGCTGTTCTTCCTGGGTGTGGGCTGGAACTTCCTGTTCACCGGCTCCACCACGCTGGCGATGACCGCCTACCGCCCCGAAGAGAAAGACCGCGCCCAGGCAGCCATTAACTTCTGCGTGTACGCCACGCTGGCGCTGAGTGCGTTTTCATCCGGCGTGCTGGTCACCACGCAGGGCTGGACGCTGCTCAACGCCGGGTCGCTGGTGCCCATCACCCTCACCGGGCTGGCGCTGCTGTGGCTGGCGCTGCAGCGCCGCCGCGCGGCGACGGTGTGACGCCTGCGCCCGAGGCCGCCACCTCGGCCTGCAGCCACTGCATGAAGGCGACCACCATGGGGTCGGGCTCGCGCGCGGGTGGCATGAACAGGCTGTAGCCCCGGGCGCCCGTGTCGGCATGCGGGTGGGCCAGGGCCAGGGTGCCTGCGTCCAGCTCGCGCTGTACAAAATACTGCGGCACAAGACCCACGCCCATGTCGGCACGCACGGCCTCTACCAGCATGGAGAACAGGTCGAACCGGTGGCCGCCCAGCCGGTGCTCCGGAACGCGGGTGATGCCTGCGCGCGCAAACCAGTCGTCCCAGGCGCCCAGACGCGAACTGAGCTGCAGCAGCGGCACGACGCGGAAGTCACCGCGCGCCATGGCCCGCCGGTGGCGCGCACCGGGCGCGCACACGGCCACCACCACTTCGCGCATGAGCGGGGTGGCCTCAGCGCCGGGCCAGCTCGCGTCGTCGTACTGCACTGCCAGATCAAACGGCAGCTCGGACATGTAGGTCTGCGTGGGAAACACTTGCAGGTGCAGGCTGCAGTGCCGGTGCCGGGCCAGAAAGGCGGGCAGACGCGGCAGCAGCCAGCGCTCGGCAAACACGGGCACGCAGCCCACCAGCAGCCGCGTGCCGTCGGGCCGCTGGGCCATGGCTTCGAGCGTGTGGTTCTGCAGCCGCAGCAGGTCGCCCACCACCTGGCTGTGGTAGCGCCGCCCGGCGGACGTGAGGCGCGAGCCGCGCGCGCTGCGCTCAAAGAGCAACACGCCCAGCTGGGCCTCCAGGTGGCGGATCTGCTGGCTGACGGCGCTGTGCGTGATGCACAGCTCCTCGGCCGCCTGGCTCACGCTGTGGTGGCGGGCCACGGCCTCGAAGGCCAGGAGGGCTCGGGTGCTGGGAATGTGACGGTGCATGGAAGGGGCAGGCAAAGCGGGGGTGTAAGAAAAACTGTCAGCCCACCAAATTAAAGCAAAGCGGGCGCGGCGCACTCGCGCGACGATGGGGGGCATGCAAGCTCCGCGCCCACGGCGAGGTGCTGTGCCTTTCGTTGTTGCTTTTGCTTTGCCCTTCTGCTCCATGACATTCACCTCCTCCCGCCTCCGCCGCCCCAAGCCACCCACGCGCTGTGCGCCATTGCCCTGGCCGCTGCCAGTTGGGCAGCCCCTGTCGCGGCCCAGAGCGCCGTGGCGTCGGCGCCCGAGCAGCTCAGCCCCGCCGTGGAAGCCGCGTTCACCCGCCTGCAGGCCTCGCCGCGCATCACCCAGCTGATGGACGCGGTGCGCGCCGACCACAACCGCTCCATCGACGACCTGAAGATGCTCACCGAGATCGAGGCGCCGCCCTTCAAGGAGCAAAAACGCGCCGAGGCCTTTTTGGCGCGACTGCAGGCACTGGGCCTGACCCACGCATCCATCGACGCCGAAGGCAATGTGGTGGGGCTGCGCAAAGGCACGGGCAAAGGGCCCAAGCTGGTGATCTCGGCCCACCTGGACACGGTGTTCCCTGCTGGCACCGACGTGAAGGTGAAGGAGCATGACGGCAAGCTGATGGCCCCCGGCATTTCGGACAACACCCGCAGCCTGGCCGTGCTGCTGTCGTGGCTCAAGGTGCTGAACGAGCAGAAGATCGAGACCGTGGGTGACCTGCTGTTTGTGGGCAATGTGGGCGAGGAAGAACTGGGCAACCTGCGCGGCATGAAGCACCTGTTTGCCGAGCACCGCGACATCGACGGCATGGTGGCCCTGGAGCCCGCCGCCGACGGCAACGTGCTGGTGCTGGGCACGGGCAGCCACCGCTACGAGGTCACCTTCAAGGGCCCGGGCGGCCACAGCTATGCCGCGTTTGGCCGCGTGCCCAGTGCCATCCACGGCATGGGCCGCGCCATTGCCAAGATCGCAGACATCAAAACCCCCAGCTACCCCAAGACCACCTTCACCGTGGGCACGGTGGGCGGCGGCACCTCGGTGAACACGATTGCGCCCGATGCTCGGATGGCGGTGGACATCCGCTCTGATGCGATGGCACCGCTGCTGGAGACCGAAAAGAAGATCCTCGCCGCCATCGACGAGGCCGTGACCGAAGAGAACCAGCGCTGGGGCGTGCAGTCGCTCAGCGTGTCGCACAAGCTGATCGGCGACCGCCCGGGCGGGCAGACTGCGTCCGACGCACTCATCGTGCAGGCTGCTGTGCGCGCCAACCGAGCCCATGGCCGCAAGACGGTCCTGGGCGGGGCCAGCACCGATGCCAACGTACCCATGTCGCTGGGCATCCCGGCCATCGTGATGGGCGGCGGCGGCAAGACGGGCGGCTTTCACGCGCTGTCCGAGTGGATCGACCTGACCGACGCCTGGCAGGGCGCGCAGACCTCGCTGATGACCGTGCTGGGTCTGGTCGGTGTACGGGGGGTGAGCGAGCCGCTGCTGGAGAAGCGCCGAGGAAAGTAGCCCCCCTGAGCGGCTTCGCCGCTTCCCCCAAAGGGGGACGCCACCAGCGCGGCGGGGCGGCCCTTGCGCGGTGGCACTGGCCTAGGAGCCTGTCTTGGCGCGTGTGAGCGCAGCGACCGCTCATTGCTGCGCCACCCCCGAACCGTTCGGGCAGAGCCTGTCGAAGGCGGGGCACTGCGCAGGCAACGCGCAGAGCGAGGGAGCGCGGAATTCACCTTTGTTGACACAGGGCGCCCGCCCGACTGCGTAAGAACGTGTTTACGATCTCTCTTTTGTTTTTCTTGCGCAGGAGATCACCATGGGCTTGCTCGATTCCGTCTTGGGTGCCGTCATCAACAACGTGTCGCAGGGCGGCGCACAGGCTTCGGCAGGTGGCGCAGCAGGCGGCCTAGGTGGTTTGATCAGCCTGGCTGCGCAAAACCCGCAGCTGGTGCAGGCCGTGATGTCCCTGATCAGCAACGACGGCCCGGTGGGCGGCCTGCCGGGGCTGATGGCCAGGTTTCAGCAAGCGGGGCTGGGCAATGTGATTGCCTCATGGCTGAGCACGGGGCCCAACCAGGCGATCTCGGGCGAGCAGCTGTCCAACGTACTGGGCAGCGGCCCGCTGTCGCAGATCGCGTCGCAACTGGGCGTGGGCCCGGGCGTCGCTGCGGGCCAGCTGGCCCAGGTGCTGCCGGGCCTGGTGGACCAGCTCAGCCCCCAGGGCCATGCGCCCCAAGGCGGGTTTGGCAATGCCAACGACCTGTTCGGAATGCTGGGCGGATTGCTTCAAAAATAATAGCAATCAACGCTTGATGGATGCGCGCAAAAGCCCTTTTTTCCTCATTTTTTTGATCACTGCGCCAGCGGGCAGCGCCGCACCAGCCACTGGCGCAGCAGGTCGAACACGGGCTCGGCCAGCTCGGGGCTTTCGTTGAACAGCTCGTGGTACAGCGGCTCGAAACAGTGCGACTGCACCAGGGCCTTGGGCGCGGCGGCGGCAAAGGCGCGGCTACCTGCGGGGTTGACCAGTTTGTCGCTGCCCGCCCAGATCAGCAGCGTGGGCACACTCCAGTGCGCAGCGCGGGCCACGGTGGCGGGGCCTCCGTCGGCGATGAAGCGGGCCAGGCGCGCGCTGATGCGGTCGTGGCACAGCGGGTCGGCCAGGTAGGCGGCGGGCACGGCCGGGTCGTGCGAGAGGTATTGCGCATCGAGCCCGTTGCCCACGCGCAGGTTCGGCGCGATGCGGGGCAGCGTGGCCAGCAGCAGTTTTTGCACGGCGTTCAGGCCCGGGTCCAGCGCGGGAGATGACAGCACCAGCGCATCGATGGGCCTCAGGTGCATGGCCGCAAACCGCGCGGCGACCAGCCCGCCCATGCTGTGGCCAAGCAGCACCAGGGGCTGGCCTTGGGGCATGCGGGCGCGGGTAGCGTCCACCAGGTCGGCCAGATCATCCAGCAAACGCAAGTCCCTGGTGAGCCCCCCGCGCGGCCCGGCGGACTCGCCATGGCCATAGTGATCGTAGCCGCGCACGGCAAACCCCCAGTCGTTCAGCCTGCGCGCCACATGGTCGTAGCGGCCCACATGCTCGCCCAGGCCATGCACCAGCAGCACGGTGCCCCGACAGGGTTCGCCTTCTGGCAGGGGCCAGTCCTGCACGGCCAGGTTCTCGCCGTCGCTGGCGGTGAAGGAGGTGAGGGTCGAAGGGGTTAGTGCGTCAGCGTTCATGGGCAGCAGGGCTGTCAGGGGATGGCACGCAGCATACCCGGCAGGCCTCCAAAGCCCAATGAAAAAGGGGCAGGCGATGCTGCCCCACCACAGGGTTCGGAAGCGCAACCCGCGCCGGTCAGACTGCCGCAGCAGCGGCCGCCTGGTGCTGCGCCATGCCCGCAATCACCTGCGCCACGGCAGCGGTGAGCTTCTTGGCATAGGGCACATGCAGGAATTCGTTGGGGCCGTGGGCATTGCTCTTGGGGCCCAGCACGCCGCAGACCATCATCTGCGCGGTGGGGAAGCCCTCGCTGAGCATGTTCATGAGCGGGATGGTGCCGCCCTGGCCGATGTAGCCGCAGGGAGCGCCGAAGTGGGCCTGCGACGCATCGTTGAGCGCCTGCTCGAACCAGGGCGTGGTGCTGGGCGCGTTCCAGCCCGTGGCGCCGCTCGTGCCCTGGAACGTGACCTTAGCCTGGTAGGGCGCGTTGTCTTCCAGCAAGGACTTGAGTTCCTGCACCGCCTGGGCAGCATCCACCAGGGGCGGCAGGCGCAGGCTGAGCTTGAAGGCGGTGTAGGGGCGCAGCACGTTGCCTGCATCCTGCAGGGCCGGGAAGCCTTCGGCGCCGGTCACGCTGAGCGTGGGCTCCCAGGTGCGCTTGAGCAGGGCCTGCACCGGGTCGGTGGTGGTGGGCAGCGCAAAGGTGGTGGAGCCGCCGCAGTCGTAATGCGCCCACGGAAAGCGCCGGTACACCTCTTCGCCCAGGATGGCGGCCGTGGCGCGGGCCTGGGCCAGGCGGTCGGCGGGCACCTCGCAGTGGAAGCTGGCAGGCAGCAGGCGGCCGGTGGCGCTGTCTTCGAGGCGGTCGAGCACCTGGCGCATGATGCGAAACGACGAGGGCACCAGGCCCGAGGCGTCACCCGAGTGGATGCCTTCGGTGAGGATTTCAACCTTGAGCGTGCCGGTGGCCATGCCGCGCAGGCTGGTGGTGAGCCACAACTGGTCGTAGTTGCCCGCGCCCGAGTCCAGGCACACCACCAGCTCCACATTGCCCATGCGGGGCTTGAGGGCCTCGATGTAGGGCAGCAGGTCGCGCGAGCCGCTTTCCTCGCAGGTTTCGATCAGGCCGACGATGCGGGGGTGGGGCACGTTCTGGCGCTTCAACTCCTGCACAGCGGCGATGCTGGCGTAGACCGCATAGCCGTCGTCGGCGCCGCCACGGCCATAAAGCTTGCCGTCTTCGTATTTGGGGGTCCAAGGGCCCAGGTCGTTGCGCCAGCCGCTGAATTCGGGCTGCTTGTCGAGGTGGCCGTACATGAGCACGGTGTCGGTGGCGCCGGCCTGTGTGGCGTCGATTTCAAAGAACAGCACGGGGGTGCGGCCTTCGAGGCGCACGACTTCGAGCTTGAGGCCTTCGACCTTTTGCGATTCGACCCAGGAGGCGGCGTTGCGCACCACGGTGTCCAGCAAACCCTGCGCGGCCCAGTCGGGCGAGAACATGGGCGACTTGGCGGGAATAGCGATGTAGTCGGTGAGCTGGCGAACAATGTCGTTGTCCCAGGCTTGGCTGACGCGCTGCAGCGCAAGCTCAGGCTGAAGGACTTGGGAGGGCACGCGGGCGTTCATGGTGGAGCTCCTGAAGGCGAAAGATGATCAATTCGCCATTCCAACACAACCCCCCGCCGGGCGCCATGGCTCCACAAAGAGAGCACTTGCGCAACTCGGGATGCAGCACCCGCTGCACCCGGGAATGCGCCACCAGCCAGTGCACTCCTTCCGGGGGCTGTTTCTGTGTCCTGTTTCCAAGTCCTGTTTCTCGGCGCCAGTCATAACAATGAACCGGGCTGGGTCTCGGGACTGATCTGGTTCGCCAACTGGGCGCTGGGGCGCCGCAGGCCCGTGACCACCTCGACGCGGTTGCGGCCGTTTTTCTTGGCCTGGTACAGCGCGCGGTCGGCGGCGGCAATCAGCATGTCCCAGCTGTCCGCCGACTCCAGGGGCCCGCCAAACACGCCAATGCTGACTGTGACCGCAATGCCTGGGCCTGGCATGCCGTCGATGGGGCAGTGCAAGTCCTCGACCGCCTTGCACAGCTCGCGCGCGAGCTGTTCGGCGCCCCTCAGGCCCGTGTCGGGCAGAAGCACCATGAACTCTTCGCCCCCATAGCGGCCCACCAGGTCCTGCGCGCGCAAACGCTGGCGAAGCACGTCGGCCACACCGCACAACACGCGGTCGCCCACCGGATGGCCATAGCGGTCATTCACGCCCTTGAAGTGGTCGACGTCCACCATCATCAAGGCCATGGGCTCGCGCATGCGCAGCGCTCGGGCCATATCACGGTCCAATGCGGCAATGAGCGAACGGCGGTTGGCCACGCCGGTGAGAGGGTCCTGTGCGGCGAGAACGCGGTTGCTCTCGTCAGCCCGGTCGCGCGACATGAACACAAACCCCACCGAACCGAGCAGCACCACCAGAAATGCAGTGAAAAACGTGAGCGTCTGTCCGCCCCCCGCAGTCAGCATGCGGTCCAGCCTGGGCTCCCCGTCCATCTGAAGCACCATCACCACACGGATCACAAAGACAACGCCCTGAAAAGCCAGTGCTGCAGCGAGCAGCCACGCGCCCCGACCCACCCGACGGCGCTTCTCGGACACCAGATCCCACAGTGTCCATGTAGCGAACGCCCCCAGCACCAGGCTCACTGCGATCACGCGGGCAACGAAGTCCTGCTGAAAAATGAGCAAGGACAACAGCAAAATACCCATCAGCGCCGCGATTGCGCGCCAAGGCATGCGCAGCCCATGAAACTGCCGCACGGCCATCTGCATGCAGACAAACACAGCGCCCAACATCAGGTTGGCGGTGAGCACCGAGAGGCTGTCCGGGATGCGCCCACGCAGTGAAAACAAGGCATAGGCCGCCGCGTTGAGCAGCAGCGCCAGGGACCACCAGCGCAGGCCATCGTTGTGGCGGCTCCAACCCACCACCGCAATCCCTGCGGCCATGGACAGCGACGTCAGGATCACAACCGCGAACAGCGTCGGTACATCAGCGGGAAAAGACGGCATCGTGGACAACAAATGACAAGCCAACAGAATAGCGGACTTGAGCGGCGCTGAGTCAGTCTCCGCGATGTGGCGGACCCTGGATAGGGATGGGCTGTCCACGAGGGGGATTGTTCAGCGTTGCCTGAACCGGAATTTGCGCCCGGAAGGCCCGCCAATCACACCCAACGCCGGATTGCCCCGGGGCACCGCACCGCAGGCGCACTGCGCACATTGCCCAGATGCAGTGACACGCCCCGGCAGTGCCGTGCTGAGTGCTCAGTGCTCAGCGGGCTCGGGTGGCGCGACCAGGGCAGTCCGGGTGGCGGCGCGTGACAACACGGGGGCTGCTTCGCCACCCCCCAAGAGCCTGAACACCCCGACCGCCCCCGCCAGCCGGGTGGCCTGATCGCGCAGGCTTTGAGCGGCGGCAGCCGACTGCTCCACCAGCGCGGCGTTTTGCTGGGTCATCTGGTCGAGCTGGTTTACGGCGGTGTTGACCTGGCCAATGCCATCGGACTGCTCGCCCGAGGCGGCCGTGATCTCGCCAATGATGTCACCCACGCGTTTGACGGAGCCCACGATCTCGTCCATGGTGCTACCGGCGTTCTGCACCAGGCGCGCGCCCGATTCCACCCGCTCCACCGAGGCGCCGATGAGCGCCTTGATCTCGCGCGCGGCAGAGGCAGAGCGACCGGCGAGGTTGCGCACCTCGCTGGCCACCACGGCAAAACCTCGGCCTTGTTCGCCTGCGCGGGCAGCTTCTACCGCAGCGTTGAGTGCCAGGATGTTGGTCTGGAACGCAATCGAATCGATCACACCGATGATGTCCGCGATCTTGCGCGAACTCTGGTTGATGTCGCCCATGGTGGTGACCACCTCGCCCACCACCTGGCCGCCGCGCGCAGCCACGGCAGCAGCGGTGCTGGCCAGCTGGTTGGCCTGGCGCGCGGCGTCGGCCGACTGGCGCACGGTGGCCGTGAGCTGGTCCATGCTCTGCGCGGTCTGTGCCAGGCTGCTGGCCGTGGCCTCGGTGCGGGCCGACAGATCCTGGTTGCCGCTGGCGATCTCGGCGCTGGCGGTGGTGATGCTGTCCACCGCCGTGCGCACCTGCTGCAGCATCTGCGTGTAGCGCTGGCGCATGCCCTCGACCTCCTGCACCAGCGCACCGATCTCGTCACGCCGCGTGGTGCGGAATTCTTCCGTCAAATCTCCCTGCGCCACCAGGGTGATGGCCTGGGTCAGCCCCTGCAGCGGGCGGCTCACACCCCGGCGCAGCATCACAAACAGGCCAATGGCCAGCAGCACCACAGCCACGGCCATCATGCCCCACACGGCCAGCGTCACACGGCGCTGGCTGGCCATGGCCTCGCCGTCGGCCACCTCGGCCACCACCCACCACCCGCCACCGGTTTTGCGCACCAGCGCCCAGGGGTCCGTGGCGCCTGCGCCCAGCACGGGGGCGGCCTCGCGCACAAAGCCGTCTTGCGACGCGGCCAGCGTTTCGAAGAAGGGACGCGCCTGCGGGTAGGCCTCCAGCACGCGCTTGCCGCGCGCCGTGGGGTGGTACACAAACACCGCCTTGTCGAGAGAGGTGCCGGGGTTAATCACGTAGGTGCCGCCGTGCTCGAAAAATTTGGTCTGCGTGACCTGCTTTTGCAGCATGGTGTGGAACACGCTGATGTCGTTGCCGATGAACAGCAGCGCAATCACCTTGCCCGAGGCGTCCTTGGCGGGCAGGTAGTGCCCCATGTAGGGCTTGCCTGCGACCGAGGTCACGCCCGTGTAGGGCTCACCCTTGGACACCGTGGCATAGGCCGGGTCGTCCTTGCCCAGCGGTGTGCCCTGCTGGCGCTCGCCCTTGTCGTTCTTGACCGAGGTGGTGATGCGGATGAAGTCGTCGCCCTTCTTGGCGAACACCGTGGCGATGCCGCCGGTTTCGTTGGCGAATTTGTCGACCGAGCCGTAGTCCTCGTTGACCAGCGCGCCGTAGCTGCGCAGTTCGCCCGAGGCCTCGTCGAGCTGCATGGTGGCCTCGAAGTAGCGCTGGAAGCCCTTCATGGTGAGCTGCACCAGCTCGCGGTTGGTGTTGTCGGCCGCATCCAGCGACTGCGCCACGCTCTGCGCCGTATCACCCACGCTGGCTACCACCTGGGCACGGGTGCTGCGCTCGGTCAGCACCGCAATCGCCAGCCCCACCAGCACAAGCACCAGGGCCACCAGACCAATGGCGGCCAGCGTGACCTGCCGCGCGACGGAACGGTTGTTGGCAAGGGATGCTGCCATTGGGAATGTCTCCTGCGAGTGAATACGAATGCCGAATGCACGAAGCCGGCTGGACCGGTCTGCTCTGAATCTACGGCCAGAGTCTTGTTACATTTATTCACGCATTCCCTTACGCAATTGCGCGGACTGGAGGCGCAGGGCGATTGCGCTTAGAGGTGCTCTGCGTGGGATCAGCGCCCTGCAGAAGCCGCCAGCGCCCGGTCCCGCCACGCCAGACCGGCCGAGGTGTCGGCCGCCGGGCGGTATTCACACCCCACCCAGCCGCTGTAGCCCAGCGCGTCCAGCGTCTCGAACAGGAACGGGTAGTGCAGCTCACCCCGGTCGGGCTCGTGGCGGCCAGGCACACCAGCGATCTGGACATGCGCCACGCGGCCTGTGGGCAGGTAGCGCTGCAACTTGGTGGCCACGTCGCCCTCGACGATCTGGCAGTGGTACAGATCCATCTGCACCTGGAGGTTGTCGGCCTGCACGGCGTCGAGCAGCTCGTGGGCATGATCCTGGCGATTCAAAAAATAACGCGGCACGTCGCGCAGGTTGATGGGTTCTATCAACACCTTGCGCCCTGCGCGCGCCGCCGCGTCGGCCGCCCAGCGCAGATTGCCCGCGCACAGGTCCTTGAGCGATTCACGCTCAACCCCCGGCGGCACGATGCCCGAGAGCACGTGGATGTGCGGGCAATCCAGCGCCTCGGCATAGCGCAGCGCCTCTTGAACGCCCGCGCGGAACTCAGCCTCGCGCCCGGGCAGCGCGGCCGTGCCCCGCGCGCCTTGCTCCCAGGCAGTGGCCATGGCGGCGCGGTCGGCGCCACCGGCCGGGGCATTCATCAGCACCAGCTGCAGGCCGTGGTCCGCCAGCCGCGCGGCCATTTCGGCGGGTGCGAAAGCGTAAGGAAACTGGCACTCCACCGCCGTGAACCGGTCGCGCGCGGCGGCGGCAAAGCGGTCCAGGAAGGGCAGCTCGGGGTACATCAGGCTCAGGTTGGCGGCAAACTGGGGCATGGCAGGCGGGGGCAGGGGCGCAAGACAACAAGGAACGCAAGGAGAACCCTGCAGCTTATCCTGCACAGCGCGCACGCCCTCGCGTAACGCACCAAAATACAAGCAAAAAAGGCCGTCTCCGCGCGATGGATACGCCTTTATAGCTATACATTTAATAGCATCGTACTCAACCCGCAAAACGCCCGCCCACCATGCGCATCGGAGAGCTCGCCCGCCGCACAGGCACCACGCCCAAGGCCATCCGCCTGTACGAAGCACGGGGCCTGATGGGCGCCGTGGCGCGTGCGGGCAGCTACCGCCACTATGGCGAGGCCGATGTGGCGCGCGTTTTGCTGATTCGCCAGGCGCAGGCGCTGGGCTTTCGGCTGGCGGAGCTCGATGGCCTGCCCCACATCGACACCACTGCGGGCTGGGAGCGCATGGCGCAGCTGGTGGCCCGGCGCCGCGCCGCCGTAGCGCAGGAGCTGGCGCGCCTGGCCGCGCTGGACGCCCAGCTGGCCCTGCTGGAGGCCGAGCTGCACACCTGTGACACGCTGGCCGTGCCCGCCACGCCCCAGGCCTGCGTGGCGCCCGCCGCACTGGCAGCCCCGGCACGGCCGCGCACCCCATCGCTTTCTATTGACCGGACCGCTTGACTCTGCCCCGTGGGGCAAGGTGAGCATGCCTCCATCAACAACTTCTGTGTGATGGAGATTCCGTGGCAAAACAACACATCCTGGTCCTCTTGGGCCACCCCGCCGCCGAGAGCCTGTGCGCCGGCATGGCACGCGCGTATGCCGAGGGCGCGCTGCAAGCGGGCGCAGAAGTGCGCTTTCTGGACCTGGGGCAGCTCGCGTTCAACCCCCTGTTCCAGAGCTATGGCGCAGCGCAGCCGCTGGAGCCCGACCTGCTGGCCGCGCAGGCCGACATCACCTGGGCGGACCACCTGGTGTGGGTCTACCCCATCTGGTGGGGCGCCATGCCCGCGCTGCTCAAGGGTTTTATCGACCGCACGTTTCTGCCCGGCTACGCGTTCAAGTACCGCCAGGGCTCGTCGCTGTGGGACAAGCTGCTGGCAGGCCGCTCGGCCGAGCTGCTGGTGACCATGGATTCGCCGCCCTGGTACTTCCGCTGGATCACGCGCATGCCCGGGCACCACCAGATGAAAAAGGCCATCCTGGAGTTCTGCGGCATCCGCCCGGTGCGGGTGCACAGCTTTGGCCCGGTGCGCAGCGCCAGTGCCGAGCGGCTGGCGCAGTGGGTGGAGAAGGCGCGGCAGCTGGGGCAGCGCCAGGGGGCGCGCGCCGCGCCGGGCAAGCCGCGCCCGGCGCCGGTTACTTCGTCGCCGCCATCGCCTTTGCAGTGAAGGCCTGCACCGCGGCACGGCCCACTGCCGAGTCGTCGGTGAAGAATCCGTCGATGCCTGCGCGCAGGTAGGCCGTGATCTCGGCCACGCTGTCGCCGCGCACGGTGCCATCGGCGGCGGGCGCCTTCTTGAGCCCGGCGGGCAGGAAGGCGTTTTCAGGCCGCAGCGTCCAGATGTGCACGGCCAGCCCTGCGGCGTGGGCCTGAGCGACCAGCGGCGTGGGCTCGCCGGGCACACCGTCCTTCACCGGCACCACAAGGGTCTTGAACGGGCCGATGGCGTTGGCGTAGGTGGCCACCTGCTTGAGGCCGTCGGGCGTGATCAGGTCGGCATAGCCGCGCGTGTTGGCCGCGCCCTGGGCCACAAAGTCATAGGGCCGACCGGATGGCGCGACCAGCTGCACCAGGCGCACGCTGCTGAGCTTGCGGATCGCCTGCAGGTTGGCCACCTCGAACGACTGCACGAACACAGGCGCGTCCTTGTGGTTCCAGCCGTTCTTCTCGAGCACGGCCAGCAGCGGCGCCTCCAGCGGCAGGCCGATGGACTGGAAGTAGGTGGGGTGTTTGGTCTCGGGGTAGATGCCGATGGTCCTGCCCGTCTTCGCGCTCTGGGCCTTGGCCAGGTCGATGACTTCCTGCAAGGTGGGCACCTCGAACTGGCCGTTGTAGGCCATGTTGGCCGGGCGCAGCGCGGGGATGCGCTCGCGGGCGCGCAGGGTCTTGAGTTCGGCCAGTGTGAAGTCTTCGGTGAACCAACCGGTGATGGTCTGGCCGTCGATGGTCTTGGTGGCCTTGCGGCCCGCGAACTCGGGGCGGTCCACCACGTCGGTGGTGGCTTCCTTCACCGAGCCGTCGGAGTTCAGGATGGCGATGGCGTTCTCGTGCCGGGCTACCAGCACGCCGTCCTTGGTGATCACCAGGTCGGGCTCGATGATGTCGGCGCCATCGTCAATGGCCTTCTGGTACGCGGCCAGCGTGTGCTCGGGCCGCAGGGCCGAAGCGCCTCGGTGGGCTATCACGGTGGGAGTGGGTGGCCAGGCCTGGGCCACGGCGCCCAGCGCCGAGGTGACCAAAACGGTTGCGGCAAGGATCTTCAGAGGGGCAAAGCGCATGTGTTGTCCGGGAGCGGGTTACTACCCACTCACCATAACCCGGTTGCGTGACGCGCGCATGGCGTACGCAAGCGCATGGCTCCAGCCAGCGACCGCCGCGCAAGGGCCGCCAAGCTGCACATGCGGCGCTTCGCTTGCGTGCGCTGGCGGTGTCTCCCTTCCCGAACGGCCTCGCCGTTCGAGAGAAGGGGGAAGGCGCGAAGCGACTCCGGGGGTTGTACCCTGCCTACGCGTGTTCGAAGTGGAAGACGGCCGTGCCCGCGCGGGCGTTGGGCAGCCAGCGCACTTCCTGCCCATCCTGCAGCCCGAAGGAGTCGAGGATGCGCAGGCTGTTCTTGGTGGCCAACACCTCAAAATCCTTGTACGTGCCGACGCGGATGTTGGGCGTGTCATACCACTGGTAGGGCAGGCGGCGCGTGACGGGCATGCGACCGCGCAGGATGGACAAGCGGTTGGGCCAGTGCGCAAAGTTGGGGAACGCCACCACGCCGGTGCGCCCCACACGCGCCGTCTCGCGCAGCATGGTCTCGGCATTGCGCAGATGCTGCAGGGTGTCGATCTGCAGCACCACGTCAAAGCTGTTGTCGTCGAACATGGCAAGCCCCTCGTCGAGGTTGAGCTGGATCACATCGACGCCGCGCTGCACGCAGGCCAGCACGTTGGCGTCGTCGATCTCCACGCCATAGCCGCTGCAGCCGCGCTCGCGCTGAAGGTAGTCAAGCATGGCGCCGTTGCCACAACCGAGGTCGAGCACGCGCGAGCCGGGGGGCACCAGGCGCGCCAGGGCTTGCATTGCCGCTGTGTCCGTCATGCTGTCAACTCCTTGGCAATGCTATTGAAATAAGAGCGCATGACGCTCATGTAGCGGGCGTCATCGAGCAAAAAGGCATCGTGCCCATGGGGCGCGTCGATCTCGGCATAGCTCACGCTGCGGCGGTTGTCGAGCAGGGCCTTCACGATCTCGCGGCTGCGCTGAGGTGAGAAGCGCCAGTCGGTGGTGAAGCTCACCAGCAGGAACCTGGCCTGCGCCCGGGCCAGGGCGCGCGTGAGGTTGCCTGCGTGGGTGCGCGCAGGGTCGAAGTAATCGAGCGCGCGGGTGATGAGCAGGTAGGTGTTGGCGTCAAAGTAGTCGCTGAACTTGTCGCCCTGGTAGCGCAGGTAGCTTTCGATCTGAAATTCAATATCCTGGGTGCTGTATTTCAACTCCAGGCCTTCCCGAAGCTGACGCCCGAACTTCTCGTTCATCACGTCGTCGCTGAGGTAGGTGATGTGGCCGATCATGCGGGCAATGCGCAGGCCGCGCTTAGGGATCACGCCATGGCGGTAAAAGTGGCCGCCGTGGAAGTCCGGGTCGGTCACGATGGCGCGGCGCGCCACTTCGTTGAAGGCAATGTTCTCGGCCGTGAGGTTGGGCGCGCTGGCCACCACCACGGCGTGGCGCATGCGCTCGGGGTACTGCAGCGTCCAGCTCAGCGCCTGCATGCCGCCCAGGCTGCCACCCAACACAGCCGCCAGCTGCTGGATGCCCAGACGGTCGAGCAACCGCGCCTGGGCGTTGACCCAGTCTTCCACCGTGACCACGGGAAAGTCCGCGCCATACACCTCGCCGGTGTCCGGGTGGTGGTGCATGGGCCCGGTGGAGCCAAAACAAGAGCCCAGATTGTTCACGCCGATGACGAAGAAACGGTCGGTGTCCACCGGCTTGCCCGGACCGATCATGTTGTCCCACCAGCCCTCGCTCTTGTCCTGCCCGGCATACACGCCCGCCACGTGGTGGGATGCGTTGAGGGCGTGGCACACGAGCACGGCGTTCGAGCGGTCGGCATTGAGGGTGCCGTAGGTTTCGTAGGCCAGATGGTAGTCGCGGATGGACGCGCCGCTTTGCAGCGGCAGCGCATCCTGGAAATGCATGGACTGGGGTGTGGCGATGAACGACATAGTTGGAACCGGTAAGCCCTCACGTTCCACCGCTTGCGCCGCCGTCGCACTCTGAAGAGCAGCCTTTGCCGGGGCAGGCCCCTGGCAAAAAAATACCCGGCGTCGCTAAAAACGAGGCCGGGCAGGTATGTCGGACGGGTCTTTAGCAGAATTTATAAAGCGCCCGCAAGCTGTGGCAAATCGGCGCGTGCGGCAAATATACCAAAGCAGCGCCGCGCCGCCCAGCCCGTTTCATCGATCGGCTCAGCCCGCCGACGAAAAAATCGCCAGCAGCCCCAGCACCAGAAAAATCGCGGCCGACACCAGATGCACCGCACGGATGGGTACCTTGCGCGTGATGCGCTCGCCCAGCCAGACCACCGGCGCATTGGCCAGCATCATGCCCAGCGTGGTGCCCGCCACCACCCACAGGTAAGCGTTGTATTTGGCGGCCAGCATGACGGTGGCGATCTGGGTCTTGTCGCCCATCTCGGCCAGGAAGAACGCCACCAGCGTGGTGCCAAACACGCCCCAGCGCGGCGAGCCGTCGGCTTCGCCTTCATCGAGCTTGTCGGGGATCAGCATCCAAACGGCCATGGCGATGAACGATGCGCCCAAAATCCAGCGCAGCACCTGGGGCCCCAGGAAGGTGGTCACCCAGGCACCCACTGCGCCCGCCAGGCCGTGGTTGACCAGGGTGGCGACCAGGATGCCCAGCACGATGGGCCAGGGTTTGCGAAAGCGAGCTGCGAGCACCAGCGCCAAAAGCTGCGTCTTGTCGCCCATTTCGGCGAGCGCGACGATGGCGGTGGAGATGAAAAACGGTTCCATGTGGGGGTCCTATCCGGCCGGATGGGTGGAAAACGCATTGACTGCACCCCGACTCCGGCCATTTGGATCGGTTTGCAGTCAATGGTCTCGCCCAGTTCAAAAAAACCGCATGCGCCATAGGTTCACAGAACCCAAGTTTGTTGACGCATGCCCCCGGCGCATTGCACAGCCGGGCGGGCTACTCCCCAAAGACTCAGGGATTTTACCCTATGGTTTGTGCGGAGATTGGCCACAAAACCACGCCCTTCGCCTGTTTTGGGGCACCCGGCCCAGAAATAAACCCCCACGCAGTCCATAAAGTGATTGATAATGGATTCGCTTTTCTGCTTGCAGAGGGCAGCTAACATAGCGGTGATTGGTCAGTTTCGCGTCTTTGAAGTCGTCACAGGTTTGTTGATTGCGTCGGGCTCCATCGCGTTTTCATGTTTTTTCAGGAGTCCTTCATGGGCAACAAACTCTACGTGGGCAACCTGCCCTATTCCTTCCGCGATCAAGATCTGGAACAAACCTTCAGCCAGTTCGGCTCCGTGGGCAGCGCCAAGGTCATGATGGAACGCGACACCGGCCGTTCCAAGGGTTTCGGCTTTGTCGAAATGGGCAGCGATGCCGAAGCACAAGCCGCGATCCAAGGCGTGCATGGTCAAAACTTTGGCGGCCGTGACCTCGTGGTCAACGAAGCCCGTCCTATGGAGCCCCGCGCTCCCCGTAGCGGTGGCTTCGGTGGTGGCAATGGCGGCGGCGGTTACGGCGGTGGCCGTAGCGGCGGCGGTGGTGGCTATGGCGGCGGCGGTTACGGCGGTGGCCGTGAAGGCGGTGGCGGCGGCTACGGCGGCGGTCGCGGCGGTTACTAAAAAGACCTTTCTGCAGGCATTCGTGTCTGCAGTGGGCAAATAAAAGGAGCCTTCGGGCTCCTTTTTTTCTTGCTGTGCCGTCCTGCGGAACGGGCGCAGCTCCCTGAGGCGGTGGCATGCGCAGTGGCGAAGCCTGGGGCCATTTCTGGGGCCCGCGCAGCATGGGCGCCACAGAGCACATTGCCGCTTGCTTTTTCCACAAAAGTGTGGCGCATAATGGGTTTGCGGGGCTTTTCCTCGCTTCCAAGTTTGCGGTGATCCGTCAGTTTCGCGCTGAGAGCGTCATTGAGATTAGCTGGCTGCGTTTTCGGGACTCCATCGCTTTATCCATGTGTTTTTGAGGAGTCCCTCGATGGGCAACAAACTGTACGTCGGCAACCTGCCTTATTCCGTGCGCGACAGCGATCTGGAGCAGGCTTTTGGCCAATTCGGCGCGGTAACCAGCGCCAAGGTCATGATGGAGCGCGACACGGGCCGTTCCAAAGGCTTTGGCTTTGTGGAAATGGGCAGCGACGCAGAAGCCCAGGCGGCCATCAGCGGCATGAATGGCCAGCCCCTTGGCGGTCGCAGCATCGTGGTCAATGAAGCCCGCCCCATGGAACCC
>NZ_QAIH01000073.1 GCF_003060895.1 Acidovorax sp. HMWF029 | reverse complement strand
GAGGTGGATGGGGGCATGGCTGCGGGGAGCGTGCGGGTGGCGAAAATTGGAAAGAAGTTGTCCAAATTGGCCATTTTCGCCGTACCCGCGAATCTCAACAATGCATGGCATTCCCACCGGCTCAGGAGCCTCGCCATGCACATCACCCAGTTGCGCAACGCCACCGTGTTGCTTGAATTCACTTCCGCCGAGGGCCGCCCCGTGGGCTTGCTGGTGGACCCCATGCTCGCGCCCCGGGGCAGCCTGCCTGCGCTGCGCTACCTGGGGGCGGGGCGCCAGCGCAACCCCATCGTGGAGCTGCCCGGGGGCACGGATGCGCTGCTGCAGCGCGTGACCCACGCCCTCATTACCCACTGCCAGCGTGGCCACTTTGACCACCTGGACCGCGTGGGCAAGCGCTTTCTGCGCGAGCGGCAGATCCCCGTTCTGTGCATGCCGCGCGATGCGGCCTACCTTGCGCAGCGGGGTCTGCAAGTGCTGCCCCTGGCGGGGCCGGGGCGCCAGCCGCTGGTGCTGGGTGGCTACATCACGCCCATCCCCTGTGTGCACGGCACCGGCTGGGTGGGCCGGCTGATGGAGCATGGCCATGGCTACCTGCTGGAGCTGCCGGGCGAGCCCAGCGTCTATCTGGCGGGCGACACCATGCTCACGCCCACCGTGCGCGACTGCCTGGCGCACCTGCAGCCCGTTGTGGCCGTGCTGCCCGCTGGTGGCGCGCGTTTTGACCTGGGGGCAGAAATCCTCATGGACGCCGCCGACATGGCCGAGGCCGCGCGATTGACCCCCGGGGCGCTGGTGGTGAACCACCTGGAAGCGCTGGACCATTGCCCCACCACCCGCGCCGCCGTGCGCCAGCGGGCGCTGGATGGCGGCTGGGCCCGCCGCCTGTGGGTGCCGGAGGACGGCGAGTGCCGAGAGTACCAGGCGGTGATGGCGTAATTTGCTATATAAATAGTAGCTAATAAGGCAATATGGACGCGCGGAGAGGCCGTTTTTGACCCATGTTTATGGCCCTGAATGCGTCACCGGGCCGCCCCCTGAGGCACGGCGCTGTCGCGCATCAGCGCCACAAACCGCGCCGCGCCCAGGCCCAGGGGCCGCTCCTTGGACCACACCACATCCACCCACAGCGCCGTGCCGTTGCTCAGGTTTTCAAACGGCATCTCCACCAGCGTGCCCGCCGCAATGCGCGGCTGCACCAGCGCGCGCGGCTGCCAGCCCCAGCCCAGGCCGGCCTCGATCAGGCCCAGCGCGGCCAGGTGGTTGTCGGTGCGCCAGTGGTGGCGGGCAAACACAAAACGCGGGTCGGTCTGCCCCAGGTCGCGGCTGGCCACCACGATCTGGCGCGTGGTGGTGAGGTGCTCCTCGCGCAGCATGGCGCCCTCGGGTGGCTCGCCGCGTGCCTGGGCGGCGGCGCGGGCCTCGGCCACCACGGGGTGTTCGGGTGCGATCACGGCAACCAGGGTCTCCGTGCCCACCTCCTGAAACCCCTCGCGCCCGTCGATGCTGGGCCGCTCGAACACCAACGCCAGCTGCGCGCGCCCACTGTGCAGCAGCGCCAGCGCATCCACCTGCGGCGCGGCCAGTACCTCCACCTGCAGCAGCGGGTATTCGTGTGCGAGCGATGCCAGCGGGCCCCGCCAGCGCGCGGCCAGCAGCTCGGGGGCGATGGCGAGGGTCAGGCGCTCCTCCAGTCCCTGCGTCAGGGCCAGCGCCTGGGCGTTGAGCTGCTGCAGCTGCCCGGCCAGCAGCCGCGCCTGGGGCTCCAGCGCGCGCGCCGCTGCGGTGGGCCGGGGCTCGCGCCCGCTGCGGTCGAACAGTTGCACGTCCAGCTCGGCCTCCAGGTGCGCAATCGTCATGCTCACGGCAGATGGCACCCGCGACAGCGCCCGCGCGGCGGCCGAAAACGAGCCGTGGTCGAGCACGGTCAGAAACACCTGCACGCTGTCGGAGTTGAAGGCCATGGTCGTTCGATCTATCAATAAAACTGAAACAAGCTGACTTTATATGTCAGATTGTTGAATATAAAGTGCCTGCCATGGACAAGACCCCCACTCTTTTTGGCCTGCAAGGCGTCAAGCGCCGCGTGATCTACGTGACCCTGTACGAGCTGATCGCCATTGGCGCCGCCACGGTAGGCCTGGCGCTGCTCACGGGCCAGGGCGCGGGGCATTCGAGCGTGGTGGCGGTGGCGGCCTCGGTGATCGCCATCGTCTGGAACATCGTCTTCAACTGGGCGTTCGAGCGCTGGGAGGCGCGCCAGCCCGTGCGCGGGCGCAGCGTGGCGCGGCGCGTGGCGCACGCCATCGGGTTCGAGGGTGGCCTGGTCTTCACGCTGGTGCCGCTGTTTGCCTGGTGGTTCGGCGTGAGCCTGTGGCACGCGTTCGTGATGGACCTGGGGCTCATCGTGTTCTTCCTTTGCTACACCTTTGTCTTCAACTGGGTGTTCGACCACCTGTTCGGCCTGCCCGCATCGGCCATGGCGGCGTCGTAGCAACAGCCCAGGGCGCGCTTCTTCAAACAATGTCAACTGCCGTTCGGCGGCGGGCAGGGGGGTCAGCCGCCTCCCATAGTCGGCCCCATGCGAGGGCCGTTTTTATTGCTGCTGCTGCGGGGATTGCCGGGCCGGTGGGCTGGCGTGGCGGTGTCCTGCTGCGTATTGGCAGGCTGTGCCAGCAACGCCCCCACCCCGCGTGGCGAGGTGAAGGGCGCGCCCACCACGGCCACCGAGCTGGCCCAGTCCGACGCCAACCGCATGGCCACCCTGGCCATGCAGGAGAACCTGGACGGCCTGCTGCGCCTGGCCGACAAGCTCTACCGCCGCAACCCCGCCGAATGGCGCAAGGGCACCGCCACCAGCCGCGAGCAGGCGCTGGAGCAGCTGCGCGCCGCCGTGTTGCAGCGCCAGCCCTGGGCCCCGCTGCAGGGCCGCCGCGACATCGCCGCCATGGCGCTGGCCCTGGCGCCCGAGTTCGCAGGCGACCGCGTGGCGGCCTTCATCCATGCCACGGCCGACATGGTCATCACCGCCCATGGCGGCAAGACCGAGTTCTTCTTGCTCGACGGCGTGGACGCCCAGCACCTCTACAACGCCGCGCGCAATGTCGAAACCGCCGCCTGGCTGCTCGCCCAGCGCCGCAACGCGCAGGGCCAGCCCCTGCTGCTGGCCGACGAGATCGGCGCCCAGGGCCGCAACCTGAGCTTCGAGCGCGAGTTCGGCAAGATCATCGCGCGGCTGGACCTGCTGGCCGCCTTCACCACCGAAAAGTACCGCCGCGCCGCCATCAGCTATGTGCAGGGCATTGTGGGCGGCACCTTCCTGCAGTTCCTGCCGGTACGCTGAACCGGTAAAATCCCTCGCTTGCCCAAGGAGCGTTGCAGCGGCCCCACCGCCATGGTGAAGCCGTCAGGCTTGGGCACTCCAAAAGCTATTCAAGCCCCACCGCAACGACGCTCACCTGTTTTTCTGCTGCCCCTGCACAGGTGAGTCCTATGTCCGCGTCTGCCCCGTCCCTGCCCCCCATGAAGCTGTCCGGCCTGGAGCCCGTCTCCATTGGCGAAGGCACGTTGTTCGTCAACATCGGCGAGCGCACCAACGTAACCGGCTCCAAGGCGTTCGCGCGCATGATCTTGAATGGCCAGTACGAAGAAGCCCTGGCCGTGGCGCGCCAGCAGGTGGAGAACGGCGCGCAGGTCATCGACATCAACATGGACGAGGCCATGCTCGACAGCAAGGCCGCCATGGTGCGGTTTCTGCAGCTCATCGCCTCCGAGCCCGACATCGCCCGCGTGCCCATCATGGTGGACAGCTCCAAGTGGGAGGTGATCGAGGCCGGGCTGCGCTGCATCCAGGGCAAGGGCATCGTCAACTCCATCAGCATGAAAGAGGGCGTGGAGAAGTTCAAGCACGAGGCGCGCCTCGTCAAGCGCTACGGCGCTGCGGCCGTGGTGATGGCGTTTGACGAAGTGGGCCAGGCCGACACCTACGCCCGCAAGATCGAGATCTGCGAACGCGCCTACCGCGTGCTGGTCGATGAAGTGGGCTTCCCGCCCGAAGACATCATCTTCGACCCCAACATCTTCGCCGTGGCCACCGGCATTGAAGAACACAACAACTACGCAGTCGATTTCATCGAAGCCACGCGCTGGATCAAGCAGAACCTGCCGGGCGCCAAGGTCAGCGGCGGCGTGTCCAACGTGTCGTTCAGCTTCCGTGGCAACGACCCGGTGCGCGAGGCCATCCACACCGTGTTCCTGTACCACGCCATCCAGGCGGGCATGGACATGGGTATCGTCAACGCGGGCATGGTGGGCGTGTACGACGACCTGGAGCCCGCCCTGCGCGAGCGCGTGGAAGACGTGGTGCTCAACCGCCGCCCTGACGCGGGCGAGCGCCTGGTCGAGATTGCTGAAACCGCCAAGAGCGGCGCCAAGGACGAGAGCAAGAGGCTCGAATGGCGCGGCACGCCCGAACACCCCAAGACGGTGGGCGAGCGCCTAAGTCACGCGCTGGTGCACGGCATCACCGACTTCATCACCGAAGACACCGAAGAGGCCTACCGCGAGATTTTGGCCAAGGGCGGCCGCCCGTTGCACGTGATCGAAGGCCCGCTCATGGACGGCATGAACGTGGTGGGCGACCTGTTCGGCGCGGGCAAGATGTTCCTGCCCCAGGTGGTGAAAAGCGCGCGCGTGATGAAGCAGGCCGTGGCCCACCTGATTCCCTACATCGAAGAAGAAAAGCGCCAGGACGAACTGGCCGGGCGCGACGTGCGCAGCAAGGGCAAGATCGTCATCGCCACCGTCAAGGGCGACGTGCACGACATCGGCAAGAACATCGTCACCGTGGTCTTGCAGTGCAACAACTTTGAAGTGGTGAACATGGGCGTGATGGTGCCTTGCCACGAGATTTTGGCGCGCGCCAAGGTGGAGGGTGCCGACATCGTGGGCCTGTCAGGCCTCATCACCCCCAGCCTTGAAGAAATGCAGTACGTGGCGGGCGAGATGCAAAAGGACGACCACTTCCGCATCAAAAAAATCCCGCTGCTCATTGGCGGCGCCACCACCAGCCGCGTGCATACCGCCGTCAAGATCGCGCCGCACTACGAAGGCCCCGTGGTCTATGTGCCCGATGCGTCCCGCAGCGTGAGCGTGGCGCAAAGCCTGCTGGGCGATGGCGTGGACAGCTACGTTCAGGAACTGAACGCCGATTACGAAAAAGTCCGCACCCAGCACGCCAACAAAAAGGCCACGCCCCTGTGGCCCCTGGCCAAGATCCGCGCCAACAAGACGCCAATCGACTGGTCTGCCTACCAGAGCGCCGTGCCCCGCGCACTGGGTCGCCGCGTGTTCAAAAACTTCGACCTGGCCGAGCTGGCCAAGTACATCGACTGGGGGCCGTTCTTCCAGACCTGGGACCTGGCCGGGCCGTACCCTGCCATCCTCACCGACGAAATCGTGGGCGTGGAAGCCACGCGCGTGTTTGCCGATGGCCAAGCCATGCTCAAGAAAATCGTCGAGGGCCGCTGGCTCACCGCCAGCGGCGTGATGGCGCTGCTGCCCGCCAACAGCGTGGGCGACGACATCGAGTTCTACACCGACGACACCCGCACCGAGGTCGCCATGACCTGGTACGGCCTGCGCCAGCAGGCCGAAAAACACACGATTGACGGCGTGACGCGCCCCAGCCGCTGCCTGGCTGACTTTGTGGCGCCCAAAGAGAGCGGCATTGCTGACTACGCGGGCCTGTTCGCCGTCACCGCCGGTCTGGGCATCGAGAAAAAAGAAAAAGCCTTCATCGACGCGCTGGACGACTACTCGGCCATCATGTTCAAGAGCCTGGCCGACCGCCTGGCCGAAGCCTTTGCCGAATGCCTGCACCACCGCGTGCGCACCGACCTGTGGGGCTACGCAGCGGGCGAGCAGTTGAGCAATGACGACATGATTGCCGAGAAGTACCAGGGCATCCGCCCCGCGCCCGGCTACCCCGCCTGCCCGGACCACAGCGCCAAGACCGACCTCTTCAGCCTGCTGCAGTGCGAAGAAATCGGCATGGGCCTGACCGAAAGCCTGGCCATGACCCCCGCCGCCAGCGTGAGCGGCTTCTACATCGGCCACCCTGACGCGGTGTACTTCAATGTCGGCAAGATCGGCGAAGACCAGCTGCACGACATGGCCCAGCGCCGGGGCATGGACGAGAAGGTGCTGGAACGCCTGCTGGCGCCGAACCTGTGATGCTATTGATTTAATAGCTGCCAGCGCTTGATGAACGCGCGGTGGCAGCCTGTTTGATTCAAATTTCCTGGGCCATCAGCCCCGGCTGTTCGGCAGCTTCGCAATCACCTTGATCTCGAACTGAAAGCCGTACAGCCAGGCCACCCCAATGCCCGTCAGCGTGGGGTAGGGCGCCTCGCCCCAGTATTCGGGCACGACGCCCCAGACGGTCTCGAAGTTCGCCTCGGGGTTGACTACAAACATCGTCACGTCCACCACGTCATCAAACGTGCAGCCTGCCGCCTGCAGCACGGCATTGAGGTTGGTGAACGCCAGGCGCACTTGCGCGGCCAGGTCGGGCTCTGGCGAGCCGTCTTCACGGCTGCCCACCTGGCCAGAGACAAACAAGAAACCGTTGGAGCGCACGGCGGGCGAATAGCGGTTGCGCTCGTACAGCGCCTGGCGGCCTGCGGGGAAGACAACATCACGGTGGGGCATGGAAATCCTTTCGTTCTGCAGGGCAGATGATTGCGATCAAGGCACTGTAGAAGCGCGCGTTGTTCTGATAAACAGGCTAATCTGCGCACCACTGTTCCTGATCGCCAAACAATGGCGGGCGTTTTGCTGCTTCAACATGCCTCAACTACCGACACGCCATGGACCGTTTTGACGCCTTGCAGGCCTTCGCCCGCGTTGTGGAATCTGGCAGCTTCACCAAAGCGGCCCTTACCCAGAATATGAGCCGCACCACCGTCACCCAGCTGGTGCAGCAGCTCGAAGCCCGCTTGCGCGCTAAGCTCCTGCACCGCACCACCCGGCGCGTGCAGGTTACCCCCGACGGCGCCGCCTACTACGAGCGCGTGGTGCGCCTGCTGGCCGATCTGGACGATGCCGACGCCAGTGTCTCCACCGCCGCCACTGCACCCCGGGGCCGCCTGCGGGTGGACGTGCCCAGCCCCCTGGCGCGCCTGGTCCTCATCCCGGCGCTGCCCGCGTTCCACGCGCAGTACCCCGACATCCTCCTGCACATGGGCGTGAGCGACCGCCCCGTGGACATGGTGGGCGACAACGTGGATTGCGTGGTGCGCGGCGGCGCCCTCACCAACCCTGCGCTGGTCGCGCGCCATGTGGGCGACCTGCAATTGCGCGTGTACGCCGCCCCCAGCTACCTGCAGCGCGCGGGCACGCCCGAGCACCCGTTGGCGCTGGAAGGCCCACACCACCGCACCGTGGGTTTTCTGTGGGCGCGCACCGGCCAGCCCCTGCCGTTCGAGATGCGCCGTGGCACCGAACACGTGCGCGCCCAAGGCCACGATGTTTGCGCGGTGGACGACGGCAACGCCTACCTGGCTGCAGGCCTGGCGGGCCTGGGCGTGCTCTGGCTGCCCGACTACATGGCCCGCCCCCACGTAGCCACGGGCGAGCTGGTGCCCCTGCTGCAGGACTGGACGCTGGCGCCCATGCCGCTGTATGTGGCCTACCCACCCCAGCGGCATGTGAGCGCCAAGGTGCGGGTGTTTATCGAATGGGTGGCGGGGTTGATGGCGCTGCATGCGCCGCCTCAGCGCAGTTCCAAGGTGCCATAGGAAGCGCCCTGGGCCGCTGCAGCGGTTCTTGGAGCAGAAGGGACTGCCTGTTGGTCACAAACTACTGCGCCCGCAGTGTGCTCTGTAAGAGTTGGAAACAGTTATCTGATTTAAAGATCAGATTCATACAATCGCTCAAAAAATGGGAATTGTATAAATGACTGATTTTTCACCAGTACCTCAGGATAAACGCGGATTTTTCATGCTGCCCCAAATGCCAGAAGAATCTGGCTATTACACCTATGGAACTCCTTCAGGTGGAAGAGGGCAATATGCCCATGTGCAAATGCTGAATTTCATTTTCAAACTTGAGCATGGCTGGAGCATCACAGAAGAGCGAAAAATCGGCATTGGTAACATCAGTTTGGCCGAAGGAAAAAAATTTCCACCGCATGCTAGCCACAGAAGCGGTCTGGAGGTCGATATTCGTCCCATTCGCAATGATGGGCTGAAGCAGCCCGTCCGCTGGTCCAGCAAAGACTACGACCAAGCCGCGACGCAAAAGTTAGTAAATTTAATTTGGCAGACTGGCATGGTAAAAAAGGTTGGATTCAATGATCCCAAAATTGCCAATGCTACTTATATGAATGGACACGATGACCATTTGCATGTGGAAGTGCGAATTTGATCATTCCCGAGTATTGATTTCGGGCGACTGGTTGCATTTCATTAATAGGTGCTGCCACGGGCCAAGATAAATAATCCATGTTCCTATATAAACAAGTAAGGGCTGAGGAATGAGAAAAGGTGTTGCGGTTATCGGAGTGTTGCTTATGTGTGCAGGCGCGATAGCCGCAGACTGGGCATTTGAATTCAAGCCAGTCAATGCGCAAATGGCAATTTACTCTGGAGGTTTGGGCGATCCAGCAGCGCCCACAGCCCAAGACGCCAAAGTGTCATTCCATGTGCAGGGTAGAGCTGCACGCGACTTGTTTGACCGCATGGGGCCCGATGTGAAGAGTGAGTGTGGGTCCGACCCGAAAACGCGTGCAAGAGTTCGTGACCGCCTTCAGTGCATTCGCTATTCCCCATCCGACTACAGCTGCTATTTCGGCTTTGATCTGAAAGACGGGAAAAGCATCGGCGGCAATATCTGTTGAGTGAGGCCAGACGACCTGCTGCTCAATAGGGGGCGTTTTCTCCGCTCGGCAGGACGCATGCGGATGCATGGCCGCGGTGGGTTGTCCGTGCCTGACCCATTCCAAAACCGCCTAAGCCCTTTGATCAGAGTTGCACCAAGGCATTTTTCGCCTTAGCCCGGGTCCGCCCCACCCGCACTCTCCGCCATCTCCAGCTGCATCATCACCATGTTGACCAGCGTGTGCACCGACGGCCGTCCCGTCTCGATCACGTAGTGGGCGGTTTCGCGGTACAGGTGGTCGCGCTGGGCGTAGAGGTCGCGCAGCTTGTCCATGGGGTTGCCGCCTTGCAGCAGGGGGCGGGTCTTGTCGTGTTTGACGCGCTTGAAGATTTCTCCGGGCGAGGCGCGCAGGTACAGCACGTTGCCGAATTGGCGCAGCACTTCGCGGTTCTCGGGGCGCAGCACCGCGCCACCGCCCGTGGACAGGACCATGCCGCCTGGCTGCTGGGCCACGTCGGCCAGCACCTGGGATTCGATGTCGCGAAAGCGCGCTTCGCCCTCGGCCTCGAAGAAGCTGCGGATGGTGGTGCCCAGGGTCTGTTCCAGCCGGTGGTCCAGGTCGATGAAAGGCACGCCCGCCCGGTGGGCCAGTTGCCGGCCGACGGTGGATTTGCCCGAGCCGGGCATGCCGACCAGTGCGCAGCGAATCTGCATAGGTTCAAAAAAGAGGTCTGGGGGAGGGGCTTGCGCACTGCGGGTG
>NZ_QAIH01000072.1 GCF_003060895.1 Acidovorax sp. HMWF029 | reverse complement strand
CACCCACCCTGGTGCGCGCGGCGTGATCGACGCCCACCTGGACAGCCTGGGCATGCAGCGCCACATTACGGCGCGCTGCGCGCATTTCAGCCTTATCCCCAGCATCGTGGCATCGAGCTTGCTTGTGTTGACCACGGGCCGCCAATATTGCGAGCGTTATGTGGAGCAGTTGCCCCTGGCCATCCTGCCCTGCCCGGTGCCTTTTCCCAGGCTCATGTATTACCAGCTTTGGCATGCGCGCACCCACCATTCGGCGGCGGCTGTGTGGCTGCGCGAATGTGTGAAAGCTGTCGCTTCTTCGCTACGAAAAGAATAGCTGCTTGGATATGCTGAACAAGCGCAAGAAGGTGTTTTCGTTCCTATAACAAGTTGTAAAACTGAGAGACAATCCCCGCATGAGTTCACCTCCTATTCCCTCCACCCCGGGGGCGTCGCCGCCGCCCCGGCTGCAGCTCGTGGGCATTACCAAGCGCTACCCGGCCGTGGTGGCCAACAGTGGTGTGTCGCTCACGGTGCTGCCTGGTGAAATCCATGCGGTGCTGGGCGAAAACGGCGCGGGCAAGTCCACGCTGATGAAGATCATCTACGGCTCGGTCAAGCCCGATGAAGGCAGCGTGTTTTTCAACGGCCAGGCCGTGCAGGTGCGCAATCCGCAAGAGGCGCGCGCCCTGGGCATTGCCATGGTGTTCCAGCACTTCAGCCTGTTCGATACCCTCACGGTGGCCGAAAACGTCTGGCTGGGCCTGGACAAGAGCCTTGCGCTGGCCGAGGTCACGCAGCGCATCAGCGCCAAGGCGGCCGAGTACGGCCTCGACATCGACCCCCTGCGCCCCGTGCACACCTTGAGCGTGGGCGAGATGCAGCGCGTGGAAATCATCCGCGCGCTGCTCACCAACCCCAAGGTACTGATCCTGGACGAACCCACCTCGGTGCTCACGCCCCAGGCGGTCGAGAAGCTCTTCGTGGTGCTGCGAAAGCTGGCCAGCGAGGGCTGCAGCATTCTCTACATCAGCCACAAGCTGCACGAAATTCGCGCGCTGTGCACCGCCTGCACCGTGCTGCGCGGCGGCAAGGTCACGGGCGTGTGCAACCCGGCGGAGGAGTCCAATGCTTCCCTGTCGCGCCTGATGATTGGCGCCGAGCCGCCTGAGCTGGAACACCGCGCGGTGCAGACTGGGAGCGCGGTGCTGCGCGTGCAGGGCCTGTCGCTGCCGCGCGCCGACCAGTTCGGGGTGGATCTGATCGACCTGCAGTTTGAGGTCAAGGCGGGCGAGGTGGTTGGCATTGCGGGTGTGTCGGGCAACGGGCAAAAGGAATTGCTCTATGCCTTGTCGGGCGAAGACCAACGGGCTGATGCCGCCAGCATCCAGGTCTCGGGCCAGAACGCAGGTCGCATGGGCCCCAGCCAGCGCCGCGCTTTAGGCCTGCACTTTGTACCTGAAGAGCGCCTGGGCCGGGGGGCCGTGCCCACCATGGGCCTGGCGCACAACCTGCTGCTCACGCGCACCAACGCGGTCAGCGGCAGCGGCTGGATCAAGGTGGGTGCGCTGCAAAAACACGCCGAGGACATCATCCGGCGTTTCAACGTCAAGGCCGGTGGCCCCAATGCAGCGGCCAAGTCGCTGTCGGGGGGCAACCTGCAAAAGTTCATCGTGGGCCGCGAGATCGACGCCAACCCGAAGCTGCTCATCGTCTCGCAGCCCACCTGGGGTGTGGACGTGGGGGCCGCTGCGCAGATTCGCGGCTCCATCCTTGCGCTGCGCGATGCGGGTTGTGCTGTGCTGGTGGTGAGTGAGGAGCTGGACGAATTGTTTGAAATCTGTGACAGGCTGCATGTGGTGGCCAAGGGGCACCTGTCGCCCTCGGTGCCCCGCGCTGAGGCCACGGTGGAGCGCATTGGCGAATGGATGAGTGGCCTGTGGCATGCCGACGTGCAGGCCCACCTGGCCCAGCAGCAACAGCAGGCCCTGGCCGGGGAGGTGCAGCATGCTTAAGCTGGAACCACGCCCCCAGGCTTCTGGCTTGTGGACCTATGGCTCGCCCCTGCTGGCGCTGGCCATCACAGTGCTGATTGGAGTCGCCTTGTTCGTGGCGCTGGGCAAAGACCCTGTGCGCGGGCTGCAGGTCTTCTTCTGGGAACCGATCAAGACGCCTTATGCCGTTGGTGAACTCATGGTCAAGGCCACGCCGCTGCTGCTGATTGCGCTGGGGCTGGCCGTGTGCTTTCGCTCCAACGTGTGGAACATCGGTGCCGAGGGCCAGTTTGTCATCGGCGCCGTGGTGGCGGGCGGCGTAGCGCTGCTGGCCGACAAGACCACCGGCCCCTGGATCGTGCCCGCCATCCTGCTCGCCGGGGTAATGGGCGGCATGGTGTGGGCGGGGCTCACGGCGCTGCTGCGCGACAAGTTCAACGCCAATGAAATCCTGGTGAGCCTGATGCTGGTCTATGTGGCCACGCTGGTGCTGGGCTACCTGGTGTACGGCCCGTGGAAAGACCCCATGGGCTACAACTTTCCGCAGACCAAGACGTTCGAGAAAGTGACGCAGATCCCGCGCCTGATGCAGGGCTCGCGCGTGTCCATCGGGCTCTTGCTGGCGCTGGCGGGAGCGGCGGCGCTGTGGGTTTTCCTGTTCCGAACGCGGGCAGGGTTTGCCCAGCAGGTAGGTGGGCTGGCACCCGCAGCGGCGCGCTATGCCGGCTTTTCATCGCGCCGCGCTCTGTGGACGGCGCTGCTCGTCTCAGGCGGTGCGGCCGGTCTGGCTGGCGCATTGGAAGTGGCGGGGCCCATCGGCCAGCTCACCCCTTATGTGCCGGCAGGCTACGGCTTCGCCGCCATCATCGTGGCCTTTGTGGGGCGCCTGCATCCGGTGGGCATGATTTTGTCGGCCATTCTCATGAGCATGTTCTACATCGGAGGCGAGCTGGCACAGTCGCGCATGGGCTTGCCCAAGTCGCTCACGGGCGTGTTCCAGGGCCTGCTGCTGTTCACGCTGCTGGCCTGTGACACGTTGATCGCCTACCGCATCCGCTGGGTGGCAGTGAAGGGAGGCAAATAATGGAATCCTACGCACTCCTGATTGGCGCCACGCTGAGCGCGGGCACCGTTCTGGCCATCGCGGCCCTGGGTCTCCTGATCAATGAAAAGGCTGGCATCGTCAACCTGGGCGCCGAGGGCATGATGCTCTGCGCCGCCATTGCGGGCTTTGCCACCGTGGTGCACACGGGCAACACCTGGCTGGGGTTTGCGGCGGGCATGGCCGCCGGTGCCGTGCTGGCGGCCATCTTTGGCGTGCTGGTGATCTGGCTCAATACCAATCAGTACGCCACCGGGCTGGCGCTCAGCCTGTTTGGTGTGGGCTTCTCTGCCTTTGCGGGCATCAGCTATGTGCAGGCCAAGCTGCCTGAGCTGCCCAAGTACGCGATCCCTGTGCTGAGTGATGTGCCGCTGCTTGGTCCCGCGCTGTTCCAGCAGCACCCGCTGGTGTACCTCACCATGCTTCTGGTGGCAGGGCTGATCTGGTTCCTGTACCGCTCGCGCGCTGGGCTGGTGCTGCGCTCGGTGGGCGAGTCGCCTGAGTCGGCCCATGCGCTGGGTTACCCGGTGCGTCGCATCCGCCTGGCTGCGGTGGTGGTGGGTGGTGCGCTATGCGGGTTGGCAGGCGCCTACATTTCCACCGTCTATACCCCATTGTGGGTAGAGGGCATGGTGGCCGGGCGCGGCTGGATCGCTCTGGCGCTCACCACCTTTGCCACCTGGCGCCCGGCACGGGTGTTGCTTGGGGCATATCTGTTTGGTGGCGTGACCATGCTGCAGTTCCATTTGCAAGCCACAGGAGTGCAGGTTGCCAGCCAGTTGCTGAGCATGCTGCCCTATGTGGCCACCATCGTGGTGCTGGCGCTGATATCACGCAATCCGGTGTGGATCCGCATCAATATGCCGGCGTCGCTGGGCAAGCCGTTTTATCCAGGCTCCTGAAAGGGACAGCTTGCGCGAAAATCTGGTTACCCTCTGGTAGATCGCACCATAATCATCGTTTTCGTCCCTCAACCTTTGCAAGTTTTACTTCTTCGATAAGGAAACCGACATGACTGATCTGCAGAAACGCTCCATGCTCAAGGTGGCAGCGCTCTCCGCTGTGGCCGCTGCCGCCCTCGTGGGCTGTGGCAAGAAGGAAGAACCGGCACCGGCCCCCGCGCCTGCTCCGGCACCTGTTGCAGAAGCGCCGGCCCCCAAGCCCGAGCCACTGAAGATCGCGTTTGCCTATGTCGGCCCGGTGGGTGACGGCGGCTGGACCTTTGCGCACGACAATGGACGCAAAGCCATCGAAAAAGAGTTCGGCGACAAGGTCGTGACGAGCTTCGTGGAAAGCGTGCCCGAGTCCGCTGACGCCGAGCGCGTGCTGCGCGACCTGGCCGGCCAGGGCAACAAGCTGATCTTCGGCACAACCTTTGGCTACATGGAGTCCATGCTCAAGGTCGCTGAAGATAACAAGGGCATCAAGTTCGAGCATGCGACCGGCTACAAGACCGCCGAGAACATGCGCACGTACGACAGCCGCACTTATGAAGGTGCCTACATGGCAGGCGTGATTGCCGGTGCCATGACCAAGTCCAACACGCTCGGCGTGGTCGGCTCGGTGCCGATCCCTGAAGTGATCCGTAACATCAACAGCTTCACCCTGGGCGCGCAGTCGGTCAACCCCAAGATCAAGACCAAGGTGGTCTGGGTGAACGAATGGTTCAGCCCCCCGAAGGAAACCGAAGCCGCCACCAGCCTGATCAACGGCGGTGCTGACGTGCTGTTCCAAAACACCGACTCGCCCGCCGTGCTGAAGACGGCGCAAGAAAAAGGCAAGCGCGCTTTCGGCTGGGATTCGGACATGACTGCCTACGGCCCCAAGGCCCACCTGGCATCCGCTGTGATCAACTGGGGCCCGTACTACATCAAGGCTACCAAGGACGCCCTGGAAGGTCAGTGGGCTTCGGGCCAAAGCTGGTGGGGCGTGAAGGAAGGCGCGATCGACATCGTCTCCATCGCTGAAGATGTGCCTGCCGACATCAAGACCAAGGTCGAAGGGATCAAGAAGGGCCTGGCCGACGGTAGTTTCGTGATCTGGAAGGGTCCTATCGTGGGACAGGACGGCAAGGAAGTGCTGGCGAAAGACGCAGTGGCCGATGACAAGTTCCTGGGCGGTGTGAACTTCTACGTCAAGGGCGTGGAAGGCAAGATCCCTGGCGGCGAGAAGAAGTAAGCCCAAGGGGTAGTCAGCAAGCCTTGGGGCTTGCTGTACACAGCAAGGGGCTGCCAGCGGGCGGCCCTTTTTCGTTTCTGGTTTTGTGGTGGAACATGTTCCTGGAGGTGCTGGCAGATGGTCGAATCAGGTTTGTGGCACCCGGTGGCTTTGGTGGGCGACGTTGCGCACGCGCCCGTCGCCGTGCAGTTGCTGGAACAAGCCGTGGTGCTATGGCGCAACGCCTCTGGCGTGGTGCAGGCGTTTGCCGACCAATGCCCGCACCGGGGCGCCCGGCTGTCGCTGGGCCGTGTCACGCCGCAGGGCCAGTTGGAGTGCCCCTACCACGGCTGGCTGTTTGCAGACGACGGCCATTGCACCCAGGTGCCCGCGTTGCCCGCGTTTGTGCCGCCGCCCGGCCATTGCGCGCGGACCTTCGCGGCGCGGGAGGCCCATGGCCTGGTCTGGGTGCGCATGCAAGATGGCGTTGACGTGCTGCCTGCTTTCGCGGCCGAAGACGACACGCGGCTACGCAAGCTCAACTGTGGGCCCTACGACGTGGCGGCCAGTGCGCCGCGCATCATCGAGAACTTTCTGGACATGTCGCACTTCGGCTTTGTTCACGAAGGCTGGCTGGGCAGCCGCGATGCCACCGCCATTGATGACTACCGCGTGGAGGCGACCCCCACCGGCCTGCTGGCCACGGGCTGTAAGGCCTGGCAGCCGCAGTCCAACCTGCATTCCACGGCAGCCGCGCAGGTCGAATACACCTATGAGGTCACCGCGCCCTATGCCGCAGTGCTGACCAAGGTGCCCGAGGCGGGCACCACGGCGGTGGATGGCTGGCGGGAGTCGATCGCATTGTTCATTTGCCCGATCACCCCGGTGCGCAGCCGCGTGTGGTTTCGGCTGGCCGTGGCAGATTTTGATTCGCCAGACGAGAAGTTGCAGGCGTTCCAGCACACCATCTTCACGCAGGACCAGCCCGTGCTGGAGTCGCAGACGCCACAGTGCCTGCCGCTCGACCTGCGGGCAGAGTTGCATACCGCCGCCGACAAGGCATCATCTGCCTATCGCCGCTTTCTGCGCCAGAGTGGCATCACCTTTGGAGTCTGCTGATGTTCAAAATCCCTCCCATTTCCGCCGAGCGCCTGCCTGGTCTGCTGCGTGCCATGCCCAAGGCAGAGCTGCACATCCACATCGAGGGCTCGCTGGAGTCTGAGCTGATCTTTGCCCTGGCGCAGCGCAACGGATTGACCTTGCCCTACGCCAGCGTGGAGGAGTTGCGCAGCGCCTATGCGTTCACCAACCTGCAGAGTTTTCTGGACATCTACTACGCTGGTGCCAGCGTGCTGCTGCATGAGCAGGACTTCTACGACATGGCGCGTGCCTACCTGGCCCGCGCAGCGCGTGACAACGTGCTGCATGCCGAAATCTTCTTCGACCCGCAGACGCACACTGCACGCGGCGTGGCCATGGAAACGGTTATCAACGGCCTGCATCGCGCCTGTACAGATGCGCGCATGGAGCTGGGCATCAGCGCCACACTTATCCTGTGTTTTCTGCGCCACCTGAGCGAGGAGTCGGCGTTTGAAACGCTGGAGCAGGCCATGCCGCTCATTGACAAGATCGTGGGCGTGGGCCTGGATTCGAGCGAACTCGGCCACCCGCCCGAGAAGTTTGCGCGTGTGTTCGCCCGCTGCCGAGAACTGGGCCTGCACCTGGTGGCCCATGCGGGCGAGGAGGGGCCCCCTGCCTACATCTGGAGCGCGCTCGATGTGCTCAAGGTCGAGCGCATCGACCATGGCGTGCAGGCCGTGCACGATACCGCCCTGATGCAGCGTCTGGCGCAGGACCGCATTGCGCTCACGGTGTGCCCGCTGTCCAACCAGAAGCTCTGCGTGTTCCCCAACCTGGCTGACCACAACCTGGGCAAGTTGCTTGATGCCGGGCTTGCCGCCACGGTCAATTCAGACGATCCGGCCTATTTTGGCGGCTACATCAACGAGAACTTCACCCAGGTGTTTGCCGCTGCGGGCCTCACGGCCAAACATGCCTATCAGTTGGCGTTCAACAGTTTTGAAGCCAGCTTTGCTGGCAATGCCGACAAGCGGGTGTGGGAGCACAAGCTCAAGGAAACCTTTGAGCGGTGTGTGGAGCACGACTACTGAGGTTTGCGCATGGGGCTGCGGGCATCGGGGGGGGCTGTTTGGTATGCAGTCTCCCGCGCGGCAGGGGGC
>NZ_QAIH01000071.1 GCF_003060895.1 Acidovorax sp. HMWF029 | reverse complement strand
CGGTTGTGCCTCAATAAGCCTTGAAGTTCGCCGCCACCCGTTGGTTCAGGTAGTCGCCCGCCGCTATCGCAGGGTACTTCTTGCGCGGCCCATCGATGATGGCGTCGCGGTTGGCCTGGGCAAAGAATGCGATGCTGTAGCGCGGCCCCATGTACTCACCCGGCAACGGGTTCTTCACGCGGTGGAAGTTGCTGGGCAATTGGTCATCGCTCCAGCGCATCAGCATGTCGCCGATGTTGCAGGTGATGGCCTGCTCATCGGGCTCCACCGAGGTCCAGGCCTTGGTGTCCATCTCCTTGCCCGGGCAGACCTGCAGGCCGCCCTGACCCTGGCGCTGAAAGAGCAGGGTCAGGCAGTCAAAGTCGGTATGGGCCCCGGCGCGCCACAGGCCCAGGCTGGCTTGCCGCTCGGGCGGGGTCGCAAAGTAATGCAGCAGGCGCAAGGTGCTTTGGTAGCTGGCCTGCGCGGGGTCGTGCGCTCGGGAAAAGAAAGCCTCGTCAAACCCCAGCTTCCACGCAAAGCACGACAGCACCTGCATCGCCACCTGCCAGCACTGGGCCTCGAAGGCGAGCATATTGGCCTCAAAGCCAGCCAGCTCTTCGTCGGTAGGCCACAGGCCTTCCATGTGCGGGCGTGTGATTTGATAAGACTCCTTCTGGTCTGGCGTGCCGGTGGAGGGACGCACCTGCGCGCGACTTTCCCAGCCCACGTTGAGCGCTTTCCTGAGCGGGTATTGAGCCTTCACAGCGTCGGGCAGCGCAAAGAAGCGCTCAGTCATCGCAAAGGCGTTGCGCACCTCGGTCAGGTCAATGCCATGGTTCACGATCTGGAAAAAACCCACATCGACGGCAGCATCCCAGAGCTGGCCAGCAATCTCGACCTTGCGCTGCGCAAAGTCGGTGAGGTCGATGCGGCGGATCTCGCGGCTTGCGGTTTCCGAACCCATTGCGCCCATGCGCGTTTCTTTTTGCAGCTCAGCGAGGTCGTAGGTGGCGGTGGTGGTCATGCAGTTCTCCTGAAGACAAGTGGAAGGAAGAAAGGCCCTCCCGCTGGGTGCTTCAAGAGTGGATGGCACCGCCTGCGGCAGCCGTCCGTTCAACCCTTGAAGCCACGGCGTGCAAGTGCACACCGCTGTGCACACAGCGGGCTTCAAGAGCAATTTCCGACTGGCATCGCCTCGTGCAGGATGGCACAAGGGGCAATGCAGTGAACGCTTCTACTCTTGCCAACGGCGATGCAAGAAGAATGCCCACGGCGCCTCGCATGTGTGCCCAAGCGGAGTCAGAGCGCTTGTGCACAGCGCGTCAAAAGCCATGCATACATGTCACTGATTGTGATTGGCATGCCAAATGCATAGCGCCCTGCACCACAACGGCGGGCATGCAGACAGTCCGGCGTTGCACAACGACAGCAACCCACCCACCATCGACGGAGACACACCATGCACGCGCTCATGTCTGCACCCCCGGCCAGCTTTGACGACCCCACCCCCATCAACGACACCGACGGCACCTACCTGCGCCAGGCGATTGCCTGGTCGTGCACCGCCCGCGCACGAGGCAACCGCCCGTTTGGTGCGGTGGTCATCAGTGCCGAAGGGCACCTGCTGGCAGAGGCCTACTGCAACACCACCGAAACCGGCGATTGCACAGGCCACGCCGAGACCAATGCCGTGCGCCAGCTCAGCCCGCGCGTGGGCCGCGATGCCCTGTCCAAGGCCACGCTGTATTCGTCGGCCGAGCCCTGCGTGATGTGCGCGGGCGCCATCTTCTGGTCCGGCATTGGGCGCGTGGTGTTTGGCATTGATGCCGAACGCCTGCGCGTGTTCCGGGGCGAACGTGCCGAGCAGCGCGATGCCGAGCTGTCGTGCCGCGACGTGTTTGCCGCTTCGCCCCACGCCATCGAATGCATCGGCCCTGCGCTGATCGAAGAAGCCAGCGCACCGCACATCGGGTTCTGGAAGGTCTGAACCGTTTCCGGTGCGGGCAGAATCTGCGGCGCACACTCTGCCAACTTCCATGCCTCGCACCCAAGCCATGATCGAATCCGAAGCCGATGCCGCCTCTGGCGCGCTGCTCAGCCGCGCCAAACAGGGCCGCGAACGCATCCTGGGCGCCATCCGCGAAGCGGCCATTGCCGAATTCAGCCGCCATGGTTTCAAGGGCGCATCCACCAAGGCCATTGCCGAGCGCGCGGGCCTGACCAAGCCGCAGCTGCATTACTACATCGCCAGCAAGGAAGAGCTGTATGAAGAGCTGCTGTACTCGGTGCTCAACGGCTGGTCGGGCGCCTTCATCTTTGATGCCAACAGCAACGACCCCAAAACCGTTCTGAGCAGCTACGTGCGCAAGAAGCTCGACTATGCGCTGGACAACCCGGGCCTGTCGCGCATCTTCACCACCGAGGTGCTGGGCGGTGGGCGCAACCTGGGCAAATACTGGCCCGTGGCCGTGAAGTCCACCCAGCAGAAGGTGGACCTCATCAACCGCTGGATTGCCGAGGGCCGCATGCGCGCCGTCAACCCCACGCTGCTGCTCATGCAGATCTGGGGCATGACGCAGCACTACGCCGATTACGGCGTGCAGGTGCACATCATGCTGGGCCTGGCGCCCGACGAACCCATCGACCGCGAGCCCATCGTGCGCGAACTCACCAGCTTTGTGCTGCTGGGTTGCGGCCTCGCACCAGACTAAGGCTCCCTGCCCATTTCTGGGCGCCCCTTTGGTGACAAGGGGCGTATCCAGGGCGATGTGCACCAGCACGCTGCGCCAAAAAGCAGCTTTGGATCCGCGTTGATACACCACAAAGACGTTTGACCGGTCTTTGTGGCTGGCACAGCCTTTGCAATAGTTTGACCAATCGATCAAATCACATGGTCAAACAATGCAGACAGCCCCTGACACCGCCAGCGCCACCCGCACAGAACACACGTTCGAGCTGATTCTGCAGCGCAGCCAGACGCGCCTGCCCGTTGCCCCCGGCGAGAGCATGGCCGACGTGCTGCAGCTCGCTGGCGTGCCGCTGGAAACCCTGTGCGAGCAGGGCGTGTGCGGCACCTGCGTGACCCGCTGGCTGGACGGCGAGCCCGACCACCGCGACAGCTGCCTGAGCGCTGCAGAGCAAGCCACCCATGTCGCTGTGTGCTGCGCGCGCAGCCACGGGCCCACGCTCACGCTCGACCTCTGAACTTCAACAACCAGGAAGCCCCGCCATGCGCATCCTTGTGATCTATTGCCACCCGGTAGAGACCAGCTACAACGCCGCCCTGCACACCGAGGTGGTGCAGCAGCTGCGCGGCGCGGGCCATGAGGTGGACGACTGCGACCTGTACGCCGAGGGCTTCAACCCCGTGATGACACGCGAGGAGCGCCTGGGCTACCACGAGGTGCCCAGCAACCAGTTGCCCGTGCAGGGCTATGTGGACCGGCTGCTCTGGGCCGAGGCCGTGGTGTTCTGCTTTCCCACCTGGTGCTTCGGTATGCCGGCGATGCTCAAGGGCTTTTTCGACCGCGTGCTCATGCCCGGCGTGGCCTTTGACATCAGCGACCCGCACAACGTCAAACCCTCGCTCACGCACATCCAGCGCATCTCGGCCGTGGTCACCTACGGCCGCCCCCGCTGGACAGCCCTGTTCATGGGCGACCCGCCGCGCAAGTCCATCACCCGCTACATGCGCCTGCTCACGGGCGGCAAGGCGCGGGTGGACTACCACGCCTACTACCACATGAACGTGGCCACACCGCCGCGACTGGCGGCCTTCAAGGCGCGCGTGGGCCAGGCCATGGCGCGCTTTGCATAAGACCACGTTCCAAGGGCCACGGCATGCACGCATCCAACACTCCCGACCACATCCTGCGCGCTAGGTTGCCGCGCTGGCTGCTGCCCACCGCGTGGCCGCAGCAAGGTCATCAGCCCGCACTGGCCGACCTGCACCTGGCCCAGGGCCGCATCGTGCAGATGCTTCCCCACGGCACCCAGCCTGCGCTACACGGCACGGTGTGGGACGTGGCGGGCGCGCTGGTGCTGCCGGGCCTGGTCGATGCCCACACGCACCTGGACAAGGCCTTCACCCTGCCCCGCATGGGCGTGGTCAAACCCGGCCTGCTGGGCGCCATCGAGGCCATGATGGTGGACCGCCAGGGCTGGACCGAGGCCGACATCCACGCCCGCGCCAGCCGCGCGCTGCAATGGGCCTACGACGCCGGCACGGTGCACCTGCGCACCCACTGCGACTGGTGGGAGCCCGACGCGCAGCCGCTGGCCTGGAACGTGCAGCGCGCCCTGGCCCACGACTGGGCCGACCGCATCACGCTGGAGCGCGTGAGCCTGATCCCCTTACACCTGTATACGGACCGCAACGCCGCCATGCGGCTGGCCGCCACCGTGGCCGCCAGCGGCCCTGGAGCACTACTGGGCGGCTTTGTGCATTCCACCAACTGGGACCCGCAGGCGCTGCGCCACCTGTTTGAGGCCGCACAACACCACGGCCTGAACGTGGACCTGCATGTGGACGAAGAACTGCACCCCGGCGCCCAGGGCTTGGCGACCACGGCCGCACTGCTCAAGGAACTGGCTTTCGAAGGCCATGTGGTCTGCGGCCACACCTGCGCCCTGGCCGCACAGGACGAGGCCACGGCCCTCGCCACGCTCGACGCGGTGGCGCAAAGCCCCATCACGCTGGTCACGCTGCCCATCACCAACCTGCTGCTGCAGGACGCCACCACCGGCCGCACACCGCGCCAGCGTGGTCTGACGCTGGTGAAGGAGGCGCGCGCACGTGGCATCCCGGTGCTGGTGGCCAGCGACAACGTGCAAGACCCGTTCTGCCCCGTGGGCAGCTTCGACCCGCTGGAGGCCCTGGCCACGGGCGTTCTGGCTGCGCAGCTGGATGCACCTTTCGACCAATGGAGCGAATCGCTGTGCCGAGCCGACTGGCTGCGCACCGGCCGCACTGGCACCACTGCGCTGCCGCTGCAGCCCGGCACTGTGGCTGACCTGCTGGTCTTCACGCAGGCCGACCACTGGGGCTTTCCATCGCGCGCACAAAGCCGTTTGGTGCTGCGCCAGGGCCGCGTCGCCAGCGGCCACGCACCGGCTTCCTGGCATATGCCAACCAATGTGCCCACCACCCAATCTGCAAGGAGCCTCGCATGAGCCCCGCATCTGCCACCGCACCTGCGCCGGGCATCGCCCAGCCCCTGGCCCGCTACGCCGCATGGCGCCGCGCAGGTGACTTCATCTACCTCAGCGGGATCATCGCCGTGGATCCCGCCGCCAGCCGCATCGTGCGCGGCTATGCCGACATCCCTGACGAGGCCGCCACGCTGATTGGCCGCACGGGCGAGTTCAGCAGCGACATCAAAGAGGGCCCCATCCTCGCGCAGAGCTGGTATGTGCTCGATCGCATCCGCCAGACCATCGAGGCCGCAGGCGGCCAGATGTCCGACGTGTTCAAGCTGGTGCAGTACTTCAAGAACCTGGACCACTTCCCGCAGTACAGCCGCGTGCGCAAGCTGTTCTTCCCCAGCGAGCCCCCCGCGTCCACCGTCGTGGAAGTGAGCGGCATGTTGCCCACGCCCGACATCCTCATCGAGGTGGAGGCCACGGCCTACCTCCCTTTGCGCTGACAACGCCTTCCTTCACGAAAGAACCACCCATGCTGCACGGCTACAACCCGCCCCACCGCTACCTGCCCTACCTGAGCTGGACCGAGATCGCCGACCTGCCCGACAAGGAGAACACCGTCATCGTGCTGCCCACCGGCGCCACCGAGCAGCACGGCCCGCACCTGCCGTGTGCGGTGGACACCGTCATCAGCGCAGGCGTGGTGGGCCATGCGCTAGCGCGCCTGCCCGCTGAAGTGCCTGCGTTTGCGATGGCCCCCATCACCTACGGCAAGTCCGAAGAGCACCTGCACTTCCCGGGCACGGTCACGCTGAGCGGCGAGACCCTGCTGGCCACCATGAACGAGGTGGGCGAATCGGTGTACCGCGCGGGTTTTCGCAAGCTGCTGTTCGTCAACGGCCACGGCGGCCAGCCGCAGGTGATGGAGATGTGCGCCCGCGAGCTGCGCCTGCGCCATGGCGACTTCATTGTGGTGCCCAGCTTCACCTGGCGGGTGCCGCACGTAGCGGGCCAGTTCCTGTCGGACAAGGAAAAACGCCTGGCCATGCACGCGGGCCACGGCGAAACCGCACTGATGCTGGCCCTGGCCCCCGACACCGTGCACATGGAGCGCGCGGTGGTGAACTACCCACCTGTCTTTGATTCGCCCCTGCTCTCGCCCGACGGCCGCCCCGCCTGCGCCTGGAGCGCACGCGACTTCGGCCCCAGCGGAATCATTGGCGACCCGCTGCCCGCCACCGCCGAACAGGGCCACGCCATCCTCGACTCACTGGCCGTGAGCTGGGCCGCAGCCATCACCGAACTGCACAAGCTGCAGTGGGCACCGCGCGCTGAGCCCACCTGGGGCCGGGCCCATCACACCGGGCACATCGAGCACTCGTCCGCACTGGCCTGAAACCTGCGAACGCCACCGCAAACCCCTTTCTCCTTTCCCTTCGTTGTTCCTTCGTTCCACCTCCACCACCCTACCGGAGTACCACCATGATGAAGACCGCCTCCCGCCTTTCCAAAATGGGTGCAGCCGCCCTGCTCGCTGTGGGTGCCGTTGGCACCATGTCGGGCACTGCCCAGGCGCAAGAGAAGTTCACTTACATGACCAACTGGTACGCGCAGGCCGAGCATGGCGGCTTCTACCAGGCGGTGGCCACGGGCCTGTACAAAAAATACGGGCTGGACGTGACCATCAAGATGGGCGGCCCGCAGGTCAACATCGTGCAGATGATGGCTGCAGGCCAGGCCGAATGCGTGATGGGATCGAGCGACCTGCAGATGATCCAGATGCGTGAAGGCGGCGTGCCCGTGGTCAACGTGGCGGCGGTGTTCCAGAAAGACCCACAGGTGCTTATTGCCCACGAGGATGTGAAGAAATTCGAAGACCTCAAGGGCAAGACCATCCTCATCGCCTCGTCGGCACAGCGCGGCTACTGGCCCTGGCTCAAGGCCAAGTACGGCTTCACCGATGCGCAGACGCGCCCCTACACCTTCAACATCCAGCCCTTTGTGGCCGACAAGAACTCCGCCCAGCAGGGCTACCTGACGTCCGAGCCGTTTGCCATTGCCAAGGCGGGCGTCAAGGCCAACACGCTGATGTTCAGCGACCATGGCTACCCCGCCTACGCCACCACCATCTCGTGCATGGAAAAGACGGTGAAGGACCGCAGCGCCGCCGTGGCCTCGTTCGTTAAAGCCTCGATGGAAGGCTGGAAGAGCTACCTGGCCGACCCCGCCCCGGCCAACGCGCTCATCAAAAAGGACAACCCCAACATGACCGACGAGCAGCTCGCCTACAGCGTGGCCAAGCTCAAGGAGTTGGGCATGGCTACGGGCGGCGACGCAGCCACCCAGGGCATCGGCATCATGACCGACGCGCGCGCCAAGGCCAGCTACGACTTTCTG
>NZ_QAIH01000070.1 GCF_003060895.1 Acidovorax sp. HMWF029 | reverse complement strand
CCCTTGGGCCGCTCGATGCGGTCGCCGCGCACATGCTCGGCATTGCCGGGGTGCACCATGTCGCGGATGCCGCCCTGGCCGTGGTGGAACACAGGCTCGCCGATGTCCTTCTTGGGGATGGTGATGTTCTCGGCCTGCTCGATCTCGCGGATGCCGCGCTGCGAGACAGCTCGGCGCACGCTGTCCGCAATCTGCTCCTTGAAGCGGCGGACAAAACGCTCGCGGTTGCCGACGGACTTGTTCTTGCCTGCGAGCCTGCGGTCGATGATTTGCAATGCCATTTTTCACCCCCCGTGTGGCCACGCCCCTCAGCCTCCGCTCGCCCCTCGCGCAGGCAGCCGCGCAAGGGCCGCCCCGCCGCGCTGGCTGCGTCCCCCTTCCCGAATGGCGCAGTCATTCGAGAGAAGGGGGAAGGCGCGCAGCGACTCAGGGGGTTGCACCATATCTAGCTGCTCTTGCGCACGCGCAGGTACCACTCGCAGAGCAGCCGCACCTGCTTGGGCGTGTAGCCCTTGTTCACCATGCGGGTGACAAAGTCCTCATGCTTGCGCGCCTCCTCGGCGCTGGCCTTGGCGTTGAAGCTGATCACCGGCAACAGTTCCTCGGTGTTCGAGAACATCTTCTTCTCGATCACCAGTCGCAGCTTTTCGTAGCTCGTCCAGCTCGGGTTCTTGCCCTGGTTGTTGGCCCGGGCGCGCAGCACGAAATTGACGATCTCGTTACGGAAGTCCTTGGGGTTGGCGATGCCTGCGGGTTTTTCGATCTTCTCCAGCTCGGCATTGAGCGCGCCCCGGTCGAACACCTCGCCGGTGTCGGTGTCGCGGTACTCGTTGTCCTGGATCCAGTAGTCCGCATAGGTCACGTAGCGGTCGAAGATGTTCTGGCCATATTCGCTGTAGCTCTCCAGGTAGGCGGTCTGGATTTCCTTGCCGATGAACTCGGCATAGCGCGGCGACAAAAACTCCTTGATGTAGCCGGTGTACTTGGTCTCCAGCTCGGAGGGGAACTGCTCGCGCTCAATCTGCTGCTCCAGCACATACATCAGGTGCACCGGGTTGGCCGCCACCTCGGCACTGTCGAAGTTAAACACTTTCGAGAGGATCTTGAACGCAAAGCGGGTGGAGATGCCTGTCATGCCTTCGTCCACGCCCGCGTAGTCGCGGTACTCCTGGTAGCTCTTGGCGCGCGGGTCGGTGTCCTTCAGGCTTTCGCCGTCATATACCTGCATCTTGCTGAGGATGCTGGAGTTCTCAGACTCCTTCAGACGCGTGAGGATGGCGAACTGCGCCATCATCTTGAGCGTGCCCGGCGCGCACACAGCGTTGCCCAGCGATGACTCGCGGATGAGTTTCTCGTAGATGCGGGTTTCTTCGCTCACCCGCAGGCAGTAAGGCACCTTGACGATGTAGATGCGGTCGAGGAACGCCTCGTTGTTCTTGTTGTTGCGAAACGCCTTCCACTCGCTCTCGTTGCTGTGGGCCAGCACCACGCCGTCGAACGGGATGGCGCCAAAGCCTTCCGTGCCCTTGTAGTTGCCCTCCTGCGTGGCCGTGAGCAGTGGGTGCAGCACCTTGATCGGCGCTTTGAACATTTCCACAAATTCGAGCAGGCCCTGGTTGGCCAGGCACAGGCCGCCGCTGTAGCTGTAGGCGTCGGTGTCGTCCTGGGCATAGGTTTCGAGCTTGCGGATGTCCACCTTGCCCACCAGGCTGGAAATATCCTGGTTGTTCTCGTCGCCAGGCTCGGTCTTGGCGATGCCCACCTGCTTCATGATGCTGGGGTAGCGCTTGACCACCCTGAACTGGCGGATGTCGCCGCCAAACTCCTCCAGACGCTTCACCGCCCAGGGCGACAGCACACGCTGCAGGTAGCGCCGAGGGATGCCGAACTGCTCTTCGAGCACCGGTCCGTCTTCCATCGCATCGAACAGGCCGAGAGGCGATTCGTTGACCGGCGAACCCTTGAGCGCATAGAACGGCACCTTCTGCATGAGGTATTTCAGCCGCTCGGCGATCGAGCTTTTGCCACCGCCAACCGGGCCCAGCAGGTAGAGGATTTGCTTGCGCTCTTCCAGCCCCTGCGCAGCATGGCGGAAGAAGCTCACCACCTGTTCGATGGAGTCTTCCATGCCGTAGAACTCGGCAAAGGCGGGGTAGCGTTTGATAACCTTGTTGGCGAACAGGCGCGACAGGCGCGGGTCGTTGCGCGTGTCCACCATTTCAGGTTCGCCGATGGCAGCCAGCATGCGCTGGGCAGCGGTGGCGAAAGCCATGGGATCGCGCTTGCACTCGGCGAGGTACTCGTCAATCGACATTTCCTCTTCACGGCTACGGGCATAGCGCGCGGCGAAATTGCTGATGGCATCCATACGACCTCCTGTAGCAGCACCCCCGGCGGGCTCGGGAAGTGCCACGGTGTTGCAGTGGGAATCGCTACCGGCTTGGCTCTTTGTAGCACCACGGCCTGCGCTTGAACAGCAAATTCGTGGTCACATCCGTTGCCTTTTTGGCGCTTTGCACACACTGCGGTAGAGCGTGGCACACTGCGCAAAGTTCAGCCTGCGCGCGGCCTGCACGGGTTGCCCCGGATAGGGAATGTCCTGACAACCAGCGGGGGCTGCGCACACGCTCAGAAGCGCCCTGACCCGGAGGCTTCCCACAGGGCCCACGCGACAGCCCTGCCCGTCACCAAGCACTCACACAGCACTGGCGCCCGCACCATCGCCCCGGTACAGCCAGGGCACATCCAGCAAGCGCTCACCCAGCAAGCACAGCGCCCCGTCCCGCCCCCACCGCACCGGACCCGTGGCATGAAAAATGCGCCCGTTGCGGATGGAGCGCGCCTGCACGCGGGCGTTGCGCTGCCAGCGGTTGAGGGCATAGCGCGTGAGCCGCAGCGGCACCTCCAGGTCGTGCATGGCCAGCGCGCGCTGCAGCTCGGCGGCGTCCTCGATGGCCATGCCCGCGCCCTGGGCCAAGTAGGGACGCATGGGGTGGGCAGCATCGCCCAGCAAGCCCACCAGACCACGCGCCATCTCGTCGGCAGCGCGCACAGGCGGTCGGTCGCACAGCGGCCACAGGCGCCAGCCCGCCGGGGCGTGATCGCTCACACAGTGCACCAGGTCCTGCAGTGC
>NZ_QAIH01000069.1 GCF_003060895.1 Acidovorax sp. HMWF029 | reverse complement strand
CGCCACGGGCGCGGCGGAGGGCACTGGGGCCGGGCGGGCGGCTGCAGGGTATTTGGAGAGCTGCTCTGGCGTGGCTTCCAGCGTGGGCACCTTGCCCTTGGCGCCACCCCGGGTACCGAGCGTGGCGACGAACTCCGTCTCGGAGGGCATCTCGTCACCCTCCGAGCGCTCCAGCACATCGCCTTTGAAAAACGCAGTCAGCTTGCGGGTCTGGATGTCTTCTCCGGGGCGCTTGAGCGTGAACACGTACTCCCAGCGGTCGGCATGGAACAGGCTGGTGACCAGGGGCGTGCCCAGGATTTCGCGCACCTGCTGGCGGCTCATGCCGGGCTGCAGGGCTTGCACCTGCTCACGCGACACAAAATTGCCCTGCACCACATCCACCTTGTAGGGCTTCACGATGCCGGCGATGCGGCTGCTGGCGCCATCGAGGCTGCCACAACCGGCCAAGGCAGCCATGCTGGCGCCGATCAATAGGACCAGGCCCAGGCGGGCGCTGCAACGGGCTTTGACGGGCATGGGTAAAAGGGCTGAGGATATGATCGCCGCATTGTAGCGGCTGCCCCCCTGGCCTTGAGGTGGGGGCCAGCACCCGAAGGAGCATGCCATGACCAATATCGACGAACTCAAAAGCACGGGACTCAAGGCCACGCTGCCCCGCCTGAAGATCATGGAGATCTTCCAGAAAGGCACGCAGCGCCACATGACGGCCGAAGACGTGTTCCGCGTGCTGCTGGAGGAGCGCTCGGACATTGGCCTGGCCACGGTGTACCGGGTACTGACGCAGTTCGAGCAGGCAGGCATCCTGATCCGCAGCAACTTCGAGAGCGGCAAGGCGGTGTACGAACTCAACGAGGGCCAGCATCACGATCACTTCATCTGCACGTCCTGCGGCAAGGTGGAGGAGTTCTATGACGCCGAGATCGAAAAGCGCCAACACGCCGTGGCCAAGGCCAAGGGCTGGCTGGTGCAGGACCACACGATGGCGCTGTACGGCCAATGCGCCGCCTGCGCAAAAAAAGGGTAACCCCCTGAGTCGCTTCGCGCCTTCCCCCCGAAAGGGGACGCTCCCGGCGCGGTGGGGCGCCCCTTGCGCTGGAGCGCTGGCCTGGGGCGCGCCAGTTTCGGTGGCCTGAGCGCCGCTAGCCGCCTGTATCGCGCTCCATGGCCCGGCGGTGACGTTCGACAAATTCCTGGTACGTATCGATGCCACGCAGCTGCAGGATGGTGTTGCGCACGGCGGCTTCGACCAGCACCGCGATGTTGCGGCCAGCCACCACCTGGATCACCACCTTGAGCACGGGCACACCCAACACGTCCTGCGTGAGCGGCTCGTAAGGCAGGCGCTCGTATTCGCGCTCCAGCGTCTCCTTGCGCACCAGGTGAACAATGAGCTTGAGGCGCATCTTGCGGCGCACGGCGGTCTCGCCAAAGATCGCGCGGATGTCCAAGAGGCCGATGCCACGCACCTCCAGCAGGTTCTGCAGCAACTCGGGGCACTTGCCCTCGATGGTGGTCTGGTTGATACGAAAGAAGTCCACGGCATCATCGGCCACCAGGCCGTTGCCGCGCGAGATCAGCTCCAGGCCCAGCTCGCTTTTTCCCAAGCCCGATTCACCGGTGATCAGAACGCCCAGCCCCAGAATGTCCATGAACACGCCGTGCATGGTGGTGCGGTCGGCAAAGTGCTTGGACAGGTAGGCGCGCAACACATCGATCACAAACGCCGACGACTCGTGCGTGGAGAACATCGGAATCTGCGCGCGCTCGCACATGGACACCAGCGCATCGGGTGCGGTCTGGTTGTCGGCCAGCACCAGCACGGGCGGCTCCAGCGTCACGATGCGCGCAATGCGGCGCTTGCAGTCGTCGGGTGACGCGTTGCTCAGGTACGCGATTTCGCGCTCGCCCAGGATCTGGACGCGGTAGGGATGGATGTAGTTGAGGTAACCGACCAGATCGGCTCCAGACCGCGCAGAACGCACGGCCACTTCGTCAAACCGCCGCTCCGATGCCCCCAGGCCCGCGACCCACTCCCATTTCAGGAGGCCACGGAACTCCTCGAAGAGAACATCGGCACTGACAACATTAGGCTTCACGGCGGGTCAGTGCTCAATCAGATCGGATCAGGAACAACACACAGCGCGCGGGGCGGGAAATCAGGCGGTCTGCGTGGACTGCCAGCCTGCGATCATGCCGTGCAGCTCGGCGGCATCGGTGCAGGCCTTGAGCTTTTCGCGCAGGGCCGAGTCGCTCAGCAACTCGGCAATTTCGGACAGGATTTCCAGGTGCTTCTGCGTGGCTGCCTCGGGCACCAGCAGGAATATAAGCAGCCCCACTGGCAATTCGTCGGGCGCGTCAAAACCAATCGGATTGAGCAACTGGAATACGGCTGCCATGGGAGCCTTCAGGCCCTTGATGCGGCCGTGCGGGATAGCCACGCCATGGCCCAGCCCCGTGGAGCCCAGCCGCTCACGCGCAAACAGGCTGTCGGTGATCAGCGCACGCGAGAGGCCGTGCTGGCTTTCGAACAGCAGACCCGCTTCTTCAAAAGCACGCTTCTTGCTGGTGGCGTCAACACTCACAAGCACTTGAGCGGAGGGCAGGATGGAGGCGAGTCGATTCATGGTCAAGGGTAACAATTATGCACATATTGGCGGAAACCCTGAGCGCCAGGGAATGGGCAACAAAAAACCGCCCGAAGGGGCGGCTGCGATGCCAGGCTCAGGGCTGGCGCGTCATGCGTGCATTTCGCGCTTGGCGGCTTCGTGGTGATGATCTTGCAAACGGTCCTTGTGGCGCACCACTTGTCGGTCCATCTTGTCGACCAGATCGTCCACAGCGGCATACAGGTCTGCGTGGGAACTTTCGGCAAACAGGTCGTTGCCCTTCACGTGGATGTTGCATTCCGCTCGCTGCCTCTTTTCCTTTTCCTTTTGCTTCTCTACCGTCAGCAGTACCTTGACATCGACAACTTGGTCAAAATGGCGGGTGATCCGATCCAGCTTCGTGGTGACATAGCTGCGCAAGGCGGGAGTAACTTCGAGGTGGTGACCGCTGATCGTCAAGTTCATAAATAAGTCTCCTGTAGCTCTCGGTGGGAAAAACGCCGCCCTGGATCAGAGGAGCGGCTCGGCGAACTTGGATGCATCCGTTGACGTGAGTTCACTATGCCCCTGCCCTCCCCGAAAAGCAATCCCATACCGCCCCGGCCTGCTGGGTTATGCCTGCCAAGGTGCCAAGCCCCCAAAAAACGCGCACAATGGGTGAGTTAGCAGGGGGCCGAAACCGCCCCCCCCGAAGCCCAAATCCCAAGCCCCTCTAGCGCGCCGCCGGGGAGGCTCCGTGCAGATACAGTCTCCCCACCACCAGCATTGACAGCACCCCGGCCGCAATGCCCACCAGTGCCGCCACCCAGTAGTTCTGTACCAGCCCCTGCGAATCGCGGCTGATCAATACCCCACCCACAAAGGACGCCACCCCCATGGCGGCAGACTGTACCGACGCGTTCAGGGTCATGAACGTGCCCCGCAAGGCGGGCTGCGCTGCCGAGGTGACGATGGCCATTCCCGGAATCATGCGTCCGCTCACGAAGGCGAACATCAGGGTGGACACCAGCAGCACACCCCCAAGCGGCAGCCCCTGGCACAGCGTGATGCCGAGCAGGCAGGGCACCGAGGCCACCACCAGCGCGCGGAAGGTGCGCACCTTGCCCCAGCGGTCGGTCCAGCGGCCAAACCAGCGCGCGGTGAACAACGTTGCAATGCCCCCGCACAGGTAAGCCAGCGGAATCTGGTCCGCCCGCACCCCGGCATTGGCCTGCATGTAGATGGTGATGTAGGGAATCACCGTGAACCCCGTGGACACCAGCAGCGCGGAGTACACAAAGGCCCAGCGATGGTTCGAGTCGGCCAGCACCTGTGCAATGCCCGAGAGCGCCGAGCGGCCGCCCGCCGCCTGCACGTGGGCGGTCAGGGGCGGCAGGGTGCGGGCCGCCTGGATGGCCAGCACCCCGACCAGGGCCGCGATGGCGATGAAGGGCAGGTTCCAGCCTCCATGCTCGGCCAGGATCAGCCCCAGGGGTACCCCTGCCACCGTGGACACCGCAAACGACGTCATGACGATCCCCATCGCCCGCCCGCGCCGCTCGAACGGAACCACATCCGCCACGATGGTCTGCGACAGGGCCGACAGCACGCCGCCAAACGCCCCCGCCAGGATACGCGCAGCCATGAGCGTGCCGTAGGTGGGCGCAACGCCGCAGGCCAGCGTCGCCAGCCCGAACAGCACATACAGCACCAGCAGCAGCCGCTTGCGGCCAAACCGGTCGATGTAAGTGGACGCGAGCAGCCCCGACGCCCCCGCCGACAACGTGTAGGCCGACACCAGCAGGCCGAACTGCGCGTCGCTGATGGCAAACAGCCGCGTGAACTGCGGCCCGAGCGGCATCATGATCATGAAGTCGAGGATGTGGGTGAACTGGATGCCGGCCAGGGTCAGCAGCAGCCAGAGTTCGCGGCGGGGAGTGAGCGCAGGGGTGGAGGTGGACACAGGCAAAGGCCGCAGGTGGCCCGGTCAAAGTCAGGGCCGCACAGTGTGCCCCAAGGGCGCGCACCCCGCCCATTCCCCCGCGCACCATACAGCCCCGCGCCACCTGCGCCCGTCC
>NZ_QAIH01000068.1 GCF_003060895.1 Acidovorax sp. HMWF029 | reverse complement strand
GCTCAGGCCCGTGCTGGGTGCTGCGGCAGCAGGGCTGCCACCGCCACCGGCCCCGGTGGCGCTGCCCGTGCCCATGGCCGCCATGGCGGCGCGCAAAGTGGTGGCGAGCTTGGTGGCATCGGCGTTCTTGAGGTAGACCACATGGATGTTGCCGCTGGCGGCGCTGCTGCCGGGGGCGGGCGGCTGGTCCAGCCGGTCCACCAGGGCGCGCACCTGGGCCACGCGGGCCGGGTTGGCCGCGCGCAGGATGAGCGAGTTGCTGCGCGGCTCGGCAATCAGCGTGGTCTTGAACGAGGTGTCGGCCTGGCCGGGCGTGGCGGCGGGCGCACTGCCGCCGTCGATCAGGCGGGCCACCAGGGGTGCCATGTCGGCGGCGATGGCATTGCGCAGCGGGATCACTTCCACATCGCTCGCGTTGGAGACATCCATGGCCGCCACGATGCGCGCCAGGCGCTGCAGGTTGTCGGCGTAGTCGGTGATCACCAGCGAGTTGTTGCCGGGGTTCACGTTGATGGTGTTGTTGGGGCTGATCAGCGGACGCAGCACCGGCACCAGATTGGCTGCGTTCTCGAAGTTGAGCTTGAAGATCTGCGTGACGATCTGCCCGCCGCTGGGGGCGTTGCCGCTGCTTCCCTGCACCACGCTTACGCTTCCGCCCTGCAGCTTGGCGTCGGCCTCGGGCACCACCTTGTACAGGCCTGCGGCCTCGACCACCGTGAAGCCCTGCAAGCGCAGGGCCGCCAAAAATTGCTGGAAGGCGGCGGCGGGGGTGACGGCGCGTTCGGTCACCAGGTTGAGCTGGCCTTTCACGCGCGGGTCCACCACCACGTTGCGGCCGGTGATGGTGGCCATGGTGCGCGCCACGGCCTCGATCTCGGCGTTGGCGAAGTTCAGTGTGACGGGTTCGCTCGGGCGCACGCTGCCAGTGCGGGTGTCAATGGCAGTTTGGGCAAGAATTTGGCCACTTCCGCCTGCTAGTAAAGCACTTGCAGCTATTGTTTTGAGAGCAAAACGCAGGCGTGGAGACAACAAGGAGGTCATAGATTCAACCCACGGTAATGATGGAGCGCGCGCCGTTGCGCCGTCCGATGATGTTCAGGAGATTCGACAGGGCGGCCTCGCGCTCGGGGGCGGCGCTGGCCTCGCCCGCAAACCGAAGGCGCTGGCCCACCCACTGGCCGGTGCCGCTGAGCTGCAGCGCGCCGTCCAGGGTGCTGAGCGTGAGGGTGGGGGCCTCGCCGCCTTGCAGGGCCAGCCGGTAGCTGCCCATGGGGCGCAGCGTGGACAGGCGCGAGGACATGGCACGCGCATCCAGCTGGGCCTGGCCGGACAGCACCATGCGGCCCGCCGCCCAGCGCATGGCGAGCGCCTGGGTCTGCAGGGCCAGCTGGCCCTGGGGCTGCAGCGTGTTCCAGGGGGTGCCCAGGCCTGCCAGCAGCGCGGCTGGCCACTGGCTCTGGCCGTCGGCCACGTTCAGTGTCATCCCCGCCCAGCGCGCCTGCACCCGGGCCTGCAGGGGCGCGGGGGTGCAGCAGGCAGCGTGCAACTGCACGCGCAGGCCATCGAAGCTGGGGCGCAGCTGCCAGTCCACGCGGCCGGGCAGGGCGGCGCTGTCGCGGCTGGCGGCGCCACCGGTCAGCACCAGCTGGGCCGAGCCGGTCCAGACCGTGCCCCGCGCCTGCAGCAGCTGTACCTGCCCCTGGGTTGCGCGTGCCACGCCGTTGGCCAGCCAGTGCGCGGGCGCAAACGCGACCACGGCGGGCAGCACCCCGGCCATGGCGCCCACCAAGGCCCAGCCCCAGGCGGGGCGGGGGGCGGCGGT
>NZ_QAIH01000067.1 GCF_003060895.1 Acidovorax sp. HMWF029 | reverse complement strand
CCGGTGGCGGTGGCAGCCCTGCTGCCGCAGCACCCAGCACGGGCCTGAGCGGCGGTGGCAGCAGCGGCAATATGCTGTCCACCGGCAGCGGCCTGTCGGGCTCCGGCAGCAACAGCGGGCTTGGCTCGGGCAGCAACGCCATGGGCACCAGCGCCACCAACAACAACCAGCCCTCCACCGGCGGGCAGATCCAGGCCGACCCCACCACCAACTCGCTCATCATCACGGCCCCCGAGCCGCTGTACCGCCAGCTGCGCGCCGTGATCGACAAGCTCGACGGCCGCCGCGCACAGGTGCTGGTGGAGAGCCTGATCGTCGAGGTCGCGGCCAACAAGGTGGCGCAGTTCGGCATCCAGTGGCAAGGCATCCTGGGCAAGCAGGGCGACGGCACTGTGGGCGTGATCGGCACCAACTCTGGCGCAGCGGGCTCCAACATCATCGGGCTGGCCGCCGCGCTGGCCTCGGGCAGCACCACCAACATTGCCACCGCTGCGACAGGCCTGGGCGCGGGCATGAACCTGGCGCTGGCGCCACGCATCAACGGCCAGTACTACCTGGGCGCGCTGGCCAACTTCCTGCAAAACAGCGGCGACGCCAATGTGCTGTCCACCCCCAACCTGATGACGCTGGACAACGAGGAGGCGCGCATCCTCATTGGCGACAACGTGCCCTTCGTCACGGGCTCGTATGCGAACACCGGCAACAACGGCACCGTGAACCCGTTCAACACCGTGGAGCGCAAGGACGTGGGCCTGATGCTCAAGGTGCGCCCGCAGATCGGCGAGAACGGCACCGTGAAGATGGCCATCTACCAGGAGATCTCCAAGATCGACCGCTCCACCCTGTCCAACGCCACCGGACCCACCACCAGCAAACGTGCGGTCGAATCCAATGTGGTGGTTGACGACGGCAGCATCATCGTGATTGGCGGCCTGCTGGAAGACACCTACTCGCAGGGCGAGGACAAGGTGCCGGTGATGGGTGACCTGCCCGTGGTGGGCAACCTGTTCAAGAGCGAGAACCGCTCGCGCCGCAAAACAAACCTGATGATCTTCCTGCGCCCCATTGTGGTGCGCGACAACGCCACCAACGACGCGCTGGTGGTGGACCGCTACGACGCCATCCGCGCGCTGCAGCAAAACACACAGCCTGCACCCAGCCTGATGATGGGCACCGTGTCGGGCGCACCTGTGTTGCCTCCGCTGCCCGCACCTGCCGCCAAGCCCGCCACCCCGGCGACGCTCCAGCCGCAGCAATAAGCAGGCAGGCTGAAGACCATGCGCCACCCCCTGCCCTACGCCTTTGCCCGCACGGCCCAGCTGCTGCTGGAGGATGACGGCCACCAGCTCGTGCTATGGCACGGCCCCAGCCCCGACGCGGGTGCGTTGTCCGAGGTGCTGCGCAAGCACCCCGTGCAGCAGCTGCTGCCGCTCGATGCCCCCGGCCTGGCCCAGCGCATCAGCGCGGCCTATTCGCACAGCGAATCGAGCGCCGCCACGGTGGTCAGCGAGGTCGAGAGCGACGCCGACCTCTCGCGCATGATGCAAGAACTGCCCGCCGTCGAGGACTTGCTGGAATCGGCGGGCGATGCGCCCATCATCCGCATGCTCAACGCCCTGCTCACGCAGGCCGCGCGCGACGGCGCGAGCGACATCCACATCGAGCCCTACGAGCGCCACAGCAGCGTGCGCTTCCGTGTAGACGGCACGCTGCGCGAAGTGGTGCAGCCCAACCGCGCACTGCACGCGGCACTGATCTCGCGCCTGAAGATCATGGCCGACCTGGACATCAGCGAAAAACGCCTGCCGCAGGACGGCCGCATCAGCCTGCGCCTGGGCACGCGCGCCATCGACGTGCGCGTTTCGACCCTGCCCAGCGCCCATGGCGAACGCGCCGTGCTGCGCCTGCTGGACAAGAGTGAAAGCAAGCTCAGCCTGGAATCCGTGGGCATGCAGGGCGACACGCTGCAGCGCTTTGAGGGCCTGATCAGCCAGCCACACGGCATCATCCTGGTGACCGGGCCCACGGGCTCGGGCAAGACCACCACGCTGTACGCTGGCCTGGGGCGGCTGGACGCCACACGCAACAACATCATGACGGTGGAAGACCCCATCGAGTACGAGTTGCCCGGCGTGGGCCAGACGCAGGTCAACAGCAAGATCGACCTGACCTTTGCGAAGGCCCTGCGCGCCATCCTGCGCCAGGACCCGGACATCATCATGATCGGTGAAATCCGCGACTTCGAGACCGCGCAGATTGCCATTCAGGCCTCGCTGACGGGCCACCTGGTGCTGGCCACGCTGCACACCAACGACGCCGCCAGCGCCGTCACGCGCCTGACCGACATGGGGGTGGAGCCCTTCCTGCTGTCGTCGTCCCTGCTGGGTGTGCTGGCCCAGCGGCTGGTGCGCAAATACTGCAGCCACTGCCACGGTGCGGGCTGCGATGCCTGCGGCCACACGGGCTACGCAGGCCGCACGGGCGTGTTCGAACTGCTGGTGACGAACGACGCCATCCGCGCGCAAATCCACAACCAGGCCGCCGAAGCCGACATCCGCGCTGCTGCCATCGCCGATGGCATGGCTCTGATGCGCGAGGATGGAGAGCGGCTCATCGCAGCAGGCATCACCAGCCGCGAAGAAGTGCTGCGCGTGACGCGGGATTGATTTGCTACATATTTAATAGCAAAAAACACATACTGGTCGCGCGCAGAAGCCCAAAAAAAGGCTAAAAACCTCTCGACTACCGAATCTGCAGGGCAGATCGGCGAGGCACCTGGGCCACAGCAGGAGCGGGGGCGGACGATGCCACCGGCGCTGGCATGACAAACGCCGAGGCCGCGCCGTCCCGCAGCTTGAACTGGCTGACCGCATTGGTCAGCTGGTGTGCCTGCTCTCTGAGGGATTCAGACGCCGCCGTGGATTCCTCTACCAGCGCAGCGTTCTGCTGCGTCATCTGATCGAGCTGCGAGACCGACTGGCTGATCTGGCCGATGTTGTCACTTTGCTCGGCCGACGAGGCGGTGATCTCGGCAATGATGTCCGACACACGGCGCACGCTGCTCACGATCTCGGTCATGGTCTGGCCCGCCTGGCTGACCAGGCGCGAGCCGTCTTCCACGCGCTCCACCGACGAGCCGATGAGGCTCTTGATCTCCTTGGCAGCCTCGGCACTGCGCTGCGCGAGGTTGCGCACCTCGCTGGCCACCACCGCAAAACCGCGGCCCTGCTCGCCCGCGCGGGCCGCCTCCACCGCCGCATTGAGTGCGAGGATGTTGGTCTGAAATGCGATGGAGTCGATCACGCCCGTGATGTCGGCAATCTTGCGCGAGCTGGTGGTGATCTGGTCCATGGTGGTCACCACCTGCGACACCACGGCTCCACCACGCGCCGCCACTTCGGCGGCCGACGAGGCGAAGTCGCTGGCCTGGCGTGATGACTGCGCGCTTTGCTGCACCGTGCTGGTCAGCAGTTCCATCGACGAAGCGGTCTCTTCGAGGTTGGCCGCCGTCTGCTCGGTGCGGTGGCTCAGGTCGTGGTTGCCGCTGGCGATCTCGGAGCTGGCGGTGGAGATGTTGCCGGCAGCGTCCTGCACCTGGCGCACCAGGCCGCGCAGCGCGTCCTGCATGCGGCCCATGGCACTCACCAGCTGACCCACCTCGTCCTGGTTCATGGCCACCACATCGCGCGACAGGTCTCCACTGGCGATGCGATCGGCCAGCTCCTGCGCCTGGGCCAGCGACTTGGTGATGGAGCGCACACTGAAGAAAGTAAGCGGGATCAGCACCGCCAGGCCCAGCACCAGCCCGAAGCCGATCAGCGCCGACATGGTGGAGGTACGCGACTCGACGCCCGCACGGGCTTCGTCCATCTGCGTGCGGGCCGAACTGGCCAGACTGGAGAACAGCTTGTCGGTGGCCTCCATGTGCACCTTCAGGCGGTCGGCATAGGCGCCGCCACCCGCGCCGTCCAGCTGCGCACCCTCGATCTTCTCGAAGATGGGGGAAATGCCGGTTTCGTATTGCTTGATCTCATCCAGGGACTTGTCGATGGCAGCGACAAACTCTGCGTCCCCCGACTGCACCTGCCGCACCTCGGCCAGGCTCTTGCGCAGCGCGGCCAGGGTCTTGGCCCAGGACTCACGCAGGGCAGACACCTCGACCGAGTTGTTGAAATTGATGATGATGTCTTTTTCGGTCCGGCGCAGGTCACCCAGGGTGGTGCGCAGGTCTGACATGTCTGTCAGGGTCTGCACCCGCTGCGAGAACAACTCTTGCAGAGTGTCCCGGGTACGGTCGAGGGCCAGATAACCCATGGCACCAATCACGACAAGAAGAATCAGGGAAAAGACAGTTCCGAAATACAGACGCGTGCGGATGGAGAAGCGGCCTAGAGCGTTCATGGCTCTTCCTTACAATTTTTAACAGACTACTTAGCATAGCAAGTTTGGTGCCACACCCACAAGTCGGCCTTCTGGGCCGGACGTTGGAGGAAATATAGGCCCAGCCGCTGCTCCCGTCGCACAGGGTAAGCACGGCCCCTTGGACCTTTTGTAGGGAAACCACGGGGCCAGTAGCCGCACTTATTCAGAGGTTCAGACAGGCTTGAGAGGAATGTAGAGTTCGCCGCCACCGCGCTGGAACTCTGCAGCCTTGGCCACCATGCCCTCAGCCAGCGCATCGGCTTCGGCCACGCCCTTCTGCGCAGCAAAGTCGCGCACTTCCTGCGTGATCTTCATCGAGCAGAACTTGGGGCCACACATCGAGCAGAAGTGTGCGACCTTCGCCGAATCCTTGGGCAGGGTTTCGTCGTGGTATTCCTTGGCGGTTTCCGGGTCCAGGCCCAGGTTGAACTGGTCCTGCCAGCGGAAGTCGAACCGCGCCTGGCTCAATGCATCGTCGCGCGCGCGGGCGCCGGGGTGGCCCTTGGCCACATCGGCGGCGTGCGCGGCGATCTTGTAGGCAATGATCCCCTGCTTCACATCGTCGCGGTCGGGCAGGCCCAAGTGTTCCTTGGGCGTCACGTAGCACAGCATGGCCGTACCCATCCAGCCGATCATGGCGGCGCCAATGGCGCTGGCGATGTGGTCGTAGCCGGGCGCGATGTCGATGGTCAGCGGGCCCAGCGTGTAGAACGGGGCCTCATGGCAGGTCTTGAGCTGCTCGGTCATGTTGGCCTGGATCATGTGCATGGGCACGTGGCCGGGGCCTTCGATCATGGTCTGCACGTCGTGCTTCCAGGCCACCTGGGTCAGTTCGCCCAGCGTGTGCAGCTCGGCAAACTGGGCTTCGTCGTTGGCGTCCGATGCGCAGCCGGGGCGCAGGCCATCGCCCAGGCTGAACGACACGTCGTACGCCTTCATGATGTCGCAGATGTCCTCAAAGTGCTCGTACAGGAAGCTTTCGCGGTGGTGCGCCATGCACCACTTGGCCATGATGGAGCCCCCGCGCGAGACGATGCCCGTGCGGCGCTGCGCGGTGAGGTGGATGTAGGCCAGGCGCACGCCCGCGTGGATGGTGAAGTAGTCCACGCCCTGCTCAGCCTGCTCGATCAGCGTGTCGCGGAAGATTTCCCAGGTCAGGTCTTCGGCCACGCCGCCCACCTTCTCCAGCGCCTGGTAGATCGGCACTGTGCCGATGGGCACGGGCGAGTTGCGCACGATCCAGTCGCGCGTTGTGTGGATGTTCTTGCCGGTGGACAGGTCCATCACGTTGTCGGCACCCCAGCGGATCGCCCACACCAGCTTTTCGACTTCTTCCTCGATGCTCGACGTGACGGCCGAGTTGCCGATGTTGGCGTTGATCTTGACCAGGAAGTTGCGGCCAATCGCCATCGGCTCCACCTCGGGGTGGTTGATGTTGGCGGGGATGATGGCGCGGCCCCGGGCCACTTCGTCGCGCACGAACTCAGGCGTGATGATGCGCGGGATGCTTGCGCCCATGGGGTTGCCCATCAGGCGCTGCTCGCGACCTGCGTCGGCCATGTACTGCTCCATCCACTCGCGCTTGCCGTTTTCGCGGATGGCCACGTATTCCATCTCGGGGGTGATGATGCCCTTCTTGGCGTAGTGCATCTGCGTCACGTTGGCCCCTGCCTTGGCGCGCAGGGGCTTGCGCTGCAGCGCGGCGGCTTCGGCACGCAGCTGGGCCAGGCGGGTGGCGTCCTCGCTTTTTTGGCCATCGTCCAGCGCGACGGGCGCACGGCCTTCGTAACGCTCCACGTCGCCACGACCAGTGATCCAGCCACCGCGTACGCTGGCCAGGCCCTGGCGCACATCAATCACAGCACTCGCGTCGGTATAGGGGCCGGAGGTGTCGTACACGCTGACCAACTCACCATTGGTGAGTGCGATGTCGCGCACAGGCACCCGCAGGTCGGGGTGCAGGTGGCCGGGGATATAGGCTTTGCGGGATGCGGGAAAGGGTTCGCGCGTGCGCGCAAGCAGCTCGGCAAACTTCTCGGGGGCGTTCATAAGCAGGTCTCCTGGTTCCGGTGGGGTCTGCTCCGGAATGGACCTGTGCACCCCTCGGATGCCGCGCGCAGCAGCACCTGAGGCATCGCGTGCCAGCATGGACTGCGGGCACGGGGACAAGGAGGTCGGCTCTTCTTCCGCCGGTATGAACCGGATCAAGTTCGTCGGGTTCGCAAGCTCGCCTGAATCTCTTCAGGCCTCTCGCATCTCAGCGCATCAGCACACCCCGGAGCAGGCGCGAGTATAGGGCAGAGAAAAACCGGGCGACAAAGCCCGTGCGGTCAGAAGGTGTGAATGAATCTGGCGGGCCCGAGCAGACCGCCAAAATGCGCCCGATCTAGGCGCAAAGCGCAGCCATGGCTCGGGCTATGACGAGCATTTGTAGCGAAGAGCGGGTGTGTTTTGGCGGGATGAACGGGCGTGGAGGGTCCGTTCACACCTTCTCAGGCCAGGCGGCCGATGAGAAGCACCGCAAAGAAGAAGACGGTCGCAATCACCGTCCATTTGAGAATGACCAATCCCAGGCGCTTGTAGCGCGCCTGCCCAGTACCGGCGTAAAACGCAAACGACACGGCCGCCGCCAGAAGCAGCAGCATGGCGAGCCAGCGAAAGATCAACATCTCAGCCCTACCAGGCGCGCACGGGTTGCGTAAAGCCGCTGGGGGCCTGGCGCTCATCCTCGAAGGTGACCACCTCCCAGGCATCGCGCTGGGCCAGCAACTCGCGCAGCAGCAGGTTGTTCATGGCATGGCCGGAGCGGAAAGCGCTGTAGGCGGCCAGCAGGGGCTTGCCAATGAGGTACAGGTCCCCCATGGCATCCAGGATCTTGTGCTTCACGAACTCGTCGTCATAGCGCAGGCCATCGCTGTTGAGCACCTTGTAGTCATCCATCACGATGGCGTTGTCCAGACCGCCGCCCAGCGCCAGTCCGTTGGAGCGCATCATCTCCACATCGCGCGTGAAGCCAAAGGTGCGGGCACGAGCGATATCGCGGCTGTAATTGCCCTTGCCCATATCAAACTCCACGCGCTGGCCGGTGGAATCCACCGCCGGATGGTCGAAGTCGATCTCAAAACTGAGCTTGTAGCCGTGGTAGGGCGTCAGGCGCGCCCACTTGGCATTAGCGCCTTCGCCCTCGCGCACCTCCACAGGTCGGGTGACGCGTATGAAACGCTTGGGGGCGTTTTGCAGCTCCACACCGGCGCTCTGCAGCAGGAACACAAAAGAGGCCGAAGACCCGTCCAGAATCGGCACTTCTTCGGCAGTGATGTCCACATAAAGGTTGTCGAGCCCCAGGCCCGCACAGGCGGACATCAAATGCTCCACCGTGTGCACCTTGGCATTGCCCACTGCAATGGTGGAGGCCAGTCGCGTGTCGGTCACGGCCTCGGCCCGGATAGGAATATCCACGGGCTGAGGCAGATCGATCCGGCGAAAGACTATGCCGGTGTCGGGCTGGGCGGGTCGGAGCGTCAGTTCGACCCGCTGGCCACTGTGCAATCCGACGCCGACGGCGCGGGTCAATGTCTTGAGGGTGCGTTGCTGGAGCATCCGCGCATTTTAGTTTCTGAGCCCCCGCCCCGCACACACTGAGGTTTTACGGTACCGAACATGCCGTGTAGGTAGAGCTACCGCCGCGTTTTCACCTACTGCGCCCGGGCAGGTCTTCGCCGCACAATCGTCTGGCGGCAGCGCCCCGGCGCACCCTGCAAATACAAAGTGACAGCCTACAGAGACCGACAGACGCCGCACCACCGGAGAAAGCACACCATGAGCAAGCTCAGCTTCAAAATGAAAATCATGCTCTTGATCGGCACCGCACTTGCTGCGCTGCTGATCATGGCCATCCTGTCGCTGCTGCAGGAGCGTCGGCTTATCAATGATTCGCGCAAAGACCTGCTGATCACGGCCGTCCAGTCCGCCCACAGCATCGTGGCAGCCTACCAGGCCAAGGCCGCCAGCGGTGCCATGTCGCAAGAAGAAGCGCAAAAGGCCGCCAAGGAGGCCCTGCGCCTGGCACGTTACGGCGGCCCTGAGGGCAAGACCGAGTATTTCTACATCTGGACCACCGAAGGCGTAGGGGTGATGCACCCCTTCAAGCCCGAATGGGATGGACAGGACATGCTGGGCAAGGTCAAGGACGGCTCGGGTGTGGACATCATCGGTCTGCTCGTGAACAGCCTGCGCAGCAGCAAGGACGGCAAGGCGTTTGTGCCCACCATGTTTGCTCGCCCAGGCCAGACCACAGCGGTGCCCAAATTGCAGTACATCGTGCGGGTGGATGGCTGGAACTGGATGGTGGGCTCGGGCCTGTACACCGATGACGTGGATGCCCTGCTGCGCAAAGCCCTGTGGTTCAGTCTGGCCCTAGAGGTGACGGCGTTCCTGGTGGTCGGCGGTGTTGGCATGGCTGTCGCGCGCTCGGTGCTGCGCCAGATCGGCGGCGAGCCCACCGAAGCCATCGCCGTCATGCAAGAAGTGGCTGAGGGTAACCTCGATGCGCAGATCCCCTCAGCCCACCCGGGCTCGATGCTCGACGGCCTGGCCCACATGGTCACCTCGTTGCGCAAGCTGGTCACCGAGGTGCGGTCGGCCACGGACAGCATTGCCACGGCGTCGGGCGAAATTGCCCAGGGCAACAACGATCTGGCCCACCGAACCGAAGACACGGCCAGCAACCTGCAGACCACGGCCAGCAGCATGGAAGAGCTCACCAGCACCGTCAAGCAGACCTCGGACTCGGCGCAGACCGCCAACCAGATGGCGACATCCGCTGCCGCCGTGGCGGCACGGGGCGGCGAGGTGGTGTCCCGCGTGGTGTCCACCATGCAGGACATCAACGCCAGCAGCAACAAGATCAGCGACATCATCGGCGTGATCGACGGCATCGCGTTCCAGACCAACATCCTGGCGCTCAACGCCGCCGTCGAGGCCGCCCGCGCAGGCGAACAGGGGCGCGGCTTTGCGGTGGTCGCCAGCGAGGTGCGCAGCCTGGCTCAGCGCAGCGCTGCAGCCGCCAAGGAAATCAAGACACTGATCGACGCTTCCGTGGAGAAGGTGGCATCGGGCACGCAACTGGTGGGCAATGCAGGCGCCACCATGACCGAGATCGTGGACAGCGTCCAGCGCGTGACAGACATCATTGGAGAAATCCGCTCGGCCACGTCGGAGCAGAGCCAGGGC
>NZ_QAIH01000066.1 GCF_003060895.1 Acidovorax sp. HMWF029 | reverse complement strand
GGGCTGGGCGGGCGTCAAGGCGGCTGCAGCGCGCGCCCCGACAGCAGCTGCAACCCGGGTGGGCCTGACTGTACGGCATGGACCAGCGCACGCCCCACATCGGTGCCGGGGCGGGCGCGGTAGTTGTCAGGAATGAGCGGGTCCAGCCATTTGAAGAGCTGGATCGAGAGGGATTCGGCCGGGCGTGCGGCCTGCTGCAAAGCCTGGCGCTTGCCGATCATCAGAGAGGGGCGGGCGATGACCAGGGTGGCAAAGCCCAGGGCCTGCAGGTCGCGCTCGACCTCGCCCTTGACGCGGTTGTAGAAGGTGCGCGAGTGCACATTGGCTCCCATGGCGGTCACCACGCCGCAGCGGCTTGCGCCTGCTGCACGCGCGGCCTGGGCTGTAGCCATCACCGCGTCATAGTCCACCTTGCGAAAAGCGCTCTGGCTGCCCGCCGCCGCCATGGTGGTGCCCAGGGTGATGTAGACATCGTTCACCGCAGGCAATGCGGGCAGGTCTGAAAAATCGACCGCGTGTAGTTGCAGCCGAGGATGGGCCAGCGCCGGAGGGCGCCGGTCCCGGGCATGCAGCACATGGATGGTGGCTGCGCCCGGGGAGTCTGTTGAAACAGGCGGCGAGGTGCCTGCAGCGGCCACTTGCGCCGCTGCGTGGCCCCTCGACTGGATTGTGTCAGCGGTTAAAAGAGCCGCGAGGACCGCCCGACCCACGAGGCCCGTTGCCCCGGCCACCAGAATTGCCGCCGCCATAGCCGCTACCTCCACCGTTGCCGCCACGATAACCGCCGCCACCACGGCGACCTCCGCCGCCCATGCTGTCTACGCTGGTACGCATCGGGTCAGGCTGTCCGCCTGCCGAATGGCCCGAGTGGCGGTTGCCTGGGTTGCTGTGGCCCGAGTGTGTGCCCAGGTGGGCATTGGCGCGTGGGGGTTGCGAGTCGTCATAGCGATTACCGCCGCCGCCACCCTCGTAACCACCGCCACCGGAGCGACCGCGTGCAGGGGCCTGGCCACCGGCGCGTGCGCCGCCACCCTGGCCACCACCACCGGCACGGCCGCCACGCGGGCCATTGCCGCCGCCATTCGCTGCAGCACCGCCACCGGCGCGCCCGCCACGGCCACCGCCGCCATTGCCACCACCGGCAGGGCGGGGGCCGCGCTCGCCGCCGCCGTTGCCAGCGCCCTGGCCGGCCTTGTTGGTGCGAATGCGTTCCATCATTTCGCTGCGGGCAGCCTTGGCGGCTGCCTGCATCACATCACGGCTCGGGGGCTTGCCTGCGCCGCCCCAGATGGTCTGGCGGCCCATGGCAATAGGCTCTGCCTTTTCACCTGCATCGGGACCAAAGCCTTCGATGACCTGCACAGGGATTTGCTGCTTGGTGAAGCGCTCAATCTCCATCATGAAGCCTTCTTCGTCCATGCAGACCAGGCTCACGGCTTCACCCGTTGCACCCGCGCGGCCTGTGCGGCCAATGCGGTGCACGTAGTCTTCCGACACGTTCGGGATTTCGTAGTTCACCACGTGTGGCAGGTCGTCGATGTCGATGCCGCGTGCTGCAATGTCTGTCGCCACCAGCGCGCGGATGTCGCCGCTCTTAAAGCCTGCAAGGGCTTGCGTGCGGGCGCTCTGGCTCTTGTTGCCGTGCAAAGCCATGGCCGAGACGCCGTTCTTGGTCAGAAACTCTGCCACGTTGTTGGCGCCGAATTTGGTGCGGGTGAACACCAACACCTGACTCCAGTTGTGCTGCTGAATGATGTGCAGCAGCACCTGCTTCTTCTTGCCACGGCCCACGGGGTGGATCACCTGGGTGATGCGCTGCACAGTGGTGTTGCGAGGCGTGACCTGGATGCTTTGCGGGTTTTTGAGCAGGGTGTTGGCCAAGTCGCGGATTTCATCGCTGAAGGTGGCGGAGAACAGCAGGCTCTGCTTGTCCTTGGGCACCAGGGCCAGCACCTTCTTCACGTCATGGATGAAGCCCATGTCCAGCATGCGGTCGGCTTCGTCGAGCACCAGCACTTCCACGGTGGAGAGATCCATGAAGCCTTGCTGCTGAAGGTCCAGCAGGCGGCCTGGGGTGGCCACCAGAAGGTCCACGCCGCGCTTGATGCGGTCGATCTGCGGGTTCATGCCCACGCCGCCAAAAACGACAGTGGAGTTGATATCGAGGTATTTGCCGTATTCGCGCACGGACTCTTCCACCTGGGCGGCCAGCTCACGGGTGGGGGTCAGCACCAGTGCGCGGATGCCCTTGCCTCCGAACTTGTTCTTGGGGGCCGTGCCTTGTGAGAGGCGGTGCAGCATGGGCAGGGTGAACGCTGCGGTCTTGCCAGTGCCGGTCTGGGCGCCGGCCAGAAGGTCGTGCCCTTCAAGAACAGCGGGAATGGCCTGGGCCTGAATAGGCGTGGGGGTCTCGTAGCCCGTTTCGTGCACGGCCTTCAGGATGGCAGGAGCCAGGTTCAATTCGTCAAATGTCATGTCTTTGGGTGCGCCCGTCCGGGGCGCTGGGTATCGGCCTGTCGTGCAACCGGGGGTTGCCGAGCCAGTCTCAAGCCGATGAGGTTCAGAATTGGGAGCCAGGAAGCAGGGTGCTTCTTTCGTCCCCAGCAGTGTGCTGATGCGGCGGGCAACTGGAGCTCGTCGCGGAACATATTGTCGCATGGCCCGATAATCGGCACCTGAACGCAGAAATTCTTCTGCCCCATTCCCCAGGTTAGAACCCAATGGCCCAATACGTTTACTCGATGAACCGCGTCTCCAAGACCGTGCCGCCCAAGCGGCAGATCTTGAAAGACATCTCCCTGAGCTTCTTCCCCGGCGCCAAGATCGGCGTGCTGGGCCTGAACGGCTCGGGTAAGTCCACCTTGCTCAAGATCATGGCTGGGGTGGACAAGGAAATCGAAGGCGAAGCCATCCCCATGCCAGGGATCAAGATCGGCTACCTGCCCCAGGAGCCGCAACTCAACCCGGAACACACGGTGCGGGAGAGTGTTGAAGAGGCTATGGGCGAGGTGTTTGCCGCCAAAGCCAAGCTCGAAGAGGTGTACGCCGCCTATGCCGAGCCCGATGCCGACTTCGATGCCCTGGCCGCAGAGCAGGCTCGCCTGGAGGCCGTGATCGCCACCGCTGGCACCGACTCAGAGCACCAGCTCGAGATCGCGGCAGACGCGCTGCGCCTGCCCCCGTGGGAGGCCAAGGTCGGCCTGCTGTCCGGCGGCGAAAAGCGCCGCATCGCGCTTTGCCGCCTGCTGCTGTCCAAGCCCGACATGCTGCTGCTCGACGAACCCACCAACCACTTGGACGCCGAGTCCGTGGACTGGCTCGAGCAGTTCCTGCACCGCTTCCCGGGCACCGTGGTGGCTATTACTCATGATCGCTACTTCCTGGACAACGCTGCCGAGTGGATTCTGGAACTGGACCGTGGCTACGGCATTCCCTACAAAGGCAACTACAGCACCTGGCTGGACCAGAAGCAGTCCCGCCTGGAGTCTGAGCAAAAGGGTGAGGAAGCCCGCGCCAAGGCTCTGAAGAAGGAGCTGGAGTGGGTGCGCCAGAACGCCAAGGGCCGTCAGGCCAAGAGCAAGGCGCGTATTGCCCGCTTCGAAGAACTGAGTGACTACGAGTACCAGAAGCGCAACGAAACGCAGGAAATTTTCATTCCTGTGGCCGACCGCCTGGGAACCCAGGTCATCGAATTCCATAACGTCACCAAGTCCTTCGGCGACCGCGTGCTCATCGACAACCTGTCCATGACCATCCCGGCTGGTGCCATTGTCGGCATCATCGGCCCGAACGGTGCTGGTAAATCGACGCTGTTCAAGCTGATCGCGGGTCGCGAGCAGCCCGACAGCGGCGAAGTGGTGATCGGCGCCACGGTGAAGATGGCCTTCGTGGACCAGCACCGTGATGCCCTGTCGGACGACAAGACCGTGTGGGAAGACGTTTCCGGCGGGCTGGACATGATCAATATCGGTAAGTTCCAGATGGCCAGCCGCGCCTATTGCGGCCGCTTCAACTTCAATGGCGGCGACCAGCAGAAAAAAGTGGGCATGCTTTCGGGTGGTGAGCGGGGCCGCTTGCACCTAGCCAAGACGCTGATCGCGGGTGGCAATGTGCTGCTGCTGGACGAGCCTTCAAACGACCTTGACGTGGAAACCCTGCGTGCCCTGGAAGACGCGCTGCTGGAGTACGCTGGCACAGTGTTGGTAATCAGCCACGATCGCTGGTTCCTGGACCGCATCGCCACTCACATTCTGGCGGCTGAGGGAGACAGCCAATGGACGTTCTTTGACGGCAATTACCAAGAGTACGAGGCCGACAAGAAGAAGCGTCTGGGTGAGGAGGGTGCCAAACCCAAGCGGATGCGTTACAAAGCACTGAAATAAGCCGCCGGTAGGCGGTTCGAAGACCTGGATGAAGCCTTCAGGTCAAGTAGGATTGCAACCGGAAACCTGTTCGCCGAATCCTCCCCACCATGTCCCAGTCTGCTTCTCGTACGAGAACCGTGTTTCGTGCCTGTGTCGTCAACGCTGTGCGCGGAGGCGAAGCATTGATGCAGACGCTGATCAAGGTCACACAAAGGGCCTTGGCGGAGGAAGAGACGGGCAGTGCGGGCATTCAGCAGCGCAACCTGATCAGCGACAGCCTGCGCTACCTCAACCAGCATGAGGCTGCACTGCTCAAGGGTTATCCCATGGCCTTGCTGGAAATCTTTGCAGAAGGGCCTGCTGTTACCAAGGGGCGCAGCCCGGCAGACGACACCGGCATGGATTTCGGTGAGTTGTCTCTCATGGACGATAACGAGATGCTGGCGCAGGTGGAGTTATCCAAGGCCCAGCAATCGGCCTTGCATGCCACGGATGCCGTGCTGGCCGAACTCAACACCCTGGTAAGCGCTGCGCAGGGGTTGCGCAGTGTGCAGCCAGAGCGCAATCCGTTGCGCCCCGAAAGTTATATACGGGCCCTGCAGCGTGTGGTCAGTGATACGGGCGTGTCCCCCGAAGTCCGGCAGCTCTGGATGCAGCACATGCGGGACTTGCTGGGCAAGTTGCTTGTAGAGGAATACAAAAACACAGCCAAGAGCCTGCGTGAGCATGGAGTCCAGCCCGTAGGCTATGCCGTCCTGGGCACGCCTTCGGGCGGCGGCAGCCGCAACAGCGGTTCGGGTACAGGCTACGGACAGGGCTATGGAGGGTCTGGAACTGGCTATGGCACCGGGTACTCGGGTTACGGCCATTCAATGAATGCTCCCATGGGCGACTACGGCAACACCGGCTACGGCCGGGGCGCGGGGCCATCCACGGGGTGGAGTGGGGACTCTCAGCAAGCGCCCATCTCGGTGGCGGTCGATGCTGCTGAAGAAGCCCTGCTCACCGTGGGTATCCTGCGCCAGATGCTGGCTGGTGGTGATCCGTTTGCCCCTCCTGCTTATGGGGCCTTGGTTGCGCAACCTGTTGCAGGGCAGCCAGGGTGGGTGGATCCCCGTGCGGGTGCTGCCAGCGGGCAGTCTTCTCTGTCCGGTGCGTATTACCCTTCAGGAGCGGCTGCCGAGGCGATCGAAGATATGGCCCAGCTGGAGCGGCTGGTGGGACGTCTGGCAGGTGGCGCTGTTACCAGCCAGGGGGGATCATCGCCGGTGCCTTTGGCTGGATGGCGGGGCCCGGGCGTGGCGCCAGTAGTTTATGCCTCCATGCCTATGGAGGGTGCGACGCAGTCCACCGCAATGGCCGTGGAGGTGGTGGGACGCATGATGGCGAACATCGCGCAGGATGCGCGTTTGCTGCCCCCGGTCCAGTTGGCGGTCAAGAGTCTGGAGCCCGCGCTCAAGCAACTGGTGCACCACGATGGGCGTTTTTTTACCGACGGTACCCATCCCGCACGCCGCCTGCTCGATGAACTGACCCAGCGCAGCCTTGCCTTTACCGCCGAAACAGACCAGGGATTCAGTCGTTTCATGCGCGTGGTGACGGAAGCTATTGAGCACCTGTCTACAAACGAAATCAAAGACGCTGGTCCTTTCGATACCGTGCTCAAGGCTCTGCAGTCTGCCTGGGACAAGCAGGAGCAGAAAATCAAGGCGGAGCAGGAGGCGGAGGAAAAAGCCCGCTTGCATGCCGAGCAGCGGGAGCTTTTGGCTGAAAAGGTGGCGGCCGACATCCGTAAGCTGCCTGACTTGGAACAGGTGCCCGCCGACATTCTCGATTTCGCCGCAGGTCCCTGGGCCGACGTGATTGCACTTGCCCAGGTGATGAACGGCGATGGGGGCAAGGAGGACCCGGGTGGCTACCTGGCGCTAGTGCCTGTGCTGCTCTGGAGTGCACAGCCGAATTTGACGCGTCAAGAGCCGGATCGGCTCAATGAATCCATTCCTGGGCTGCTAGCCAAGCTGCGCAAGGGGCTCAAGACCATCAACTACCCGGCGGTCCAGACTAGCGCATTGCTGCAGCGTTTGGTGGGCTTGCACCAGGAGGCCTTTGAAAAGCCCGCGCCCGTTGTAGCGCCAGAGCCCGTGATGGAGCTTCCTTCCGAGGCAAGTGCTGACGAAGCGCCGCTCGCAGCGCCCGAAGAGTCTGAGGGTAAAAGCGCATCGCCCGCAGAGGCGCCGGACCCTTACGCCGATTTTGTGATTGGTGCGTGGGTTGAACTGTTGACCAATGGGCGTGTGGTACGCACGCAGCTTACTTGGGCTAGCCCCCATGGCACGCTATTCTTGTTCACAGCCCCAGATGCCAGCACCCAGTCAATGACACGGAGAATGCGGGACAAGCTGGCCCAGGAGGGTGCGCTGCGCGTGGTGCCAGCGCCGTCGCCCAAGGGGACCGGTCGTTCGGTCGATGCTGGTGGGGCAGCAGGCGCAGAGCGCAGGACATCCGATGGCCGGGTCTCTGGCGTGCAGCCATCGTCCAGCTCCAAGATGGCGCCATTGTCCAAGTCGGCACCCCTCTTGCCCTCATCTGGCTCCAAGTCTTCCAAGAGCCGCTGAGCCTCCCGCGCGTTTTTGGCGTTCAGGGGGCCGTTGCCTATGGAGTGGGGTTGGAGTCTCCCCCTTCCGATGCTCGAATGAGCTTTTTGCGGACCAGGTGAATGTGGTTGCGCAAGGCATACAGCTCGTCGGCATAGGAGAGGGGCACGCTCACTTTTGCGGCCTGTGCTTCCAGTGCGCTCAGCGCCTTGAGCAACTCGGCTGTGTCGGTTTTTCCGGCTTCCAGTTCGTTCTCGATCTCACGCAGGCGGCCATACCACCGGAACACGCGTGAACGCACGCGGAACTGGTACAGCGGCGGCACGATGCGCGACAACGGCAGCATGATCGCCAACAAAATACCCAGCACAAGCCACATGCGCTCGATCAAATTGGCAATCCAGAATGGCAAGTAGCGCTGCAGCATGGGCACGGCCTCGTTCATAGCGCGATCAGCCTCCTTGGCCACGGGGAGCTCGCTGTTGCGCGCGTTGGGGAACTCGCGTGCACGGTTGAACCAGCCTGCGCCGCCATGCAGCTTCTGGGCGTTTTGCGCAAACAGCGTAAGCAAAGCCGGGTGGGTGCCCTCACGGGCCAGCAGTGAGGTTGTGGACGCCACTAACCGCACGTCTCTCGCTGGCACGTTGCTGGCCAGGTCCACCACGCCGCGCGGTAGAGTGACTGGCGTCAGGAACGGAAAGCGCCGTGCATAGGCCTCGTGCTGTGCGAAGTCCAGCAACTGCACGCCGGGGGTTTGCAGCAGCATCTGCACCATAAGGGATTCGGGTGCCGATGCAAACACCAGCGCGTCCAGCTTACCCGCCAGGAAGTCCACGATGGCTGGGGTCTGCTCCAGGCGCGATAGCTTGACCGCCCCACGCTCGACCTTGTTGGCCTCCAGCAGGCGCTCCATCAGCGTGGGCACGCCACTGCCCTGCGAGCCCACGTTCACATGCAGGCCACGCAGCTGCCTCAGCCCATCCAGCCGGGGAGTGTTGTACATGCGTTGCGCTGTGTCGGTGCGGTAAAACAGCCATATGGGCTCGACAAAAAGGTTACCCATCGAGACCAGCTCGTCGGAGTCGCCGGGTAGGAGTTCAGCAGTACCGCCCTGAACAAATGCCACATCCACCCTGCCTTCGCGCAGAAGTTGAAGGTTATGCGATGAGCCCTCGCTTGGCACCAACACCACCTCGATGCCGTCCATTGCAATTGCCTTCTGGTAGCGCTTGCCGAATTCTTCGTACGCGCTTTGCGCGGGTCCTGTTGCCAGGGTCACGGTTTTGGGTGGATTGGGGTTGAGCCACCAGTACGCCAGCACCAGCAGTCCCACCGCCAGAAAAGCGAGCGGACCCGCGGATAGGATCAGATCGCGCAAGGAAAGCAGGGTGTTGCGAAAGGCCTGGGACATGGGATAGGGGGTGAAGGTCACGATAACGCCGGGGGGCGAGGGCGGAGTCCTACAGGAGCCAAGTCCGCAAGGACGCCCCCGGTCCCCACCGGCATAAGGTCTGGTCGGCGGCCCCGTGGATTATCCGGGGCCTAGGATCACTGGGGGCGTAAACCCGCGCGGCCTAAAAACCCCCAGTACACAAGCAGGGCTGCGCGGTGCAAGGGGCTGAAAGAAATCAGACAGCCCCCCTGTTCACGGTTTACCGCGGTTGCTGCCGCCGCTGGCGCTCGTAGGCGATGCACTCCTGCAGGGACAAGAGGTCATCCTGATTGCCGTCAGCGTCCTCGAAGTAGGCCATGCGGGCCTGTACCACTTCCGAGAAAGACAGCTTGCCATCCGCATCCTTGTCGGCTGCAGCCAGTTGCCGCAGTGCGCCCTTACCGACGCGGGGTACCTGGCCCAGTTGAGACAGGTGGACGTAACCCTGTGCATCGGGCCCCAGACTGTGCCAGCTCTGCACGATGTCTTGGTGGAACTCGTCCAGCGACACGTTTCCATCGTGGTTGAGGTCGGCCGACGAACAAATGGCCTGGAGGCGATCGGCCAGTGGCTTGGCCGCCTTTTTGGGGCCCGCTTGCGCCGGCCGGGCTGAAGTTGTGGGTGATGTCGCGGGGGTGTCGGCGGAGTGGACTACCGGGACAGCGGCCAGCAAGGCCAGAGCGCAGGTGGCTGTGCAGATGTTGTGAATGGTCTTTCTTGTCATCACGCACTCCTTACCACCACCAGCGCTGGCTAGGGCTGCGGTTACACGGCCAGACCATGGTGTGTGCGCCCTGGCGGACCCGACCATCCTCCACGTCCAGGCATTTGCCGGTGAGCTGGCTCACAATCTGGCCACCCCGGGTGGACCAGCTTTGGCTGCGCGAGCCCGAGCAGGACCACAGTACCACCCGCGCGCCATCGCGTGGGTCACCACGGTCCACGTCCACGCATAGATCGCGCACCCGGATCTCGCCGCCGCGCCCTACAGCGAACCGCTGGGACGCGGTGCCGTTGCATTCGTAAACCTGCAGTGTGGTGCCTGGCTGGAACTTGCCACCCCGCACGTCCAGGCACAGTCGGCCGTCCACGCGGACCTCGCGCCCCCAGTCGCTGCCTTGGTGGGGGTAATCCGGGTACTCGGGGCGCCGGTCGTTGTCGTGCCGGTTGTGGTTGGCCAGCAATGCAATGCCTGCGATGGCTGCCACCGCTGCCACAGCGGCTCCGGCGTTGGAGCCATTGTTGTGGCCGGAGGCGTAGCTGCGCGTGACCTTGAAGCGCCCGCCGCAGCCTCCGTTGGTCCACAGCTCGCGGTTGGTGAGGTCATAGCCCCAGGTGCGGTTAAAGCGGCAGGCGCCCTGGGTTTGTTCTACCAGGTCCACCTGGGTCACATCGTCCGCCAAGCGGTAGGAGGTGTAGCCGCCGCTGGATTGCAGGTCCACCAGCTGGTCCTGTGCCTGTACCGTCTGGGCGCTAATGAGCAACGGCAGGCACAACAGCCATGCATGGCGCCGATGGGCAGGGTCTCTCATGGATTCTCCTTTGGGATGCCGAGGGGACGCCGCTGCGGTGCACTGTCGGGGTGAACAGTGCCGTGCGGCAAGCGGAGATTGTGCCGCTCTCAAGACTGTTTTTGGCACTCCTTGCGCGACCCCGATGTGATCAGGCGTCTGCGTGTCGGTTTGCAGGGGTACGTTTGATATTGAGAATTATTATCAATTACAATGGCGCATTTTTCCTGCCACTGCATGTTCGCCGCCGACACCAGCCAGGCCCATGATGCCCACACGCTGTACAGCCACCACCATGGCTGGCTGCGGGCGTGGCTCCATCGCCGACTGGGGTGTGGCGACGAGGCGGCAGACCTCGCGCAGGACACTTTTTTGCGGGTGCTGCTGCGGCCCCAGGCGCTGCACGGGCTGCGTGAGCCACGTGCCTACCTCACCACGATTGCCAAGGGCCTGCTCGCCGATCTGTGGCGCCGCCGCGCGCTGGAGCAGGCGTACCGCGAGGCCCTGGCGCTGATGCCAGAGCCCCTGGCGCCGTCGCCTGAGGAGCGTGCGCTGGCGCTGCAGGCACTGCATGAAATCGATGCGCTGCTCGACGGCTTGGCTCCGAAGGCCCGCCATGCATTCTTGCTGTCGCAGCTTGAAGGCATGTCTTATGCCGCCATTGCCCAGGAGCTGGGGGTGAGCGAACGCACCGTCAAGCGCTACATGGCGCAGGGCTTTGAGTGCTGCCTGGTGGCCATGGTATGAGCCGTGTCGCGCACGACCCGGCAGTGGCCGGCGAACCCGGTCGCGCGGTGCTGCGAGAAGCGGCACAGTGGCTGGTGCGGCTGCATTCCAGTGACGCGGGGCCCGAGGACTGGCATGCCCTGGCCCGATGGCGCGCCCAGGATGCTGCGCACGAACAGGCCTGGCAGCGCGCCGAACGGCTGTCTCGCACCTTGGGCGCTGTGCCCGTTGGTCTGGGCCTGCCGGTGCTCAACCGGGCCCACCGGGGCGTTAACCGGCGTGCTGCACTGCGCGTCCTGGCCGTTGTGGGCGTAGCGCCCGCCACGGCCTACCTGGGATGGCGGCACCTGCCGTGGCAGCCCTGGGCGGCAGAGCACCGCACGGCCACCGGTGAGCAGCGCACCGTGCAGTTGGCCGATGGTTCGCAATTGCTGCTGAACACGGCCACGGCGGTGGATGTGGCCTGGGATGTGCCGCAGCCCAGGGTGCGTCTGCATGCGGGTGAGATGCTCGTCACCACGGCACCCGATGTGTCTGGCGCCCACCTCACCGGTGCGCGCAGCTTTCAGGTGGAGACACCGCAGGGTGTGTTGCGCGCCCTGGGTCACCCGCAGGGTGCCAAGGTTGGTACCCGGTTCGCCGTGCGGCTGGGGGAGGCGGGGGAAACCCGCGTGGCTGTGGCCCACGGGACGGTGGAGGTCGCGCCGCGGCAGGGGCTTGCGCGCGTGCTGCGTGCGGGGGCGCAGTGCCACTACACGGCCACGGCGGTGTCGGTGCCGTTGCCACTGGGCGAGCAGGCGTTGGCCTGGGCGCAGGGCGTGTTGTATGCCGACAACCTGCGCCTGGACGCTTTTGCCCGCGAGCTCTCCCGTTACCGCCCCGGCCTGCTGCACTGCGATCCCGCCGTGGCCGGGCTGCGGATTTCTGGCGCCTTCCAGTTGCGCAACACCGACCAGGCGCTGGCCATGGTGGCGGCCACCCTTCCTGTGCAGGTGTTGTCACGCACACGGTACTGGGTCACGCTGCTGCCGGGGTGAGGGGTGTTTGTCAGAGATTGATGTTTTTTTGGCCTCCAGCGCTTATCCATCAAGCGCTAATAGCTATTAAATTTGTAGCAATTTTGGTGTGAGGCTCTTGTGCTCCGGTTGCGCGCCGCCTGTGCGAGCAGGCCGCTGCAAAAAAAGTGGGTGCCCAGCGCGGGTGGCGTGTCCCTTTTTGCGTGCATGTCCGGCAAGGGGTGGAACGTTCTTTTTTCGCTTCTCTTTTTTACCGACACCACTGCCCTGAGGAGACCGCGCATGGCGCACCGTCCACACCTTTCGCACCATAAGCCGCTGCTGGCCCGCACACCCATCGTGTTCACCACCCCTGTCGCGGGCGCCATCCAGGCGCTGTGCCTGGGGGTGGCCCTGGCTGCCACCATCCCCCAGGCCCTGGCCCAGGTCGGGGCGGTTGCCCCGGCGGTGGCGCGGGCCTATGACATTTCTGCCGGTCCATTGGGCGCCGTACTGTCGCGTTTTGCGGGCGCGGCAGGCGTCACGCTATCGTTCGAGCCAGCCTTGACCGAAGGCCTGAGCAGCGGCGGCTTGCAGGGCAGTGTGTCGGTGCCGGAGGGTTTCGCCCGCCTGTTGCGGGGCACGGGCCTGGAGGCTATCGCGCGCGCTGACGGCGGCTACATGCTGCGCCGTACCGCTGTCGCGACACCGGCTAATGCGGTGCGCAGCCCCGCCGCCACAGACACCCCACTGCCCACCGTGCGTGTGACCGCCGAGCGCGAGGCCGCCACCGGCCCGGTGGCAGGCTACCGCGCCACCCGCAGTGCCAGCGCCACCAAGATGGACGTTCCGGTGCTGGAGACTCCGCAGCAGGTCTCCACCATCGGCGCAGAGCAGATCCGGGACCAGGCCATCTCCAGCGTGGCCGAGGCCGTGCGCTACAGCGCAGGCGTGCGCCCGGCGGACTATGGCATCACCGACGACGATGTGTCGGTTCGCGGCTTCTACCTCACCGGCACGGGCCTGTACCGCGACGGCATGCGCCTCATCCACAACGGCTTCATGACCAACCTGGAGCCCTACGGGCTGGAGCGGCTGGAGGTGGTGCATGGCCCGGCCTCGGTGCTGTACGGCCAGTCGGCGCCCGGCGGGTTGATCAACGCGGTGACCAAGCGCCCCCGTGCCGACATGCAGCGCGAAGTCGGGGTGGAGCTGGGCAGCCACGACCGCCGCCAGATCACTGCCGACATCGGTGGCGCGCTCAACGAGCAAGGCACGCTGCTGGGCCGCCTCACCCTGCTCAAACGGGAGGCGGGAACGCAGTGGGATGGCCTGCGCGCCGACCGCACCTACGTGGCGCCCGCACTCACGCTGCTGGGCGACCGCACCACCCTCACGCTGCTGGCGCACTACCAGGACGATGACACGGGCTATGTCATTCCCTACTACCGCAACACGCCCGCAGGCCCCTCCCATGAGAGCATCAACGTGAACGGCCCCGGCTCGGGCCACCACAAGCGCGCGGTTTCGCTGGGTTATCTGCTCGAACACAGCTTCAGCGATGCCCTCACGCTGCGCCACAACCTGCGCTATCTGGACGGCAGCAACCATCGCCTGGAGATGCGCAACCGGGGGCTGCTGGCCGACCAGCGCAGCATGGCACGCCTGGCCATGCTGCGGCCCGACGCCGAGAAAACCCTGGTGGTGGATACCCACCTGGAGGCGCATTGGAAAAGCGGCGAGGTATCGCACCAGATGCTGGCGGGGCTCGACTACTACCACTCCAAGCTCGACTGGCGCATCCATTCACTCAACGGGTCTGTGGCCCCGATCGACCTCGTGAATCCCGTCTATGTGCAGCCAGACTGGGGCAACAACTTTTTGAGCGACCGCGCCCTGGCCCGCAACACGCAGGTGGGCCTGTACCTGCAGGACCAGATCAAGCTGGGCGAGCGCTGGGTGTTCAGCCTCGGGGGCGCTACGACACAGCGCACATCGACACGGCCTACGACGCGCGGCTGACGGCCAGCAGCGCCTTCACCACCACCCTGGTGGACCGGCGCGACAACGCCTTCACAGGCCGCGCCGGGGCCGTCTACCTGGCACCCAACGGGCTGGCGCCGTACGTGAGCTTCAACACCGCTTTCCAGCCGCCGCTCACCACAGTGACGGCGGTGGATGCCAACGGCAACCCCTACGAACCCGAAACCGCCAAGCAGGCCGAGGTGGGGGTGCGCTACGCACCTGCCAACGCGGGCTACACCCTGAGCGCCGCCGTGTTCGACCTGCGCAAGCGCAATGTGCGCACGCCGTCCACCATCAATCCGCGCTTTGACGTGCAGACCGGCGAAGTGCGCAGCCGGGGGCTGGAGCTGCAGGGATCGGGCGATGTGGGCGGCGGCTTCTCGGTGATTGGCGCCTACACCTACCTGAACGCCAAGGTCACGCGCAGCAACAACCCGCTGGAAGTGGGCGAACGCCCCGGTGCCACGCCCGAGCATGTCGCGTCGCTGTGGGGCAAGTACCAGCGTGGCCCGCTGCAACTGGCGCTGGGCGCGCGGCACATCAGTGCCACACCGGGCGAACTGCGTGTGGCCGCTGGTCCGCTGCCCATGAACGACAGCTACACCCTGTTCGATGCCATGGCGGCCTACGACATCGGGGCCTGGCGCCTGTCATTCAACGTGAGCAACCTGGCAGACAAACGCTACAAGACCCAGTGCAACACCTTCCGGGGTGGGGCGCAGTTCTGCGCCCTGGGCTTTGGGCGCGAAGTGCGCGTGGCGGCTGCGTACAGGTTCTAAAGCATCCCTCTGAGTCGCTTCGCGCCTTCCCCCTTCTCTCGAATGGCTGTGCCATTCGGGAAGGGGGACACCGCCAGCGCGGCGGGGCGGCCCTTGCGCGGCGGTCGCTGGCGTGGGCCTCGCCCAGCGCGCAGGCCTCGGGCGGGTTCGACCTCCATCTGACAACCCAATGCGCAAGCTGCTGGTACATCTGCACCGCTGGGCCGGCCTGTTCATGGCGGTGTTCCTGGCCGTCGCGGTGCTCACGGGCTCCGTTATCGCGTGGGAGCATGAGCTGGACCGCTGGCTCAATCCCACGTTTCACCGGGTGGCCCCCTTCGCTGGCGATGCGCTGCCTGCCACCGAGATCGCGCGGCGCGTGGAGGCCACGCACCCGCAGTTGCGCGTGAGCTACCTGCCGCTGGCCGCGCCTGCGGGCCAGACGCTGGTGGTCATGGTCGAGCCGCGCCTGGACCCCGCCACAAGCCAGCCCTATCCACTGGATTTCGACCAGATGGCCTTGCACCCGGCCACGGCGGCGGTGCAGGGCAAGCGCCTGTGGGGCAGGGCCTCGCTCGCGCGGGAGGACATCGTCCCGTTTCTCTACAAGCTGCACCACACGCTGTTCCTGCCGCGCGCCTGGGGGGTGGACTGGGGCGTGTGGTTCCTGGGCGCGGTGGCGCTGCTGTGGACGCTGGACTGCTTCATCGCGCTGTGGCTGTCGTTCCCCCGCTGGGCGGCGTGGCGCAAATCCCTGTCGTTTCGCTGGTCGCGCGGCAGCCAGGTTCTCAACTTTGACCTGCACCGCTCGGGCGGTGTGTGGACGTGGGCTCTGATGCTGGTGCTGGCTGTTACCTCGGTGGCCATGAATCTGCATGACGAAGTGATGGAGCCGGTGGTCAACCTGTTCTCCCGCACCAGCCCGAGCCCCTTTGACGAGCGCCCGCGCCGCAGTGCGCAGCAGAGCGCGCAGCCCCCGGCTGTCGGGCGCGAGGCCATTGTGCAAGCAGCCCGCACCGAAGGTTTGCGCAGGGGCTGGAGCGACCCGCCGGGTTTCCTCAGCTACCGCGCTGCGTTTGGCCTGTACGGGGTGGACTTTTATGTGCCCGGCATCAGCCGCCCTGGCCTGGGGCCGCCGCGCCTGTACTTTGATGGCGACACGGGTGCCCTGGTGGGCCAGCGGGTGCCGGGCGAAGGCTCGGCGGGGGATCTGTTCATGCGGCTGCAGTTTCCGCTGCACTCCGGGCGCATTGCAGGGGTGCCGGGCCGCGTGGTGGTCACGCTGCTGGGCGTGGCTGTGACGGTGCTGAGCGTGACGGGCGTGGTGCTGTGGCTGATCCGCCGTTCGGCCCGCAGGCGCCTGCCCACGGCGGCGTCGCCGGGCCTGGGTGGCGTGGCCTATGCCAGGTCTGCCGCTGACGGCAAATAAAGCCCCTCTGCGGTGGTGATGGCGCGCGCAGCCCGTGCCGCCCGCGCCGTGGCCATGGCCGTGGCCTCTGCAGCCATCGTGGCCATCACCATCATGCCCAGGCTCTTGCCCGCGCGGCCAGTGCCCAGGCTGAAGAGCGTGTCGCCATCCGACATGGTGTGCACGGGGTTGATGCTGCGCGCCAGGCCATCGTGTGCGGCCACGGCCAGGCGGTGGGCCTGCACCTTGGTGATGACGGCATCGGTGGCGACCACGCCGATGGTGGTGTTGGTACCTGCAAGCAGGGGCTGGGGCGGGTCGCCGCGCAGCAGGGCGCGGCGCGTATCGCGCAGGCGCAGGCCGTCGTCGGTGCGGGCCCCGGCGATCACTTGCGCGGTGTCGGGGTCGATCACATCGCCCAGCGCGTTGCAGGCGATGAGGGCGCCCACCGTGACGCCGTCCACGGTGACGGACGCGGTGCCGATGCCGCCCTTCATAGCCCGCTGGATGCCGAAGATCTTGCCCAGCGCTGCACCCGTGCCTGCGCCCACATTGCCTTCGGCCGGGTCGGCGGTGGATGCTGCATTGCACGCGGCATAGCCCGCAGCGGCATCGGGGCGCACGCGCATGTCGCCCACCAGCAAGTCAAACAGCACGGCGGCAGGCACGATGGGCAGGCGGCCCACGGCCACGTCGAAGCCGATGTTGCGCTCTTCCAGCCAGCGCACGGCGCCAGTGGCAGCGTCCAGCCCCCAGGCGCTGCCGCCAGCCAGCATGATGGCGTGTACCTGGTCCACCAGGTTGGAGGGGTGGAGCAGGTCCGTCTCGCGCGTGCCGGGCGCGGCGCCGCGCACATCCACGCCGGCCACGGCGCCTTCGCGGGTGATGATGACGGTGCAGCCCGTGGGGCGGCGGGTTTCGGTGAAGTGGCCGACCTCGATGCCGGCCACGCGGGTGATGCTGCCAGCGTTGCCAGCCAGTGTGATGGAGGAACTCATGGCCGTGGATTATGGAGCCCAGGCGCCGTGCGGCACTTGCGAAGCATCACCGCCCCAGTGCGGCGCGTGGAGCGCTTCAGGGCGCTTTCTCGATCCGCTGGACGTGGTAGGCACCGCTGACATGTTCGGCCCGAAAGCGCACCTTGTCTCCCGGCTTCAAGTCGCCCACCACACTGGCGTCCGCCACGCGAAACACCATGGTCATGGGCGGCATCTCCAGGTTCTTGATCTCGCCGTGCTTCAGTGTGACGCGCAGGGTGCGCGGGTCCCAGCGGGTGATTTCGCCTTCGCTCAGCTCCGTGCCCTGCGGTGTGGGTGGGGCGGCATGGTGGCTGCTGTGGCTGTCCGACGCCGTTGCGGCTGGGGCTTGCGCCAGTGCGGGCCCTGCGGCCAGCAGGACCAGGCTGGCCGCCAGCGGGATAGAGAGGAACGCCTTCTTCATGTCGATGCCTTCTTGTTGTAGCTGTTGAACACGCGGGTGCTGCCGTCGTGGGCCACCAGCAGCACGTCGTAGGGGTCGCGCCGGTCGCCATACACGGCGCCGTCCATGCCCGGCGAGCCCACAGGCATGCCGGGCACCGCCAGGCCCAGCGCCTTGGGCTTTTGCTGCAGCAGCTTGCGCACGTCACTGGCGGGCACATGGCCTTCAATCAGGTAGCCGCCCACCAGCGCGGTGTGGCACGACCCCAGCTTTTGATGCAGGCCCAGGCGGGCGCGCACCGCGTTGTTGCCGGTGTCGTGCACTTTCACGGCAAAGCCGTTGGCCTGCATGTGGTCCACCCAGTCCTGGCAGCACCCGCAGTTCGGGTCTTTCCAGACCTCGACGGGCGTGGGCGTTGCTGCCCGTGTGGCGGTGGGCAGCAGGGCGATGGCCAGGCCCGCGCCTGCGAGGGGCAGGGCGGTGGCAAGCCATTGGCGGCGGCTGGGCTGGGCGCGGTAGGCTGAGGGTTGCGTCATGATGGGGCTCCAAAAAGTCGGGTTGCGGCTCATGGCTTGCGCGGCAGCACGGTGATGGTGCCCGTCATGCCCGCCTGGTAGTGGCCCGCGATCAGGCAGGCAAAGTCGAACTGGCCCGCGCGGTTGAACTGCCACACGATGTCGCCCTTCTTGCCCGCGCCCACATGGGCCATGTAGGGCTCGTCGTGTTCCATGCCGGGGTGCTTGACCATCATCTCGGCGTGCGCGTCCAGCTCGGCCTTGGTGCCGATCACGATCTCGTGCAGCACCTGGCCCTTGTTCTCTGCGCGCAGCCGCACGGTCTCGCCCTCACGCACTTCGATGTGGCGGGGCGTGAAGCGCATGTTGTCCGTCATGCGGATGGTGATGGTGCGGGCCACGGCCTGGGTGTCGCCTGCTATGCCCCATGGCTTTTGTTCCTTCACCACCGGGGCATTGCGGTTGTGATGGGGCATGTTTTCATGACTAAAAGAGGCGTTTCCGCCCGCTAGTAAAGCGCAAATAGCTATCAATTTAATAGTGTCCATGGTGTGTCCAGTCTCAGTGTTGGTGACCGCTGGCGGCGGGTTTGCGGGCGCTGGCCGCGCCGGGGGCGGTGCCTGGCGTGGTGGTGCGCGCGGGGCGGGGTGTGCTGGCCGGTGCGCCCTGCCATTCGTAGGCTTGCGTGCCCGCTGGCTGGGGGTAGTCGCCGGGGTCGCGGTAGTCGCCTGCCGCCAGCCCCGCGCGCACCTTGAAGGTGGTGAACATGCCGCCCATCTCCAGCGGGCCATAGGGGCCGGTGCCGGTCATCATGGGGAAGGTGTTGTCTGGCAGCGGCATCTCCATGGCACCCATGTCGGCCATGCCGCGCTCGCCCATCACCATGTAGTCGGGCACGATCTTCTGGATCTTGCCGACCAGGCCCCGGTGGTCCACGCCGATCATGGTGGGCACGTCGTGCCCCATGGCGCCCATGGTGTGGTGGCTCTTGTGGCAGTGCAGGGCCCAGTCGCCGGGTTCGTCGGCAATCAGCTCGATCTGCCGCATCTGGCCCACGGCCACGTCGGTGGTCACCTCGGGCCAGCGCGCGCTTTTGGGCACAGGGCCGCCATCGGTGCCGGTCACCTCGAACTCATGGCCGTGGATGTGGATGGGGTGGTTGGTCATGGTGAGGTTGCCTACGCGGATGCGCACACGCTCGCCCTGGCGCGCCACCAGCGGGCTGATGGCGGGGAAAACGCGGCTGTTCCAGCACCAGATGTTGTGGTCCAGCATGGTGTTGACCTTGGGGGTCATGCTGCCGGGCTCCACATCGAAGGCGTTGAGCAAGAAGGCGTAGTCGCGCTGCACCTTGGAGATGTGCGGGTGCGCGGCCTTCGGGTGGGTGATCCACAGACCCATCATGCCCATCGCCATCTGCACCATCTCGTCGGCATGCGGGTGGTACATGAAGGTGCCCGGGCGGCGCGCCGTGAACTCGTAGACGAAGGTCTTGCCGGGTGCGATGCCCGGCTGGTTGAGCCCGCCCACGCCGTCCATGCCATTGGGCAGGCGCTGGCCGTGCCAATGGATGGTCGTGTGCTCGGGCAGGCGGTTGGTGACGAAGATGCGCACGCGATCACCCTCGACCACCTCGATGGTGGGGCCGGGGCTTTGGCCGTTGTAGCCCCACATGTTGACCATGAAGCCGGGCGCCACCTCGCGCACCACCGGCTCGGCCACCAGGTGGAACTCCTTGACGCCTGCGTTCATGCGCCAGGGGGCGGTCCAGCCATTCAGGGTGACCACGGGGTGGTAAGGCCGGCCCGTGGGCGGGTGCAGCGGCGGCGCGGTGTCGGCGCTGGATTGCATCGCAGGCTCGGGCAGTGCGGCCAGGGCTACGCGGCTGACGGAGGCTGCGGCCACTGCCGTGGCGGCGCCGGAGAAGAAATTGCGGCGGTTCATGGTTCAGTGGCCTTGTGGGGTGGTGGAGGCGGCGGCGCTGGAGGTGAGGCCCTGCAGGGCGCCAGGCGATGTGCCAGGTGACGTGCCGGTGAGTGCAAGTTGCAGGTCTGTCTCGGCCAGCCAGAAGTCGCGCTGCGCTTCGATGGCATTGGCCACGGCCTGCGTGCTGTTGCGCGCTTCGGTCAGCATGTCCCACACGCTGGCCAGCATGCCGTTGTAGCGCAGGGTGGTTTCGTCGCTGATGAACTGGCGCAGGGGCACGACCTCGGCCTGCTGCTGGCGCGCCAGGTCCAGGGCGGTGCGGTAGGTGAGCCAGGCGCTGCGCACCTCGCTGCGGGCGCGCACGGCGGTGTCCTGCAGTTGAGCGGCACTTTGTTCTACCTCGGCCTGCGCGCGTGTGCTTGCGGCGCCGCCCCAGTCGAACAGGGGCAGGGGCAGCTCTAGCTCCCAGCCTCGCTTCACATCGGTGTGCCCCGTGTCGCGTTCGGTGCTGGTATTGCGGCTGTAGGCCAGACCGATGTCGCCAAACACAGCGCCTGCGCGGCTCCAGCCCTGGCGGGTGGCCTGGGTGTCGAGCTGGCGGCGTGCCGCTTGCACATCCAGGCGCTCGCGCAGCGCGGTGGCTTCGATGCTGTCTGCAGGCTGGGCGCTGGTGGGCAGCGGTGGCAACTGGGCAGCCAACCGGTACTGCGTTTGCACGCCCCACAGGCCCATGCGGCGGTGGAGTTCCTCGCGCGCGGTGGCGGCTGCCAGGCGGGCGCGGGCGTGTTGGCTGCGGGCCTCGTGCAGCGTGGCCTGCTCGCGGGCCTGTTGCAGGCGGCTCCAGTTGCCCACCTGCACCATGCGGCGGGCCAGTTCGGCACCGGCCTCGGCGGCTTCCACCATGCGGCCGTGCGTGGCGGCCACCTGTTCGGCCGCCACGGCGCGCAGCCAGGCGCGGCGCGTGTCGGCGGCCAGCAGCACCACGTTC
>NZ_QAIH01000006.1 GCF_003060895.1 Acidovorax sp. HMWF029 | reverse complement strand
GCCTGCAGCGGCGCGGCGCCTGGCGAGTGGTCGGGGTGCGAGTGGGTGCACACAATCATGCGGATGTCGCCGCCCGCAGCGCGCCAGAGTTTGTCGAGGTGCTCGGGGTCCGCCGGGCCGGGGTCGATGGCGATGAAGCCCGTGGCGGGGTCGCCCACCAGGTAGCTGTTGGTGCCGGGGCCGGTCATCACGCCGGGGTTGGGGGCGGTCAGGCGCTGCACGTTGCGCAGCAGGGGTACGGGGCGCTCGGTCTGCCAGTCCAGCGGGTGCACGATCTGGCCGTCGGGGCACACCAGGGCCAGCTCGCCGTAGGGCATGTCGCCCTCCATGTAGCGGGCTTCCTTGCCCGCCAGCGTGCCCGCGCGGGGGCAGCTGGTCCACAGTGGCGCTTCGCTTTTCAGCGCATCGAACACCGCCTGCGTGCTGCCAAACCCGGCCAGCCGCTGCAGGGTGCGGATGGTCGGAAAGATCATGAAGAACTGCCCCGCCTCGTGCCGCGCCAGCGCGTCGGCCGGGCGCACCCACACGGGCTCGAACTGCTCGGCCTCGTCGGCCACGGGCTCCTGGCCTTCGGGCATGCGGGCGACGAGGAAGGGCACATCAAAGCGGCGCGGCAGGTCGCGGTCGGTGATCCAGTGCGCGAGCAAAAACACGCCGTCGGCCGCCAGCCGCAGCCCGCGTGCGGCGCATTGCGCTGCAAAGGGCTGGTGGCGGTCGATGGCGGCGATGTCCTGCGCGTCGGCCATCTGCCCCTGGCGCGGGCCGTCGGCGTGGCGGGCCAGCAGCACGCCCAGCTCTTCAAAACTCTCGCGGATGGCCGCGATGGCCTGGGTCAGGTGCTGGTCGCTTTGCGTGGGGCGGCGGTCTGCGGCGGCGTGGGTTGGCGGTGTGGCATCCAGGGCATCGATGCCGCCGCCGGGGAACACATAGGCACCGGGCGCAAAGCTGGCGGTGGCCGAGCGCCGGGTCATCAGGACTTCAATGCCTCCTGCGTTGCCTGGCGCATCGCGCAGCAGCAACACCGTGGCGGCTGCGCGGGTGGCGACGGGTTCGCGAAAGGGGTGGAGCTGTTGGTTGGAGCGGGGCATCGGGCCATTATCGAGGCCCGGTGCCCGCTTGTCTGTCCGGCTGCCCCGCTGCGTCAGCCGCGCGCAGGGATTGCCAGCCCCCGGGCCACGGCCGGGCGCGCCGCAAAGGCGGCGAGCACCCGCTGCACCGCCTTGAACTGGTCGAACTCCACCAGCTCGCCCGCGCCATAAAAGCCCACCAGGTTGCGCACCCAGGGCAGGATGGCGATGTCGGCGATGGTGTACTGGTCGCCCATCACCCACTGGCGGTCCGCCAGGCGCTGGTCCAGCACGCCCAGCAGACGCTTGGACTCGGCCACATAGCGGTCGCGTGGGCGTTTGTCTTCATAGTCCTTGCCCGCAAACTTGTGGAAGAACCCGAGCTGGCCAAACATGGGCCCCACGCCGCCCATCTGCCACATCACCCACTGCAGGGTTTCATAGCGCCCGGTGGTGTTCTGCGGCAGCAGCTGGCCGGCCTTGCTGGCCAGGTACACCAGGATGGCGCCGGACTCGAACAGTGCCAGCGGCTTGCCGTCCGGGCCGTTCGGATCGAGGATGGCCGGGATCTTGTTGTTGGGGTTGAGCGACAGGAACTCGGGCGAGGTCTGGTCGTTGGTCTCAAAGCTCACCAAGTGGGGCTCGTAGGGCAGGCCCAGTTCTTCGAGGGCAATCGACACCTTCACGCCGTTGGGCGTTGGCAGCGAATACAGCTGGATGCGGTCGGGGTGCTGGGCAGGCCACTTGCGGGTGATGGCAAAAGCGGAAAGATCGGTCATGCGAGGATCTCTAGAGGTTGAACGGAGGTTGAACGGAGGTTGCGAAGCCTACGCCCGCTCCCGGTGGAACGCAGGGCCGGGGCCATAATCCCTTCCCATGCAGATTCGCTTTACCAAAATGCAAGGCGCGGGCAACGATTTTGTGGTGCTCGACGAAACCCAGGGCCGTCTGGGGCTGTCTGCGGCGCAGTACCGCTTTCTGGCCGACCGCCACTTTGGCGTGGGTGCCGACCAGATTCTCACCGTGCGGCCATCGCCGGGCGAAGGCATCGACTTTGAATACGTGATCCACAACGCCGATGGCGGCGAGGTGGAGCAGTGTGGCAACGGCGCGCGTTGCTTTGCGCGCTTTGTGCACGACAAGGGCCTCACGGACAAGGACCAGATCCGTGTGCAAACCCAAAGCGGCGTGATTGCCCCGCGCCTGACGGCCGACGGCCGTGTCACGGTGGACATGGGCCGCCCTGAGTTCGATCCCGCCAAGGTGCCTTTTGATGCGTCCGGCCTGGTGCCCGTGGCGCAAGGTTTAGGGCAAAAGTGGCCGTTGCCGCCTGATGGTAAAGCGTTTTCAGCTATCGTTTTGGTAGCTGTTGTGTCCATGGGCAATCCCCATGCCGTACAGCTGGTGGACAACGTGGACACTGCGCCCGTGCAAGAAACCGGCCCCCTCATCGAAAGCCACGCGCGCTTTCCCCAGCGGGTGAATGCGGGCTATCTGCAGATTGTGGACCGCACCCATGTGCGCCTGCGTGTGTTCGAACGCGGCGTGGGCGAGACCCTGGCCTGTGGCACCGGCGCCTGCGCGGCGGTGTCGGCGGGCATCCGTCTGGGTCTGCTCGACTCCGAGGTGCATGTGGATACGCGCGGCGGTCGCCTCACCATTGCCTGGAGCGGCCAGGAGGCCGACTCCGTTTTCATGACCGGCCCCGCCACCACGGTGTTCGAAGGCCAGATCGACATCCCTGACTCCCTCGTATGACGACCTCCCACATCCCACCGATCACCGAAGACGACATCGCCCAGTTTTTGACGAACACCCCTGGCTTCTTCGAGCGGCATGCCGAGGTGTTGGCCAGCGTGCAGATCACCAGCCCCCACGGCGCGCGCGCCGTGAGCCTGCAGGAGCGCCAGGCCGAGATGCTGCGCGAGAAGATCAAGGGCCTGGAGCAGCGCATCATGGAAATGGTGCGCAACAGCACCGAAAACGCGGCCATTGCCCACAAGGTGCACCAGTGGACCGGCAGCTTGCTGCAGGTGCGCGACCCGTTCGACCTGCCGCAGGCCGTGGTCGAGGGTGTTCGCACATTGTTCGACGTGCCCCAGGCGGCGGTGCGTGTGTGGGAAGTGGCTGCACCGTACATCGACGCCGATTTCACCCAGGGCGCCAGCGAAGACGCGCGCGCGTTTGCCTCGTCGCTGACCATGCCGTTCTGCGGCCCCAACCTGGGCTTTGAGCCTGCGGGCTGGCTGGCAGCTGAGGCGGGCGAGCCGGCCCAGTCGCTGGCCCTGCTGCCACTGCGCGCGGGCGCCATCGACAGCGCCACGCCTGCGTTTGGCCTGCTGGTGCTGGGCTCGCACGACCCGCAGCGGTTTGATGCCACCATGGGCACCGACTTCCTGTCGCGCATGGCCGAGCTGGCCAGCGCTGCGCTGCTGCGCTTGAAATGATGCCCCCCTGTGCGGCTGCGCCGCTTCCCCCCTGCGGGGGGACGCCACCCCTGGCCCGGCGAAGCCGGTTCCGCGGTGGTGCAGACCTTGGGGCGCGCCAGTTGCTGGGGTAGTGCTCCATGCCCGACGCGCGGCCCACGCAAACCCCCGCAGACCCGCAGGTCCTGCGCTATCTGGAGCATGTGCGCGTAGAAAAGCGGCTGGCCGCGCGCACGCTCACGCTCTACACCCTGGACCTGGAGAGGTTGGCGCAGTTCGCAGCGGGCGTGAACGTGCCGCTGCTGCAGCTCACCAGCGCCCACATCCGCCGCTTTGTGGCGCAGATGCACAGCGCGGGGCGCAGCGGGCGCGGCATTGCGCTCATCCTCTCGGGCTGGCGTGGGTTCTTCACCTGGGCCGGACGGCAGGGGCTGATTGCGCACAACCCGGTGCAGGATGTGCGCGCCCCCAAGGCGCCCAAGCCCCTGCCCAAGGCGCTGGGCGTGGACGATGCCGTGCGGCTGGCCGAATTCGACAACACTGGCGCCGACCCCTGGCTGGAGGCGCGCGATGCCGCCATGGTCGAGCTGCTGTATGGCTGCGGCTTGCGCGTGGGCGAGCTGGCAGGGCTGGATGCTGTTGCGAACGCCGACACCCATCGCCTGGGGCGCGGCTGGGTCGATCTGCAGGCGGGCGAGGCCCATGTGTTTGGCAAGGGCAGCAAGCGCCGCAGCGTGCCGGTAGGCGCAGCTGCCATTGCAGCGCTGCAGGCCTGGCTGGCCATCCGCGCCACGCCGTTTGGCGGTGATGGCGCGGCGCGGCTGGATGCCGCGCTGTTCGTGGGCCAGCGGGGTGCACGGCTTACGGCGCAGTCCATCTGGCTGCGCCTGCGCCAGCGCAGCCAGCAGGCCGGGCTGACCACGCCCGTGCACCCGCATATGTTGCGCCACTCGTTTGCCAGCCACCTGCTGCAAAGCAGCGGCGACCTGCGCGCCGTACAAGAGCTGCTGGGCCACGCCAACATCACCACCACGCAGGTCTATACACGGCTCGACTTCCAGCATCTTGCCAAGGTGTACGACGCAGCCCATCCCCGCGCGCGCAGGAAAAATTCAGGCGACTGAGGCCGTTTGCGGTCCGCCCCGCGACAAGCATCAGGCCGCAGCGATGGTGCTCTGGCCGTGTTCCAGCAGGGGGTGGCGGGCAGGCTGGTGGGGCAGGGCGGCGCGGTGTGCATGCACCTCGGGCAGCTTGAAGGTGGCCACGGTGTCCACCAGCTCTCCGGCCTGGTGGTTGAGGCTGGCAGCGGCGGCGGCCATCTCTTCGACCAGGGCGGCATTCTGCTGGGTGGCCTGGTCCATCTGGGTGACGGCCTCACTGATCTGATCCATGCCCTCGCTCTGCTCGGTGCTGGCAGCGCTGATCTCGCCCATGATGTCGGTGACGCGGCGGATGGAGGCGACCACCTCGTTCATGGTCTGCCCGGCACGGTCTACCAGGGCGGTACCTGCTTCCACGCGCTCTACGCTGGCGCCGATCAGGCTCTTGATCTCGCGCGAGGCTGCGGCAGAGCGGCTGGCCAGCACACGCACCTCGGTGGCCACTACGGCAAAGCCCTGGCCTTGCTCGCCGGCCCGGGCGGCTTCAACAGCGGCATTGAGTGCCAGGATGTTGGTCTGAAAGGCGATGGAGTCGATCACGCCGATGATCTCGGTGATCTTGCTGCTGCTGTCGTTGATGTCCTTCATGGTGCGCACCACGTCAGCCACGACCTCACCGCCCTGCATGGCAATGGTGGTGGCGCTGCGTGCGAGCTGGTTAGCCTGGAGCGAGCTGTCGGCGTTCTGCCGCACGGTCGCATTGAGCTGTTCCATCGACGCAGCGGTTTCCTCAAGCGCGCTGGCCTGTTCTTCGGTGCGAGACGACAGGCTGTTGTTGCCCTGGGCAATCTGCTCGGACGCACTGGCTACGTTGACCGAACTCTGGTGCACCATGGCCACCATCGCCACCAGGCTGTCCTGCATGCGCTTGAGCTGTGCCATCAGGCTGGTCGTGTCACCGGGCTTGAGGTGGATGGCCACCGTGAGGTCGCCATGGGCCACGCTGCGCGCCAGCGCGGCGGCGGTGCCGGGCTCGGTGCCCAGCTCACCGACGATGCTGCGAGCCACCAGGGTTCCAAAACCCAGTGCAAACAACACGCCGCCTGCAATTGCCAGAGCCACAAACAGCCGGGTGTTGACATAGGACACCACGGCTTGGTCGTATTCCTTGCGGGCTGTATCCAGCTGCACCTGCACCAGCGCGCCCAGCACGTCTTGCAAGGGGTCGAGTGCGGGGTACATCTCCTTGGCTGCATAGGCGGTGAGTCCTGGCAGGTCCTTGCGTGCAATCAGTTCCTCCAGGGTGCGCACGGCACCATCGGCCTGAGGTTGCAACGTTTTGAACTGCGCGGCCAGCCGCACCTCGTCGGCCACCAGTTCGGTGGCCAGGTAGGCGCTCCAGTTCTCGCTGATTTCCTTTTTGGCCCGGGCGATGGAATCGAGCCCCTGCTGGTGCGTGAGGGCTCCGTCCCGCACTTTGTGCGCAGTGTCCACTACGTTCACGGCGTAGGCGTCTGACACCAGCTTGATCTGCTTGAGGGGGACCACCCGGTCCTGGTATACGGTATTCAAGCCTGCATTGGCGCGCTGCATGCCTGTCAGGCCGACGCTGCCAATGGCTATGGTGAGCAGGCACAGTGCTGCGAGCAGCAGCGACAGGCGGGTTGAAACTTTCAGCTGTTTGAAGTTCATGGTGAACGCCCTGCTTGGTAAAAAGACCGTCACCCAACTGTGGGGCTGGGTGCATGCCGCGTTTGTGACGCGTCAGAAACTCTCCCAATTTGCTTCACCCCCGCCTGCAGGTGCCATCGCGTAGGTGGCGGGCTGCGGGGCGGTGGTGATGCGGGTCCGGTGGCCCTGGGCAGGGCGTGGGTTGTTGTGGTTGCCCACCATCGGCCGAGCCGCGGTGCGCTGCTGCTTGGCCCGTGGGGTGTGCTGAGTGAGCGCCAGGGTCTCTGCACGGTCGGGGGGCGCCAGCGCCACGGTTTTGCCTTGGGGCGAGGTGATCTGCTGGCCCAGGGTATCGAGGAGCTGTGTGATCTCTTTGCGCTTGCGGTTGACCGTGGCCTGGTGGCGTTGGATGCTCTCGGGGCGGGTATCCAGCAGCATCTGCGTGAGTGCCAGCTCCACGGCCGTCACATCCTCCTTGGTTACATGCAGGTTCAATACCTTGGGAAAACGGTCGTCAATGATGGAGTGGAAGGCTGTATCCGCGCGGTGGGCCAGCCCCATGGACATGGTGCCCATGATGCCAATGAGCAGACCCATCAGACCAAAGCCCAGCGTGAGCCGGGTAGAAATCTTCAGGTCGTTGAAGTTCATGGTGTGCAGTTCCTTGCAGGTTGTGCAGCGACTCAGTGACAGACGGCATGTGTATCACTCCGTGCAGAATTGGCAAGAAATTTTTCGACACCGAGCAGGATCGACATGCGCTGGCCGATTGCGCCGATGGCCAGAGCGCGCTCAGGGCCTATGTCGCCTTGCTGTGCGGACATATGGAGCCACTTGCTTGCCGGCCACCTGCTGCAGCGCAGAGGCGACCCGCGCGCAGCGCGGCTGCACACCCAGCGGATTGCCGTCAGCCCGCAGCGATACTCACCTGGCCATGGCCCGGCAGGGGGCTGCGGGCAGGCTGATGGGGCAGGGCGGCGCGGTGTGCATGCACCTCGGGCAGCTTGAAGGTGGCCACGGTGTCCACCAGCTCTGCGGCCTGGTGGTTGAGGCTGGCAGCGGCGGCGGCCATCTCTTCGACAAGGGCGGCGTTCTGCTGAGTGGCTTGGTCCATCTGGGTGACGGCCTCGTTGATCTGGTCCACGCCCTGGCTTTGCTCGCTACTGGCTGCGGTGATTTCGCCCATGATGTCGGTGACGCGGCGGATGGAGGCGACCACCTCGTTCATGGTCTGCCCGGCACGGTCTACCAGGGCGGTGCCTGCTTCCACGCGCTCTACGCTGGCACCGATCAGCGCCTTGATTTCGCGTGCTGCCTCTGCCGAGCGGCCTGCCAGGCTGCGGACCTCGCTGGCGACCACTGCGAATCCACGGCCTTGCTCACCGGCACGGGCGGCTTCCACTGCCGCATTCAGCGCAAGAATGTTCGTCTGGAAAGCAATCCCATCGATCACCCCAATGATTTCGGATATCTTTTGCGAGCTGTCATTGATGTCCTGCATCGTTCTCACGACATCGGACACCACATCGCCGCCTCGGCTGGCAACGGTCGATGCACTCTGTGCCAGCTGGTTGGCCTGCCGCGCATTTTCTGAATTCTGTCGCACCGTGGAATTGAGTTCTTCCATGGATGCTGCGGTTTCTTCCAACGCGCTGGCTTGTCTTTCCGTTCGGGTGGATAGGTCGCTGTTGCCCGAGGAAATTTCGGCGCTCGCATTGGCCACGCTTTCAGAGCCTTGGCGAACCCGCTCAACCACCTGAGCGAGGGAGGCCTGCATGGTTGCCAGGGCTGCCAGCAACGGGCTGAACTCGTCTTTCGCGTGGTCTTGGATGTCGGCAGTCAGGTCGCCATCGCGCACTCGCTCCGTGATCGCGCGGGCCGTCACCACGCGGCGTTTCAATACGCTGGCGATATGCCAAGAAAACAGCAGCAATCCCACGGCCACTGCAATGATGCAGCTCAAAAGTACCTGCAGCGTTTTGCTTGCGTCTGCTTGCACAACGGAGACGTTTTCCTCGAGGAACTCGTTTTGGAACTGTTTTTGGCTGGCCAGTTGTTGCAGCACTGTGTTGCGTGCCGGAATCGTCTGGTTTACCAGGAACTCGAATGCTTGCTCCTTTTGCCCTTGCGTGATCAGTTGGGCGTTCTGCCCAGCCACTTGCCAGAAATACTCCAGTGCTTTGGACAAGGTGGAAAACTCCTCTTTTTCCTTGAGCGAGAGCGCTGCCGTGCCAAGAGCTTGCTGTGCGGAGCCGATGAGCTTGCGCTTGTCCTCAATGTCTGCAAGCGTGGCGCTCAGGTCTGACGGGGTGCCCACCAGCAGCGCGTGCCGAAGCTGGAGCGACGCGCGCGTCACGTTCAGCTCCATGGAGGCCAGTCGCTGCTGCTGCGGGATCACTTCATCACGCACCTTCCCGGTTAGCGCCTTGATTTCGGACAGGAGCAACCACGCCACGAATGCGACAGTGCCCAGCCCGATGATGAGTGTGAACGAGAGGAAGTAAAGGCGGGTGCCGATACCGATGGTGCGGAGGATGTTCATGGCGTACCTTGTCTTGGTGCATTTGCAGAGAAGCGGAATGTCTATCGAGTGGACTGAGGTGGGTGCCGTTACTGAACGGGGGCCGGTATAACTTGTGCCGAGGCGAGAAGCTGCTCGATGTCGAGAAGGATCAGCATCCGGGAGCCCACCGTCCCGATCGCGAGGAAGTGGTCGAGATCCAGGTCGGTGTCCAGTGCGGGCACGGGGCGCAATTGCTCGCGCTCCAGCGTCAGCACGTCTGAGACGCCGTCCACCACCACTCCCACCACGCGCTGGCCAATGTTGAGCACGATGACCACTGTCAGGTGGTCGTATTTCACGGTGGCAAGGCCCAGCTTCAGGCGCAGGTCGATGATGGGCACGATCACGCCGCGCAGGTTGACTACACCTTTGATATCTGCGGACGCGTTGGCAATGGTGGTGGGCTTGTCGTAAGAACGGATCTCTTGAACCCGCAGGATGTCCACGCCGTATTCCTCGTTTCCGATCTTGAAGGCCAGGAACTCGCGGATGTCCGTCAGCGGCTTGGTCAGACCTTGCTGTGGCGATGCGGTCCGGGAAGAAGCGGTTAGGGTGGGTTCGGGCATCGCATTCCTTGATAAAAATGATATTTTGATCAATTCTAGTTTTTTGTAATCATATTTGTCAAATATGCAATTTTTGCAGGGCGGTGCTTGTGTGGGTGCGATATGACACGGGGTGTTTGAGCATTGCGAGGTCGTTGCGCATGCGCGGGTGTTGGCCAGCCTGCACAATCCGGGTATGAAAACCCTTCGCCTTCGCCCAGGCAAAGAGCGCTCGCTCTTGCGCCGCCACCCCTGGATCTTTGAATCGGCTATCGCCAAAGGCGGCGGCGACAGCGGCGAGACTGTGCGTGTAGAGTCGCACGAGGGCCAGTTTCTGGCCTGGGCTGCCTACAGCCCCAGCTCGCGCATCCGCGCGCGGGTGTGGAGTTTTGACGAGGCGCAGCGCATTGATGCTCCGTTTTTTATAGCTTCTTGCGCACGTTCCATAATCGCTAGAGCCCGATTCGACGTGCAAAGCGATGGCGTGCGTCTGGTGCATGGCGAGTCCGATGGCCTGCCTGGGCTCATCGTGGACCGTTATGGCGACACGCTGGTGGCGCAGTTCACCAGTGCAGGCACTGAGCGCTGGAAAGGCGTGATTGCCGATGCGCTGCTGCGCGAGACGGGCCTCACCAAGCTGTATGAGCGCTCGGACGCCAGCGTGCGTGCGCTGGAAGGCCTGGAGCCCGCCACGGGCTGGCTGCGCGGCGGGCCCATCGGCATGGTGGGCGACAGCGAAGGGCCACCACTCGAACTCACCATCAACGAGCACCAGTGGCGCCTGACCCTCAACATCGCCGAGGGCCACAAGACCGGCTTCTACCTGGACCAGCGCGACAGCCGCAAGAGGTTTGCCGATTACACCCAGCGCTTGGGCTTCAAGCATGTGCTCAACTGCTTTTGCTACACCGGCGGCTTCAGCGTGGCGGCGCTGGCGGGCATGCGCGCGGCAGGCGTCGTGGCCGATGGGCATGTTACGTCTATCGATTCTTCAGGCCCGGCCCTTGAGCGCGCCCGGACCCATGTGGCGCTCAACGGTTTCGATCCGAACCGGGCCACCTTCCTCGATGCCGACGTGAACGCCTCGCTGCGCCAGTTCCTCAAGGAAGGTCAGCGCTTTGACGCAATCATCCTCGACCCCCCAAAGTTCGCCCCCACGGCGGCGCACGCCGAGCGCGCCGCGCGCGCCTACAAGGACATCAACCGCCTCGCGCTGCAGTTGCTCACGCCCGGCGGCGTGCTGTTCACCTTCTCATGCTCGGGCGGCATCAGCGCCGATCTCTTCCATAAGATCGTGGCCTCGGCAGGGGCGGATGCGGGCGTGGATGGCTACATCATGGAGCGCCTGGGCGGCGCGCCCGACCATCCGATGACGCTGGAGTTCCCGGAAGGGGAGTACCTCAAGGGCCTGGTCGTGATGCGCAAAGGGTAAGCCCCTCAGCTCCCGGCAGGGGCTTGACAGCCTCGGTACACTGAAAATACGCCCCTTGTGCGGGGCTCTGTGGCTTGCGACGCCGACCGCGGCGCAGGTATTTGACTCCCTTGAAAGACAGATTTATGGCACTGATCCCCGTCACCATCCTCACCGGCTTCCTGGGCTCGGGCAAAACGACGCTGCTCAAGCGCCTGCTCTCCGAAGCCCATGGGCAGAAGATTGCTGTGATCGAAAACGAATTCGGCGAAGAAAACATCGACAACGACATCCTCGTGACCGAGTCCAAGGAGCAGATCGTGCAGATGAGCAACGGCTGCATCTGCTGCACTATCCGTGAAGACCTGCGCGAGACGCTGCAGCTGCTGGCAGCCAAGAAGCGCAAGAATTTGCTGGAGTTCGATCGCATCGTGATTGAGACCACCGGCGTGGCCGACCCCGGCCCGGTGGCGCAAACCTTCTTCATGGATGAAGAAATCGCCGAGACCTATCTCATCGACTCCATCATCACGCTGGTGGACGCCAAACATGCGCCCCAGCAGCTCAACGACCGCCAGGAAGCGCGCCGCCAGGTGGGCTTCGCCGACCAGATATTCCTGTCCAAGACCGACTTGGTCAGCGCCGAGGCAACCGATGCGTTGATCCATCGCTTGAAGCACATGAACCCGCGCGCGCCCATCAAGGCCGTGCATTTTGGCGAGGTGCCGCTCAAGGAGGTGCTGGACCTGCGCGGCTTCAACCTCAACGCCAAGCTCGACATCGACCCTGACTTTCTCAAGGAAGAAGAGCACGGGCACGACCACCATGATCACGACCACGAACATGGCGAGCACTGCAGCCATCCTTCTCACCAGCATGACCACGACCATGGGCACCACCATCACCATGACGATGATGTGAAGAGTTTTGTCTACCGCTCTGAGCGTCCGTTCGATCCGGCCAAGCTCGAAGACTTTCTCGGGGCGATTGTCAATATTTATGGCCCGCGCATGCTGCGTTACAAAGGCGTGCTTAATATGAAAGGCACCGAGCGCAAGGTGATCTTCCAGGGCGTGCACCAGCTCATGGGCAGTGACCTGGGCCCCCAGTGGGCCGAAGGCGAACCAAGGGTGAGCAAGATGGTCTTCATTGGTATCGACCTGCCCAAGGATATTTTTATGCAGGGACTGGAGCAGAGTCTGGTCTGACCTGTTCGCCGGTGCAGGGGCGTTGTGTTGGCCCGATTTGTGTTGTATCCGCAACGTTTTCGTTTGCGTCAGCCCAGGTCGATACAATCGCGCCCCGGTAAAACCACCCAAGGCTTGCCACCAGTCCCCGGCCGTGAGAGCGGCCAAGGGCCCGCCCGTACAGCGAGGAGACCAGGAAGTGAAAGCCGACACCAGCAAACCCAAGGCGGCCACGAAGGCAACCAAGCCCGCCGCTGCAGCCCCCGTGGCAGAGCCCAAGCCCACCGTTAAAGCCACTGTGGCCAAAGTGGCTGTGGCCGCGCCCAAAGCTGCAGCGGCACCCAAAGCTGTTGTGGGCAAGGTGGCCAGCGCTGCCGTGGCAGCCCCGGCGCCCAGCCCTGCCGCACCGGTCGACTTGCAGGTACCCGTGCGCACAACCCGGCCTTCTTCCCGATTGGCCCAATTGACCGTACCATCCATGGCACAGGCAGTGGCCTCCACCGCTGCCAAAGCCAGTTATTTACATACCATGCCCACGACCGTGCAAGCGCAGCCGACCTTCACCGCTGCCAAAAAAGACCCCAAGCTGGCGAACAACTGGAAAACCAAGTCCGCCGCCGAGTTGACCGACGCTGAAGTCATGGCCATGCCCGACAGCGAGTACATGAACGACAAGCAAATGGCGTTTTTCCGCCTCAAGCTCGTTCAGCTCAAGCAGGACATCCACAACAGCGCTGGAGAAACCACCGAACACCTTCGGGAAGACACCGTGGTGGTGCCGGACCCGGCGGACCGCGCAACGATCGAGGAAGAGCATGCTCTGGAGCTGCGCACCCGCGACCGCGAGCGCAAGCTGCTCAAGAAGATCGAACAGTCCATTGCCCGCATTGATGCAGGCGACTACGGCTACTGCGACGAGACCGGCGAGCCCATCGGTACGGGCCGCCTGATCGCCCGCCCCACGGCCACCCTGTCGCTGGAAGCGCAGCAGCGTCGCGAACTCAAGCAGAAGATGTTCGGAGACTGATCGGGCCCCACGGCCTGATGACGATCATCGCTGCGCACTCTCCCCTGTACCCTGAGCCATGAGCAAGGAAGAAACCACCCCCGGCGGCCTGCTATCGAAGGTGGTTCGGTTCGTGAAGAATCCCACGGTCAACTGGACGGAACTGGACTCCATCCAGGACGACCGGGAGAGTCAGTACAGCAAGCAGATGCTCAAGGAGATGATTGAGCGCAAGCGCCGCAACGACTTCGTGCGGCGTCGAGAGTTCGATCAGCTGCGCAAGCTGCGCCAGCGCGAAGTGCTGCAAGGCCAGCGCGTAGAAGATGCAGCCGGCCGTCCCTCGTTCTTTCAAAGCAGCATGGCCTCGCCCGACGAGCGTGCCGTCACGCTCAAGAAGATCGACGAGATTGAGGCGCAGATGTCGCAGCAGTGGTGGAAGAGCAAGCAAGGAACCGACGCTCCCACCCAGCCAGGCGTGATGCCTGCGTCCAGCATGGCGGAACCATCCGACTCCGCCCATGCCAGGGCCTATGCCCCTACTGCACCCGGCAGCCTGCCCGCGCCGCTGGACAACCAAGCCGCTGTCCAGCCATTGTTTGCGGATGACAGCATGGCCATTGGCAAGTTTGGTGGCATCGATGCGCAGATGCTCGCGGGCAACCCGCAACCCGTCGAGGGATCCTTCAGCCCTGCGGCCACTGCGGCAGCGTCTGCGACCGCATCCGAACCGGAGGAATTCGTGCACGAACCCGACCTTGAAGAAGCCTCCATTCGGTTTGCCAACGGCGACCATGCGGGTGCAGAGTCCGGATTGCTGGATGTACTCGCCCAGCACCAGCAGGACGATCCCGAGCAGCAGCTCGAGATCTGGATGACGCTCTTTGACCTGTACCGCGCCACCGGGCAACACGATCGTTTTGATGCACTGGCCATTGACTTTGCGGCCCAGTACAGCCGCTCGGCCCCCCTGTGGTACTCCATCCCCGAGCTGCTGGGGATGGTGGCAGTGGCTGCGCCCGCTGCAGACGCTTCGCCAGTGCCCGGCATGCGCCGCGATTTCAGCTGGAATGCGCCTCCCACCGTGGCGGTATCTTCGGTAGCCGCCCTGCAGGCATCGCTGACGCGCGCAGCTTCTCCCTGGACGCTGTCCTGGTCGCGCCTGACGGGCATCGACGAGGCAGCGGTGCCCCTGCTGGCTGACTTGGTCTCGCAGTGGTCCGACCGCGAAGGCCAGCTGGTGTTCTCGGAGGTAGAAAAACTCAACGCCCTGCTGGAGGCCAAGACCCAGTCAGGCGACCGTTCCAACAGCCCCGAGTGGTGGCGCCTGCGCATGGCCATGATGCGGCTCATGGGCAAGCCCGATGAGTTTGAGCTGGTGGCGTTGGACTACTGCGTCACTTATGAGGTCTCGCCTCCGTCCTGGGTGTCGCCACGCTGCGGGTACTCCGACAATGAAGGGGTGTCCTCCGGTGCGGCGCCCCTGGCGGCCGACAGCGACTTCATGGTCTCCGACCTGGGCGAGCTGTCCGCGCCCGCCCCGCTGGAGACCGGGCCCGTAGCGCAACTCAGTGGTCACATCGATGGTGATGCCACGCCGCTGCTGCAGCCGTTCGAGGCCTTCCTGCGCCCCGGTGTGCCTCTGGTCATTGCCTGCGACAAGCTTATCCGCGTGGATTTTGCGGCGGCGGGTTCGGTGCTCAACTGGGCAGCTGAGCAACAGGGGCATGGCCATGTGGTCCAGTTCCACAACTTGCAGCGGCTGGTGGCGATTTTCTTCAACGTGATTGGCATCAACGAACACGCCTGGGTGGTTCCGCGCAAGAACTGACTCCCCCTGAGTCGCTTCGCGCCTTCCCCCTCTCTCGCTACGCGGGAGAGGGACGCTCCCATTGCATGTAAGCGAAGCGCCGCATCCGTAGCTTGGCGGCCCTTGCGCGGGGGCGCTGGCCTGGGCAGCGCCAGTACCATGAGTCGCCTGACAGTGGCGTAGATTTGCTCACGGCATGTGGTTCCACTTTGGCTTGAAAGTGGCGCCCGCGACCCCATCTTCCGCTGCTATGGACTCATCTCAAAACACCCCGGTGTTCCACGGCACCACCATCCTTAGCGTGCGCCGCCAGACGCCCGCAGGCATCCAGGTCGCCATTGGCGGCGACGGCCAGGTCACGTTGGGCAACATCGTGGTCAAGGGCACGGCGCGCAAGGTGCGCAAGCTCCACCACGGCAAGGTGCTGGCAGGTTTTGCGGGCGCCACGGCCGATGCCTTCACGCTGTTCGAGCGGTTTGAAGCCAAACTGGAAAAACACCAAGGCCACCTGACGCGCGCGGCCATCGAACTCACCAAGGATTGGCGCACCGACCGCGTGCTGCGCCGTCTCGAAGCCATGCTGGCCGTGGCCGACGCGAGCGCTTCACTCATCATCACGGGCAATGGCGACGTGCTGGAGCCTGAGCAGGGCATCGTGGCGATCGGTTCGGGCGGCGCCTACGCGCATTCGGCCGCCAAGGCGCTGCTGGTGAACACCGATCTGTCCGCACAGGAGATCGTGAAGAAGTCGCTCGAAATCGCGGGCGAACTCTGCATCTACACCAACATGAACCACACCATCGAAACGCTGTAAGGCGGCAAGGTTCGTTTGCTCATATTTTGATAGCTAATGGCGCTTATCTATTGCGCGCAGACGGCTATTTTTTCTTTGAATTTGAAGGCAGGCCCCGCATGTCCTCCATGACACCCCAGGAAATCGTTTCCGAACTCGACCACCACATCGTGGGCCAGGCCAGCGCCAAGCGCGCCGTGGCCATTGCGTTGCGCAACCGCTGGCGCCGTCAGCAAGTCGAAGGCAGTCTGCGCCAGGAAATCACGCCCAAGAACATTCTCATGATCGGCCCCACCGGCGTGGGCAAGACCGAGATCGCGCGGCGCCTGGCGCGGCTGGCCGATGCGCCTTTCATCAAGGTGGAGGCCACCAAGTTCACCGAGGTGGGTTATGTCGGCAAGGACGTGGACTCCATCATCCGCGACCTGGCCGAGATGGCAGTCAAGCAGACGCGCGAGGCCGAGATGAAGAAGGTGCGCATGCGCGCCGAAGACGCCGCCGAGGAGCGCATCCTGGACGTGCTGATCCCGCCCGCCCGTGCCGCCACCGGCGCCGAGCCTGCGGTCGACAGCACCGCCCGGCAGGTGTTCCGCAAGAAGCTGCGTGAAGGTTCCTTGAACGACAAGGAGATCGAGATCGACGTGGCCGAGGCCCGCGCGCCGCTGGAGATCATGGGCCCGCAAGGCATGGAAGAAATGACCGAGCAGCTGCGCGGCATGTTCAGCCAACTGGGCCAGGACCGGCGCCGCGCGCGCAAGCTCAAGATCGCGGAAGCGCTGAAGCTGCTCACCGACGAAGAGGCGGCCAAGCTCGTGAACGAGGAAGAGATCAAGACCCGCGCGGTGGCAAACGCGGAGCAGAACGGGATTGTCTTCATCGACGAGATCGACAAGGTGGCCGCGCGGCAGGAAAGCAGCGGGGCGGATGTGTCCCGCCAGGGGGTGCAGCGCGACCTGCTGCCGCTGGTGGAGGGCACGACGGTGTCCACCAAGTACGGCATGATCAAGACGGACCATATCCTGTTCATTGCTTCGGGCGCGTTCCACCTGTCCAAGCCCAGCGACCTTATCCCGGAGCTGCAGGGGCGTTTTCCGATCCGTGTGGAACTGGAATCGCTGTCGGTGAAGGACTTCGAGGCCATCCTCACGCAGACGCATGCATCGTTGGTCAAGCAGTACCAGGCGCTGCTGGCCACCGAAGGGGTCACGCTGGAATTTGTGCCCGAAGGGATTACGCGCCTTGCACACATCGCCTTTGACGTGAACGAGCGCACCGAAAACATTGGCGCACGCCGACTGTCCACCGTCATGGAGCGCTTGCTTGACGAGGTCAGTTTTGATGCAGCACGCCTGTCTGGACAAACCGTCACGGTGGATGCTGCCTATGTCGACACCCGCCTGCAGACCCTGAGCCAGGACGAAGACCTGTCGCGCTACATCCTGTGACGATACGGCCCGGCCTTGAGAGGTCACTTTCATAGGCTTCCGTAAGTTCTTCTTTTTCAACAACTTTTGGCGCTTTGTTGGCTGCAAATTCGCGCCTAAGTTGTTGATTTCATTACCAAAGTTTGGTGGACGCCCTCTTGTTCGGTGTGCTTTTCCTGCTACAGTGCAAAAAAGTGCAATTAAGTGGTGAAAAGTGCCCTCAAAGTCCATTCCTGGACCCGCGAGGCGCAAAACCGAACTGGGAATCTGTCCGTGTTTCAAGGTGCCTCGTCGCTAAGTCTCGATGCGAAGGGTCGGCTGTCCGTGCCGACCCGGCATCGTGACGTGCTCGCGGCCACGGCATCGGGCCAGCTCACGATCACCAAGCACCCGCACGGCTGCCTGATGGTGTTCCCCCGTCCCGAGTGGGAGAAATTCCGCGAGCGCATTGCCCAGCTGCCCATGTCCGCCCAGTGGTGGAAGCGCATCTTTCTGGGCAACGCCATGGATGTGGAGATGGACGCCACGGGTCGCGTGCTGATTTCGCCCGAGCTGCGCGAGGCAGCCGGTATTTCCAAGGACACCATGCTGCTGGGCATGGGTAACCACTTCGAACTCTGGGACAAGGCCACCTACGACGAGCAGGAGGCCAAGGCCATGCAGGGCGAGATGCCGGATGTCTTCAAGGACTTCTCCTTCTGACCATGACATCCACTCCTTTGCAACACACTACCGTTCTGCTTGATGAAGCCGTGGACGCCCTGCTGGGCGGCGCGGGGCCCGAGCCTGCAGGCACCTGGGTGGATGGCACCTTCGGGCGGGGAGGGCATTCGCGGCGCATCCTGCTGCGGCTGGGCCCCCAAGGGCGTCTTGTCGCATTTGACAAAGACCTCGAAGCCATTGCCGAAGCAACGCGCATCACCGATGCGCGTTTTTCCATTCGGCACGAAGGTTTTCGCCATCTTGCTGATTTGCCGCCTGCCAGCGCATCAGGCGTATTGATGGACCTGGGCGTGAGTTCGCCCCAGATCGACAGCCCCGAGAGGGGTTTCAGTTTCCGTTTTGACGGCCCGCTGGATATGCGCATGGACACCACGCGCGGCGAAAGCGTGGCCGATTGGTTGGCCACGGCCGAAGTCGGTCAGATTGCGGAGGTGATACGTGACTACGGTGAAGAACGGTTTGCTGGCCCCATTGCAAAGGCGATTGTTGCTCGGCGCGAAGAGCGGGGCCCTCTTGCAACCACCGCCGAACTGGCCGATCTCGTGGCTGGCGCGGTCAAAACCCGCGAGCCGGGCCAGAACCCTGCAACGCGCACATTTCAAGCTCTTCGGATTTTCATCAACGCCGAGCTTGAAGAGCTGCAACAGGCGCTAGAGGCCAGCCTGTCGGTGCTGCAGCCGGGCGGGCGCCTGGTGGTGATCAGCTTCCACTCGCTCGAAGACCGCATCGTCAAACAGTTCATCGCCAAACACTCCAAAGAGGTGTACGACCGCCGTGCGCCTTTTGCCAAGCCGCAGGCGATGAAGCTCATGGCGCTGGACCGCATCAAGCCCTCTGTCGCCGAGATCGAGGCGAACCCCCGCGCACGCAGCGCGATCATGCGCGTTGCCGAACGCACCGAGGTCTGAATAAATGACCAGGCTCAACCTCGTCCTGCTGGTGGCCGTGCTGGCCAGTGCCATTTATCTGGTGCACACCCAGTACGAGTCGCGCCGCCTGTTCACAGAGCTGGACCGAGCCATTGCCGAGGCGCGCCGCCTGGAAACCGAGCACCAGCGCCTGCAGGTGGAAAAACGCGCCCAGGCCACTCCGCTGCGCGTGGAGAAGATCGCTCGCGACCAGCTGAAAATGCGCACCGCCACCCCGGCTATCACGCAGTACGTGTCCGATCCGCAAGGCGTGTCTGGGGCCGCGGTGGCCGCGGCCAGCGCGGCGGCGCAGCCCGGGAGTGCGCAGCCATGAGCCGCAGCGTGGTCTACACAGCAAGCCCTCTGCTTGCCAGCAAGACGCCGGTTTGGCGCAGCAAGTTCATCGTGGCGATGATCGCACTGGGCTTCGTGGGCCTGGGCGCCCGTGCGGCCTATGTGCAGGTGTTTGGCAACGACTTCTTCCAGCGCCAGGGCGAGGTGCGTTTTGCTCGCACGCTGGAGTTGCCAGCCAATCGGGGCAAGATCCTCGACCGCAATGGCTTGATCCTGGCATCCAGCGTGCCAGCGGCCAGCATCTGGGCCATCCCCGAGGATGTGGATCAGGAAAAGCCCGAAGTGCGTGCCAAGCTCAAGCAACTGGCCAAGCTGCTCGACATGCCCCAGGCCGAGCTGATGAAAAAGCTGGCAGACGAGGACAAGACCTTTGTCTGGGTCAAGCGCCAGTTGGACTGGGATGTGGGCCAGCAGATCGCCAAGCTCGATATCAAGGGCATCTACCAGCGCAAGGAATACAAGCGCCAGTACCCCGAGGGCGAGGCCGCCGCGCATGTGGTCGGTTTCACCAACGTGGAAGATCATGGCCAGGAAGGCATGGAGCTGGCCTTCAACAAGGACCTGGCCGGCAAGCCCGGCTCGCGCCGTGTGATCAAGGACCGCTTGGGTAGGGTGGTCGAAGGGGTGGGCGAGACGGTCCAGCCGGTGGACGGCAAGAACATGCAGCTGTCCATCGACAGCAAGGTACAGTTTTTTGCCTACCAGAAGCTGCGCGACCAGGTGACGGCACACAAGGCCAAGGCGGGCAGTGTGGTGGTGCTGGACGCCCACACGGGCGAAGTGCTCGCGCTGGCCAACTACCCCAGCTACGTGCCCGACAAGCGCCAGAACCTCACGGGCGAGCAGCTGCGCAACCGCGCGCTCACCGACACCTTCGAACCGGGCTCAACCATGAAGCCCATCACCATCGGCTTGGCGCTTGAAAGTGGCCGGGTGCGACCCGAAACCGTGGTGGACACCGCGCCCGGCCGCATCAACATCACCGGTTCCACGATTTCGGACACGCACAACTATGGCGCGCTCACGGTGGAGGGCGTTATCCAGAAATCCAGCAACGTGGGTACCACCAAGCTCGCGATGCAGATGCCTGCGCGCGAGATGTGGGAGACCTTCTCGGCCGCAGGTTTCGGCCAGAAGCCGCAAATCGACTTCCCTGGCGCGGTCAGCGGGCGCTTGCGCCCTTACAAGAGCTGGCGCCCGGTGGAGCAGGCCACCATGTCCTATGGCTACGGCCTGTCTGCCAGCCTGTTCCAGATGGCGCGTTCGTACACCGTGTTTGCCAACAGCGGGCGGGTGATCCCCGCGACCATGCTCAAGTCCGACCAGCCCGCCGTGGGTGTGCCCGTGTTCTCCGAGCGCACCGCCGACCAGGTGCGCAAGATGCTGCAGATGGCTGCAGGTCCCGGCGGCACCGGCCAAAAGGCGCAGACCGTGGGTTACTCAGTGGGTGGCAAGTCGGGCACGGCGCGCAAACAGGTGGGCAAGAGCTACGCTGTCGGCAAATACCGTGCCTGGTTCACCGGCATGGCGCCCATCGACAAGCCCCGCATCGTCGTGGCCGTGATGATCGATGAACCCAGCAACGGCGTGTATTACGGCGGTGCTGTGGCCGCGCCTGTGTTCAGCGAAGTAGTGCAGCAGACGCTGCGCATGATGGGCGTGCAGCCCGACATGGCCGTCAAGCCGCAGATCGTGGCCAATGCGGTGGAGGAGTCGCTGTGACGGTGGCCTTGCCCCTGCTCGCCTCGGTGCACGACGCCGTGGCCTGGCTGCGTGAGCGAGTCACAGGCACACTGCAGACGGACAGCCGCCAGATCCGCCCAGGCGATGGTTTTATCGCCTGGCCCGGCGCTGCCACCGACGGCCGTGCACACATCGGCGACGCGCTCGCACGTGGGGCTGTGGCCTGCCTGGTGGAGCACGAAGGTGCCGAGGCATTTGTGCTGGCTGGGCTGCCCGTTGCCGCACTGCACGGCCTGAAGGCTGCAACGGGCCTGATCGCCACCGACTGGTTCGAGCACCCCACGCAGAGCCTGGATGTGCTCGCCGTGACGGGCACCAACGGCAAGACCAGCACCAGCTGGTGGTTGGCTGAAGCACTCAATGTGCTATCAAAAAATGAGCTTTATGGGCATGATGGGTGCGCGGTAGTGGGTACTTTGGGCGTGGGAACGCCCCCTGCGCTGGCCAGCACCGGCATGACCACGCCAGACCCTGTCCGCCTGCAGCGTGCGTTCCGGCAGTTCGTCGATGCGGGCCGCGGCGCCTGCGCCATTGAGGCATCGTCCATCGGTCTGGCCGAGCACCGGATGGTGGGCACCCGCATCCGTGTGGCGCTGTTCACCAACTTCACGCAGGACCACCTGGACTACCACGCAGGTATGGCCGCTTACTGGCAGGCTAAGAGCATGTTGTTCGACTGGCCGGGCCTGCAGTCCGCTGTGGTCAATATCGACGATACGCGCGGGGCTGAGTTGTACGCCACACTCGCCAGTCGCAATCTTGATCTGTGGAGCGTTTCCATCGCCGGCCCCGCTCGCCTGGTGGCGCGCGACATTGGCATGGGCGATGGTGGCCTGCGCTTTACCGTGGCCGAAGGCGTGCAGGCGCATGTGCTGCAGACCCGCGTGATCGGGCTGTACAACGTTTCCAACCTTCTGGGCGTGCTGGCCGGGTTGCGCGCGCTGGGCGTGCCGCTGGAACACGCGCTGTACGCCTGTGCCCAGCTCTCGCCCGTGCCCGGCCGCATGCAGCAGATCCACCAGAGCGGCCAGCCCTTGGTGGCCGTGGACTACGCCCACACGCCCGATGCGCTGGAAAAAGCCCTGCAGGCCCTGCGCCCCATCGCTGCCGAGCGTGGCGGGCAGCTGTGGTGCGTGTTTGGCTGCGGTGGCGACCGCGATGCGGCCAAGCGCCCGCTGATGGGGGCTGTGGCCCAGAAGCAGGCTGACCAGGTGGTCGTGACCAGCGACAACCCACGCAGCGAAGACCCCGCAGCCATCCTGCACCAGATCCTGCAAGGCACCATCGCCAGCAACGCCGTGCGGGCTGAGCCCGACCGCGCCGTCGCCATTGCCCTGGCCGTTGCCTCCGCCGCTCCCGCCGATGTGGTGTTGATTGCTGGCAAGGGCCACGAAAACACCCAGGAGACGGCGGGGGTGCACCAGCCGTTCTCCGACATGGCCCATGCGCTCAGCGCACTGCAGGCCCGAGGAGCCCGCCCATGATCACCGCCCCCGCCACGATGCTGACCCTGCCGCAGGCATTTGCGCTGCTGCAGCCGCATGTCCCGGGCGCTCGCCTGGTGGGCGAGGGCGCCACGGCCCTGGCCCGCGTACACACCGACACGCGCACCCTGCAGCCGGGCGACCTGTTTGTGGCACTCAAGGGCGAGCGTTTTGATGCAAACGCCTTCCTGGCCGACGCACGCGCCGCTGGCGCCGCAGCGGCCATCGCCCATGGTGGCCTCGCCGCTGCGGGCCTGCCGGGCATCGAGGTGCCCGACAGCCTGGCCGCCCTGGGCGCGCTGGCCACGGGCTGGCGCGCACAGTTCAGCCTGCCGCTGATTGGTGTGACCGGCAGTAACGGCAAGACCACGGTGACGCAGATGATTGCGTCCATCCTGCGCGCCTGGCAAGGCGAGGCCGCATTTGCCACGCAGGGCAATTTCAACAACGACATCGGCGTGCCGCTGATGCTGCTGCGCCTCACGAGCGCACACCGCGCGGCGGTCATCGAGATGGGCATGAACCACCCGGGTGAAATCTCCCAGCTCGCCGCCATGGCCCTGCCCACGGTGGCGCTGGTCAACAACGCGCAGCGCGAGCACCTCGAGTTCATGCACACCGTCGAGGCCGTGGCGCGCGAGAACGGCTCGGTGTTTGCCAGCCTGCCTGCCGATGGCGTGGCGGTGTTCCCCGCGGGCGATGCCTACACGGCCCTGTGGCACTCGCTGGCGCTGGCGCAGCCGGGCCGCCGCACGTTCACGTTTGGCGAGGGCGGAGATGTCCGCTGCGCGCGCGCCGCCTGGGAGCGCGGCGCCTGGGCCGTGGCGCTGGCCACGCCCCAGGGCGAGATCGCCACGCGTCTGCACATTGCCGGTCGCCACAACGTGACCAACGCATTGGCCGCCACCGCTTGTGCGCTGGCCGCTGGCGCACCGCTGGCCGCTATTGCGCAGGGGCTGCGCGACTTTACGCCGGTCAAGGGCCGCTCGCGCGCCTTCAGCGTGGCGCTGGCAGGTCACGAGATCGCGGTGGTGGACGACACCTACAACGCCAACCCCGACTCCATGCGCGCCGCCATCGAGGTGCTGGCCGAACTACCCGGCCCGCAGCTGCTGGTGATGGGCGACATGGGCGAGGTGGGCGACCAGGGGCCGCAGTTCCACGCCGAGGCCGGGGAGCTGGCCCACACGGCGGGTATTCCCCTGCTGTTTGCGCTGGGCGCGCAGTCGGTGCACGCGGCTTCGGCCTATGGCGACGGGCAGGGGGGTGTTGCCCGGCATTTCAACGATATGGACGCACTGCTGGATGCGGTGCGCCAGGCCTTGCCCACGGTGGGCAGCGTGCTGGTCAAGGGATCGCGATTCATGAAGATGGAACAGGTGGTGGGGGCCATTGCCGCCGCTGCACCACCCCCAGAACAACAACAAAAAACGATGGAATTACTGGAGGGACGCCATGGCGCAACACATTGACATTGCCCGCGTGGTGCCTGCCTTGGTCGGAGGTGCCCCATGCTGCTGATGCTGTCGCAATGGCTGCAGGGCTTGTCGCCCGAGTTCGGCTTTTTCCGCGTCTTCCAGTACCTCACCTTCCGTGCAGTGATGGCGGCCATGACGGCGCTGCTCATCGGCCTGGTGGCGGGGCCCAGGGTGATCCGCATCCTCACCTCACTCAAGATCGGCCAGCCGATCCGGGGCTACGCGATGCAGTCGCACCTGTCCAAGAGCGGCACGCCCACGATGGGTGGGGTGCTGATCCTGCTGTCGATCGCGATCTCGACCCTGCTGTGGTTTGACCTGTCCAATCGTTTCGTGTGGATCGTGCTCATCGTCACACTGGGTTTCGGCGCCATCGGCTGGGTGGATGACTGGCGCAAAGTCGTCAACAAGGACCCAGAGGGCATGCGCTCGCGCGAGAAGTACTTCTGGCAGTCCATCATCGGCCTGGTGGCCGCGCTGTATCTTGTGTTCAGCATTTCCGAAAGCTCCAACGCCAAGGTATGGGAGCTGTTCGTGGAGTGGGTACAGTCCGGCTTCTCTCTCGACCTACCTCCCAAGGCCGGGCTGCAGCTGCCGTTCTTCAAGGAGATCAGCTACCCGCTGGGTGTGCTGGGCTTCGTGGTCCTGACCTATCTGGTCATCGTGGGGTCGAGCAACGCCGTGAACCTGACCGACGGCCTGGACGGCCTGGCCATCATGCCCGTGGTGATGGTGGGCTCTGCCCTCGGCGTGTTCGCCTACGTCACCGGCAGCTCGGTGTACTCCAAATACCTGTTCTTCCCGCACATCCCCGGTTCGGGCGAGTTGCTGATCTTCTGCGCCGCCATGGCGGGTGCAGGCCTGGCCTTTCTGTGGTTTAACGCACACCCCGCACAGGTGTTCATGGGAGACGTGGGCGCGCTGGCCCTCGGCGGCGCGCTGGGCACCATCGCCGTCATCGTGCGGCAAGAGATCGTGCTGGCCATCATGGGCGGCATCTTCGTGGTCGAGGCCCTGTCGGTAATGCTGCAGGTGACCTGGTTCAAGTACACCAAGAAGCGCTACGGCGAAGGTCGCCGCCTGCTCAAGATGGCGCCCCTGCACCACCACTTTGAAAAGAGCGGCTGGAAGGAAACGCAGGTCGTCGTGCGCTTCTGGATCATCACCATGCTGCTGTGCCTGATTGGCCTGTCCACCCTGAAACTGCGATGAACCCGAGCGAACCTTCCACCCTCCCTGGCACCCCTGATGTGCCCGAGGCCATGCCGACCGAGGCGGGGCTGGGCGTGGGCGTGCCAGGTGATGTGAGTGCCGAGCCAGTCGCTGATGCGGATGTTGGTGTGGATACGGGCATGGGCCGGCAGGACGAAGCCGCGCCCGAGCTGACAGCGTTGGCAGATGCAGAGGTTCCACCGCCCGCTGCTGACATCCCCGCAGTGCCAGCTACCGGCACTCCCAGCGCTGCCTGGAACCCCGAGGCCGTGCCTGCCATCTCGGCCGCCAAGGCCGCCGCCGATTTTGTGGCGCAGATTTTTGCTGAGGTGGCTTCGCCCGAAGGGCCAGTCGCCGCCGAGCCCGACGTCGTGCAAGGCGCGGACGCGCAGGAAGAAACCTTGCCCGCAGCGCCCCTTGTCAGCGCTGTGGAGGCCATGGCCCAACTGCTGCAGGGCCAGAACATCCTCATCCTGGGCTTGGGCGCCTCGGGCATGGCCATGGCGCGCTGGTGTGTGCGCTGCGGGGCGCAGGTCACCGTGGCCGACACCCGCGCGGCCCCGCCACAACTGCCCGTGTTGCAGCAGGAGATGCCCCAGGTCCGCTTTGTGGCAGGCGCCTTCGATGCAAGCCTGGTGGTGGGGCAGAACCTGCACGCCGTCTATCGCTCGCCCGGGCTGAGTCCACAGCAGGTTGCTCCTGTTTTAGGAGCTGCTGAGGCAAGCGGGGTGCGCGCAGGGGGCGAATTAAGCTTGTACTCCGATGCGCTGGCGGCATTGCGCGCCTCGCATGCGTATGCGCCTGCGGTGCTGGCCATCACCGGCACCAACGGCAAGACAACCGTGACCTCGCTCACCGGGCAGCTGGTGGAGCGCGCCGGTAAAAGCGTGGCGGTGGCGGGCAACATCGGGCCCACGCTGCTGGACACGCTGGCCACGCACCTGGATGCCGATACGCTGCCCGAGGTGTGGGTGCTGGAGCTGTCGAGCTTCCAGCTCGACGGCGTCACCGGTTTCGAGCCCACGGCGGCCACGGTACTCAACATCACCCAGGACCACCTCGACTGGCACGGCAGCATCGAGGCCTATGCCTCCGCCAAGGCCCGCATCTTCGGCCAGACCGGGCTCATGGTGCTGAACCGCGAAGACAGCGCTGTGATGGGCATGCTGCCCCCGCCCGTCAAGGTCAAGCTACAAAAGTCCCAGGTGCGTGCTCACATCACCTTCGGTGCCGACATGCCCCGGCGCCCGGGCGACTTCGGCATCGAAGTGGTGAGTGGCATGCCCTGGCTGGTGCGCGCCATGGACGCCGACGAAACCCGCAAGCGCGGCCGCAATGAGGTGGAGGAAGAGCTGCACATCCAGCGGCTCATGCCCGCCGACGCTCTGCGCATCCGGGGGCGCCACAACGCCACCAACGCACTGGCTGCGCTGGCCCTGGCCTCGGCCACCGGCTGCCCGCTGGCGCCCATGCTGTACGGCCTGCGCGAGTACCGGGGCGAACCGCACCGGGTGGAGCCCGTGGCCATCATTCACGGGGTGGAGTACTTCGACGACAGCAAGGGCACCAACGTGGGCGCCACGGCGGCCGCCCTGGTCGGGCTGGGCGCCGAGCGCCGTCTGGTGGTCATCCTGGGCGGCGAGGGCAAAGGGCAGGACTTTGCGCCGCTGGCTGCGCCTGTGGCGCGGTATGCGCGCGCCGTGGTGCTGATGGGCCGCGACGCGCCGCTGATTCGCGCTGCGCTGCAGGACGCCGGCGTGGCGTTGCTGGACGCCCCCACGTTGCCCGAAGCCGTTGCACTGGCCACCCAGCGCGCCCACGCAGGCGACGCAGTGCTGATGTCACCCGCCTGCGCCAGCTTTGACATGTTCAAGGACTATGAGCACCGTGCGCAGGTTTTCTGCGACACCGTGCGCGCCATGGCTGACGATGCCGGGCAGTCGGCGGAGGGCATGGCATGACCGCACCCGCCAGCAACCTCTTGCAACGCCTGACCGGCTGGTTTGGTGGCCTGCCCGGCAAGGCGGCCGATGTGTTGCCCGTGCGCGTAGGCGGCACAGAATATCGCCAGTCTTCCAGCACCCCAGCGAGTGTGCTGGGCTTCGACCAGACCCTTCTGTGGGTGGTGGTGGCGCTGCTGTCCTGGGGGTTGGTGATGGTGTATTCGGCGTCGATTGCAATGCCTGACAACCCGCGTTTTGCCAACTACTCGCCCACCCACTTCCTCACGCGCCACATGATGTACCTGGTCGTAGGGTTTGTAGCGGCGCTGCTGGCCTTCCAGGTGCCCATGCTGCTGTGGGAGCGTGTGGCACCCTGGCTGTTTGTGGTGGCGCTGTTGCTCCTGGTGGCGGTGCTGATCCCCGGCGTGGGCAAGGTGGTCAATGGCGCGCGCCGCTGGCTATCCATCGGGCCCATCGGTTTCCAGCCCTCCGAGGTGGCCAAGTTCGCCGTGCTCGTCTACGCCGCCGACTACATGGTGCGCAAGATGGAGGTGAAGGAGCGCTTCTTCCGCGCCGTGCTGCCCATGGGCGCGGCCGTGGGCATCGTGGGCGTGCTGCTGCTCGCCGAGCCCGACATGGGCGCCTTCATGGTGGTGGCCGTGATCGCCATGGGCATTCTGTTTCTGGGCGGCGTCAATGCCCGCATGTTCTTCCTGATCGCGGGCGTGCTCGTGGGGGCCTTTGCGCTCATGATCGCCAGCTCGCCCTGGCGCCGCGAGCGCGTGTTTGCCTACCTCGACCCCTTTAGCGAACAGCACGCACTGGGCAAGGGCTACCAGCTGTCGCACTCGCTGATTGCCATCGGGCGGGGCGAGGTTTTTGGCGTGGGCCTGGGCGGCAGCGTGGAAAAGCTGCACTGGCTGCCCGAAGCCCACACCGACTTCCTGCTCGCCGTGATCGGCGAGGAATTTGGCCTGGTGGGCGTACTCACGCTCATCGTGCTGTTCTTCTGGATGATCCGCCGCATCATGCACATCGGTCGCCAGGCCATTGCGCTGGACCGCGTGTTCTCCGGCCTCGTCGCGCAGGGCGTGGCGATCTGGATCGGCTTTCAGGCCTTCATCAACATGGGCGTGAACCTGGGCGCCTTGCCCACCAAGGGGCTCACGCTGCCGCTGATGAGCTTTGGGGGGTCGGCGATCCTGATGAATCTGGTGGCTTTGGCGGTGGTTTTGCGCGTGGATTATGAAAACAAGCTTCTCATGCGCGGAGGCCGCGTATGAGAAGCTTTTTCACCAAAACAAGCTGCAGCAGCGCGCCAGCGCTGCCGAATGCGCAGCATTCGATGCGCGGAGGCCGCGTATGAGCGCGCAGAAAACTGCTCTCATCATGGCCGGCGGCACCGGCGGCCACATCTTTCCAGGCCTCGCGGTGGCCGAAGAGCTGCGCTCGCGTGGCTGGCGTGTGCACTGGCTGGGTGCGCCCGGCAGCATGGAGTCGCGCATCGTGCCCACGCACGGCTTCGCCCTCGAACTGATTGACTTCTCGGGCGTTCGCGGCAAAGGCGTCGTGACGCTGGCCCTGCTGCCGCTGCGACTGCTGCGTGCCTTCTGGCAAGCCCTGCAGGTCGTGCGCCGCGTCAAGCCCGATGTGGTGGTGGGCTTGGGTGGCTACATCACCTTCCCTGGCGGCATGATGGGCGTGCTGGCGGGCAAGCCCCTGGTGTTGCACGAGCAGAATTCGGTGGCAGGCATGGCCAACAAGGTGCTGGCCGGTGTGGCCGATCGGGTGTTCACCGCCTTCCCCAATGTGTTCAAGCAAGGCCAGTGGGTGGGTAACCCGCTGCGCACGGCTTTCACGCAGCAGCCCGGCCCGGCCGAGCGTTTTGCGGGCCGTACCGGCCCGCTGCGCCTGCTGGTGGTAGGGGGCAGCCTTGGCGCGCGTGCGCTCAACGAGATCGTGCCGCAGGCCGTGGCGCTGATGCCCGCCGACCAGCGTCCCCAGGTGATCCACCAGAGCGGCGCCACGCAGATCGACCAGCTCCGCGCCAACTACGCCGCCGCCGGGGTCGAGGCCGAATGCACGCCCTTTATCGATGACACAGCCAGCGCGTTTGCTGCGGCCGACATCATCGTCTGCCGTGCGGGCGCCAGCACCGTGACCGAAATTGCCGCCGTGGGGGCCGCATCCATTTTTGTGCCCTTCCCCTCGGCCGTGGACGACCACCAGACCACCAACGCGCAGTTCCTCGTGGATGCCGGGGGCGGTTGGCTGGTGCAGCAGCGCGACCTCACGCCCCAGGGTCTCGCGCAAATGCTATTGAATTTAGAGCGCTCCACCTTGGTGGATAGCGCGCAGAAGGCCAAAAAAATGCAAAAAATCAACGCCACCCGCGAAGTGGTGACTGCCTGCGAGGAGTTGGCCCAACCATGAAACACGCGATTCGCCACATCCACTTCGTCGGCCTGGGCGGCGCGGGCATGAGCGGCATTGCCGAGGTGCTGTTCAACCTGGGCTACCGCATCTCGGGCTCGGACCTGGCCGACAGCGCCACGTTGCGCCGCCTGGAGGGTCTGGGTATCAAGACCTGCCTGGGCCACGCGGCGGCGCACATCGATGGCGCGGATGCCGTGGTCACCTCCACGGCGGTGACGCCCGACAACCCTGAGGTGCTGGCTGCGCGCGAGAAGAAGATCCCCGTGGTGCCGCGCGCCCTCATGCTGGCCGAGCTGATGCGCCTGAAGCAGGGCATCGCCATTGCGGGCACACACGGCAAGACCACTACCACCAGCCTCGTGACCAGCGTGTTGGCCGAGGCCGGGCTGGACCCGACCTTTGTGATCGGCGGCAAGCTCAACAGCGCGGGCGCCAACGCCAAGCTGGGCAGCGGCGACTACATCGTGGTCGAGGCCGACGAGTCCGACGCGTCGTTCCTGAACCTGCTGCCCGTGATGGCCGTGGTGACCAACATCGACGCCGACCACATGGAGACCTACGGCCACGACTTTGGCCGGCTCAAGGGCGCGTTTGTCGACTTTCTGCACCGCATGCCGTTCTACGGCACGGCCATCTTGTGTGTGGACAGCCCCGCCGTGCGCGACATCCTGCAAAGCGTGACCTGCCCCATCACCAGCTATGGCTTCTCGGAAGACGCCCAGGTGCGGGCTATCAACGTGCGGGCTGAGGCCGGGCAGATGCGCTTTACGGTGCAGCGGCGCAACGGCGTCACGCTGCCCGATATGGAGATCGTGCTCAACCTCGCGGGCGAGCACAACGTGCTCAACGCGCTGTCGGCGATTGCCGTGGCGGTGGAGCTGAACATCCCCGACGAAGCCGTTCAGCGCGCGCTGGCGGGCTTCAAGGGCGTGGGCCGGCGCTTCCAGCGCTATGGCGACCTGCCCGCCAAGGACGGTGGCCAGTTCACCGTGATCGACGACTACGGCCACCACCCGGTGGAGATGGCCGCCACCCTGGCTGCCGCGCGCGGCGCGTTTCCGGGCCGCCGCCTGATGCTGGCGTTCCAGCCGCACCGCTACAGCCGCACGCGAGACTGTTTCGAGGATTTTGTGAAGGTCATCGGCAACGCCGACGCCGTGCTGCTCACCGAGGTGTACGCGGCGGGCGAGGCTCCGGTGGTGGCGGCCGATGGCCGATCGCTGGCGCGCGCACTGCGCGTGGCGGGCCGGGTGGAGCCCGTGTTCATCGACAACGTGGCCGACTTGCCCCAGGCCATCGCTGACAACGCCAAGGATGGCGATGTGGTGATGTGCATGGGCGCAGGCTCCATTGGGGCGGTGCCGGGCAAGGTGGTTGATATGCTACAAAATAATGAGCTTAAAGCGCTGAAGGGGAGCGCGGTATGACCTCTACTGATTCCAATATTGATGTGAAATCCCTGGGCAAGGTGGCCGTGCTCATGGGCGGTGACTCGGCCGAGCGCGAGGTTTCGCTCATGTCGGGCAGCGGCGTGCTGCAGGCATTGCGCTCGCGCGGCGTGGATGCGCATGCCTTCGACCCCGCGCAGAACGCGCTGGGTGACCTCAAGCGCGACGGTTATGCGCGCTGCTTCATCGCGCTGCATGGCCGACATGGCGAAGACGGCACAGTGCAGGGTGCGCTCGAACTGCTGGGCATCCCGTACACCGGCCCGGGCGTGATGGCATCCAGCATTGCTATGGACAAGGTCATGACCAAGCGTGTGTGGCTGGCCGAGGGCCTGCCAACGCCGCGCTACGTGTGGCTGGCGCCTGACCGCCAGCAGCGCGAAGTGGTACGCACCGTGCCCGACGAGCTGGGCCTGCCCCTCATCGTCAAGCCTCCGCGTGAAGGCTCCTCCATCGGCGTGACCAAGGTGCGTGGCTACTCGGACATGCAGGAGGCCGTGCAGCTCTCTGCCCAGTACGACCCTGACGTACTGTGCGAAGAGTTCATCGACGGCGAAGAAGTCACGTGCCCGGTGCTGGGCCATGGCGCCGATGCCCGTGCGCTGCCAGTGATCCGCATCGTGGCTCCCGATGGCGCTTACGACTACCAGAACAAGTACTTCACCGACGACGTGAAGTACCAGTGCCCGAGCGGCCTGCCCGAAGCCGAGGAACGCGAGATCCAGCGCATCGTGCTGGAGGCCTACCGCACCCTGGGCTGCCGGGGTTGGGGCCGTGCCGACCTGATGATCCGCGCCAGCGACCGCAAGCCCTTCTTGCTGGAGATGAACACCTCGCCGGGCATGACCGGGCATTCGCTGGTGCCCATGTCCGCGCGGGCTTCGGGCATCAGCTACGAAGAGCTCTGCCTGCGCATCCTGGCGAGCGCGGCACTGGACACGCCCGCCAGGCCAAAGGTTGCCTGATGACCCACACGTTGCCTGCACCCCTGGACGTCAAGCTCATGAACCTGACCGCGTCGGTCCTGTTCGTGGGTTGCGCCCTGGCTGTGTTGGCAGCAGGGGCGTGGTGGGTGCTTCGATACCCGGGCTTTGCGATTGCGCGCATCGTGGTTCAGGGCGAGCTGGTGCACAACAACGCGGTGACGCTGCGGGCCAATGTAGGGCCGCACTTGGTGGGTAACTTCTTCACGGTGGATCTGCGCGCTGCCCGCGAAGCCTTCGAGCAGGTGCCCTGGGTGCGCAGCGCCCAAGTGCGCCGCGTATACCCGGCCAGCCTGCGGGTGGAGTTGCAGGAGCATGACGCGGTGGCGTTCTGGGGGCCGGAATCCGGTTCTGCCATGGTCAACAGCCATGGTGAGGTATTCGAGGCCAACGTGGGCGATGTGGAGCAGGAAGGGCTGCCGCGCCTGATAGGTCCCAACGGCTCGTCCGCCGAGGCATTGCAAATGGTGGGGTTGTTGCAGCCCGTGTTCCGGCCGCTGGGGCTGGAAGTGGAAGAGCTGGAGCTGACCGGCCGGGGTGGCTGGCGCGCGCGGTTGGACAGTGATGCCGTGGTGGAGTTGGGCGGTGGAACCCCGGAAGAAGTGGTCCAGCGCACGCAGCGGTTTACGCGCACGCTGACCCAGGTGGCGGCGCAGTACGGGCGGCGTGTGGATGCGCTGGAGTCGGCTGATCTGCGCCACGCTGGCGGTTATGCGCTTCGGCTGCGGGGGGTCGCCACCGTGATCCCCGATGCCGCAGGGGCCGTGGCCGGCGCCACCGGCGGTGTGCGCAGGAGGTGATGTGATGCAGGGCAGCAGGACAACACAAGTTGCGGGGCAGGTCATGGGGTGGCTGAGCTCGCGATGGGATGGTCGGCGGGACAGAACAGAGAAGGGCAGAGGCTGATATGGCAAGAGAGTACAAAGACGTGGTGGTGGGGCTCGACATCGGCACGGCCAAGGTCATGGCCGTGGTGGCCGAAGTGCTGCCCGGTGGCGAGCTGAAACTGGCTGGCCTGGGCGTGGCGCCCAGCAACGGCCTCAAGCGCGGCGTGGTCGTCAACATCGACGCCACGGTGCAGAGCATCCAGCAGGCGCTGAAAGAAGCCGAGCTGATGGCCGACTGCAAGATCCAGCGCGTGTACACCGGCATCACTGGCAGCCACATTCGCGGCCTCAACTCCAGCGGCATGGTGGCCGTGAAGGACAAGGAAGTCACCTCGGCCGACGTGGCGCGCGTGGTCGAGACTGCCAAGGCCATCAACATCAGCAGCGACCAGCGTCTCTTGCTGGTGGAGCCGCAGGAATTCGTTATCGATGGGCAGGATGTGAAAGAGCCCATCGGCATGAGCGGTATCCGTCTCGAAGCCAAGATTCACATCGTGACCGGCGCGCAAAGTGCTGCCGAGAACATCATTAAGTGCGTGCGTCGCTGCGGCCTGGAGGTTGAGCAGCTCATGCTGAATCCGTTGGCCAGCAGCCAGGCTGTGCTGACGGACGATGAGCGCGAACTGGGTGTGGTGGTGGTGGACATCGGCGCGGGCACGACAGATGTGGCGATCTTTACCGGCGGCGCGATCCGCCACACGGCGGTGATCCCGATTGCGGGCGACTTGATCACCAGCGACATTGCGATGGCGCTGCGTACTCCAACGAAGGACGCTGAAGACATCAAGGTCGAAAGCGGCTACGCCAAGCAACTGCTGGCCGACCCCGAGGCGCAGGTGGAAGTGCCTGGCCTGGGCGACCGCAGCCCACGCATGCTCAGCAAGCAGGCGCTGGCCGGTGTGATCGAGCCGCGGGTTGAAGAAATCTTCTCGCTCGTGCAGCAGGTGGTGCGCGAGTCCGGCTATGAAGAAGTGCTGTCGTCGGGCATCGTGCTCACGGGCGGCAGCTCGGTGATGCCCGGCATGATCGAGCTGGGCGAGGACATCTTCCTCAAGCCCGTGCGGCGTGGCATTCCAAAGTATTCCAGTGCGCTGGCGGACATGGTGGCCCAGCCTCGCGCGGCCACTGTCATGGGACTCTTGGAAGAGGCCCGGCTGGCCCGGCTGCGCGGCTTCAAGGTGGCGCAGAAGAGCGGCTCCATGAAGACTGCGTTTGGCCGCTTCAAGGATTTCATCGTGGGGAATTTCTGACCATGAAGTACCCACTCTGGCTGGCGCGCGGCAGTCCCCATCAGACACCGCGAGAGCGATGGCGATGCACAGGACCGCCATGCACTACACCCATCAATACCCCATCTCCCATTTGGCATTTGCATACGAATTTAGAACCAGGAGCTCCAAGATGACCATCGAAATGATCGAAGCCGAAGAATTCAACCAGGGCACCCAGATCAAGGTGATCGGCGTGGGCGGCGGCGGCAGCAACGCCGTCGAGCACATGATTGCCCGCAGCGTGCAGGGTGTGGAGTTTGTCAGCGCCAACACCGATGCACAGGCGCTCACGCGCAGTTCGGCGCACCGCGTCATCCAGTTGGGCAATAGCGGTCTGGGCGCAGGCGGCAAGCCGGAGAAGGCTCGTGATGCGGCCGAGGCGGCGGTAGATGACATCCGTGAAGCCATTTCTGGCGCTCACATGCTGTTTATCACTGCCGGTATGGGCGGCGGCACTGGTACCGGCGCCGCGCCCGTGATCGCACGCGTGGCCAAGGAAATGGGCATCCTGACCGTGGGCGTGGTGACCAAGCCTTTCGACTGGGAAGGCGGCCGCCGCATGAAGAATGCCGACGACGGCCTGGCCGAACTGGAAGCCAACGTGGACTCGCTGATCGTGGTGCTCAACGAAAAGCTGCTCGACGTGCTGGGTGACGACATCACCCAGGACGAGGCCTTTGCGCACGCCAACGACGTGCTCAAGAACGCCGTGGGTGGTATCGCCGAAATCATCAATGAATACGGCCAGGTGAACGTGGACTTTGAAGACGTTCGCACCGTGATGGGTGAGCCCGGCAAGGCCATGATGGGCACGGCCACAGCCAGCGGCCCCGACCGCGCGCGCATTGCTGCCGAGCAGGCCATTGCCTGCCCGCTGCTCGAAGGCATCGACCTGTCGGGCGCCAAGGGCGTGCTGGTGCTGGTTACGGCCAGCAAGGGCAGTCTCAAGCTGTCCGAGTCGCGCCAGGCCATGAACACCATCAACGCCTATGCATCGACCGATGCTCATGTGATCTTTGGTGCTGCCTACGACGAAACCCTGGGCGACGAGATCCGCGTGACCGTGGTGGCCACAGGCCTGTCGCGCGCCAACGCTCGCCGCCAGCCTATCTCGGTGGTGCAGGGTGGGCTGCGCACGGGCACGGACAACATGGCCTACCCGATTCCGGTGGCAGGTGTGGGCACTCTGGGTGGTGCGGTGGGTGTGCAAGGTGGCCATGCAGGCAGCGCGCAGGCCGACTACGGCAGCATGTCGGTGCCCAGCGTGTGGCGCACCAACCGCACGCAGGCGGCAGCCCGCGTGGATGCTTTGTCTTCCGGCGGCATGGACGACCTGGAGATCCCGGCCTTCCTGCGCAAGCAAGCCGACTGATTGGTGGGCTGCGGCCCCGGTGCTCCCGGGGCTGAGCAAGCCTCCATCAAAAAACCCTGCCAGCGTGAGCTGGCAGGGTTTTTCTTTTGGCGGCGGGATGGATACGGTGGCTGGCTTCGTGGGTGCGAAGGTATCCGCGCGGAGAAGCCCCTGCTTCAGCCGTTCACTGTCAGACCTTCAAAAGGATTCCCAGTCGTCGTTGTTGTCTGCCGCAGGCTTGGGGCTGCTGGCCTTGGGCGGCAGGGCCGCTGCGGGTTTGGGCGCCGAGGCTGCGGGGCGTGCTGCCGGGGTTTTGGCCAGGGCCGGGCGGGGCGCGGCGG
>NZ_QAIH01000065.1 GCF_003060895.1 Acidovorax sp. HMWF029 | reverse complement strand
GCCCTGCCCCTCCCCCACCCTGCCACCGATGCAGCGCGGCGCCGGGTGCTGTCAGGCTGGCTGCTGTCGCTGAAGCCGGTGGTCGGCGCCGGGGAGTTTGCGTATTCCAACGCGGGCTATACCGTGGCCGGAGCCATGCTGGAGGCCGCCACGGGGCAGGACTTCGAGACCCTGATGCGGCAATGGGCACAGCCACGCGGCCTGCAGCCGCAGTGGCAGCCCCCTGCCAACGCAGCGCAGGGCTACGAGGGGCCCGCCCCGGGCAAGCTGCAACCCGCCATCGGGTTCGGACCCGAGGTGCTGCCTTGGGTGGATGCGGCCAAGCCGTCGGGGGATGTGTGGATGACTCCGGCAGGCTATGGCCGGTGGCTGGCAGAACACCAGCGCGCCTTCCAGGGCCGCAGCCATGGGTTGCCTGCGGCCTACGTGCAGCGGCTGCGCACCCTGCGCAGCGGCGACTACGCGCTGGGCTGGGAGGGCTCGTGGCTCCACGGCCAGGGCGCCATCGTGCACAGCGGGGACAACATCGGATTCATGGGCCTGACAGTGTTGGCACAAGACGGCCGCAGCGCCTACTTCGCGCTCAGCAACACGCGCAGCGTGGTGCCCGGCAGCTCCAGCTGGGTGCTGGACGCCCTGAACCAGGGATTGCTACGCCTAGTGAACCGCTGACCCACCACTCTGCGCCGCAATGCACAACCAACAAAACCGTAACGCGATCCCAACCCACCGCATGGAGCAGGAAGCCCCGGTCGATGCGGGCGACTTTGCCGACTGGCTGGACCACACCCTGCGCGGGCTGCACAGCGGCACCACGCCCCCGGTGCCCTGCGGCGACTGCCGGGGATGCTGCACCTCGGGGTACTTCATCCCCCTGACACCGTCAGACTCCGCCGCCGTCATGGCCATCCCCGCGCCGCTGCTGAGCCCGGCCCCCGGCATGCCGCCGGGCTACCAGGTGCTGGGCCGCACGGCCCAGGGCGCCTGCCCCATGCTGGAGCACAACAACTGCGGCATCTACCCGGCAAGACCCCAGGCCTGCCGCGCCTACGACTGCCGAGTGTTCGCCGCTGCGGGCATGGCCGCAGGCACCGACAGCTTCTCTCGCATCAATGCCCGGGTGCGCGCCTGGCGCTTCTCGTATGGCAGCCACCACGCGCAGGCCACCCACCAGGCCGTGCAGGCGGCAGCCCGGTTCATGCAGGAGAAAGCCTCGGCCTTCCCCGGCGGCCGTGTGCCCCGCAGGCCAGATGAACTGGCTCTTCTGGCCCTCAAGGTGCACCCGGTGTTTCTGCGCGCGGATCTGTCCACCCTGACCGACAGCGCCATCGCGGCGGCCGTCATTGCCTCTAGCCGCGATTTCGATGCCAGGGGCCCCGAGGCCCGCCCACGGCAATAAGGCCCGCAGCGTGTGCCGTCCGCACCTGCGTCTGCGCGTGATCTGCGGCGCAGGGTATTGATCACTGCACCGGCATCGGCCTCACCAGCCGCACCGGTAGCTTGCTGGCCCGCGCCGCATCGCCCCGAGCCTCTCCGGTGGAGAGGTTTACCGCCCAGCCGTTGATCATGGCGGCCTGGCGGGCGTTGTCGCCCGCGCGGCCTTGGGCGATGTTGCCGTAGGTGTACTGGTTGACGCTGGGCGCACTCACATTGCTGGTAGACGACCAATGCCATTGGCCTGGCGCAGCAGGGAACAGGATGGGGTTCAGGCCCGGGGGCGACAATGATTTGTCCACCAGCCGCTGCAGCTCAGCCGCACGCGGGATGCGCCAGCCGACGCCTTCAGCCTTCCAGCGTTCGGCGGCCAGGGCCGTGGCCTCGGCCCGGTCCAGCAACTGGGGTTTGCCGGTGCAGGTTTTGCCAGTCCACTGCATGCCTTCCACGCAACGGGGCCAGGCCAGTCCCGCGCGGTGGTCCAGCACATAGCCACCGTCGGCCGAAAGCGACCAGTCTTGCGCAGCGGCGAGATCTGTGGCCCACACAGGCAGGGATGCGAACGCGCCCGCCAGCAAGGCAGAAAGTAGCAAATGGGGTTTCATGGGCGAAGGCGAGCGATGGAATGGGCTGTTGAAGAGGGCAAGCACCGCAGACTCGGATAGTGACACCCTACCCACTCCACCAGATCAATGCTACCCCTGCAGATCAAGAAACCTGCGCTGCGCTCTCACCTCGCATACCCGGTCTGCCCAGTTTGCAAGGTTTGGTGGGAACACCGGTCGGCGCCCCCAACGTAGGCAGTGCCTCGGCCAGAAACCCTACAAACGCTTAAAAGCGGGTGGTGACCGGGTAGGCAGATACAGCACACAGCACGCGCCAGTTGGGGGAGCAGATGGCCGAGCAGATCGCCAGCGACACCATACGCTTTGCCAAGCTGGTGGCCGACCACAAGATCAAGACCGATTGATTGAACGTGATCCGGTGGGAGCGGGTTGGTATAACCCCAGCCATGACGCCCCCCAACATCGAGCCCACTGTTCCCGCAGCCCTGATCCGCGCACTCGAAGAGCGCGCCTTCAACGCCTGGCCCGCGCGCCAGACGGTGTTCCATCGGGGCTGGGTGTTCCGGTTGTCGGGTGGCTACACCAAGCGTGCCAATTCGGTCAACGCGCTACTGCCCGGCGCGCCGTTTGACGGGGTGCGCGAGGCAGCTGCGGCGTTGTATGCGCGGCATGGGCTGCCCGCTGTGTTCCGCATCTCGCCCCTGGCCCCTCCCGAGGCCGACCAGGAGCTCGCCGAGGCGGGCTACCAGCATTTCGACCCTTCACTGGTGTTGCATCGGCCACTGGCCCTGGGCTCGGTGGGCAAGCCCGATGGCAGCACCCGCATCAGCACCACCCCGACGGATGCCTGGCTGGAGGGTTTTGCCGCCGCCAACAGCGTGCCCCTGCACCACCGCGCACTGCACAACAGCATGCTGGACCACATCGCCCACCCTGCCGCGTTTGCGTTGCAGCACGACGCGCAAGGCCAGCCCGTGGGCTTTGGGCTGGCGGTGCTGGAGCGCGGCGCCGTGGGCCTGTACGACCTGGCTGTGGCGCCCGAGCACCGGGGTGGCGGGCGCGGGCGCGCACTGGTCACCGCCCTGCTGCACTGGGCGGCAGAGGCCGGGGCGGCCGGCGCCTATTTGCAGGTGCGCGCGCAGAACACGCCAGCGCTGGGGCTGTACCAGTCGATGGGATTCAAGACGGCGTATGGCTACCACTACCGGGTGCCGGGCTGAGGGGGTTTTCAAGCTCCCTCTCCCCTTGCGGGAGAGGGTTGGGAAGAGGGGGTGAATCTATGCAGCGTGCCTGTGCGCCCCCTCTCCCCCCGCCCTCTCTCACAAGGGGAGAGGGAGTGAAGGCAGGGGCGGCCATGGATGCGGCGATTGGGGCCAGAATTTAATAAAAAATGGCAGTCTGCGCGCGTCCATCAACCCTTTATAGCTATTAAATATATAGCAAATCAAGCAGCAAATTCACCACTCACCGGTGGCTCAACTTGCGCACCGCCCAGTCGCCCAGACTCTGCACGGCCTGCACAAAGAAGATCAGCACCAGCACCACAGCCAGCATGATCTCGGGCAAAAAGCGCTGGTAGCCGTAGCGGATGCCCAGGTCACCCAAACCACCCCCGCCAATGGCACCGGCCATGGCCGAATAGCCGGTCAGGCTCACGAAGGTGATGGTCAGGCCCGCCACGATGCCGGGCAGCGCCTCGGGCAGCAGCACCTTCCACACGATCTGGGTGGTGGTGGCACCCATGGCCTGGGCAGCTTCGACCAAGCCGTGGTCCACCTCACGCAAGGCGGCCTCGACCAGGCGGGCCACGAAAGGCGCAGCGGCGATGGTCAGCGGCACCACGGCTGCGGCGGTGCCGATGGACGAGCCGGTGATGAAGCGCGTGAACGGGATGATGGCCACCAGCAAGATGATGAAGGGCGTGGAGCGCACGGCGTTCACCAGCCAGCCCACGAGCTTGTTGACGGGGCCGTTCTCCAGCACGCCGCCATGGTCCGTGAGGCGCAAAAACACGCCCAGCGGCACGCCGATGAGGCCGCCCACGGCGCCCGATATGCCCACCATGATGAGCGTCTCCCACAGCGAGGAGGCAAAGAGGTCCAGCATGGCCGGAGTGAAATGGTTGAACATGGTTGGCCTCTTCCTCAGATTTCAATCGTGACTTCTTGCACCGCCACGCCGCCTGCGCGCAGGTGCTCCACCGCGCCGCGCACTTGCGTGGGCTCGCCGCTGGCGTACACGGCCAGCGAGCCAAAGGTTTCGTCCTGGATCTCGTCGACCTGGCCGTGCAGGATGCTCATGTCCACACCGAATTCGCGGACCAGCTGCGACAGGATGGGCTGGTAGGCGCTGTCGCCCGAGTACGACAGGCGCAGCAGCCGCCCCGTGTGGCCGGGTGCCGTGGCGACCAACTGGCGGGTGAGCTTGCGCACATGGTCGAGCACGCTCACGGGCAGCTCTTGCGGCAGGATCTCGTCGATCAGGCTCTTGGTGATGGCCTGCTGCGGGCGCGTGAACACATCGAGCACGCGGCCCTGCTCCACGATGCGGCCCGCCTCGATCACGGCCACGCGGTCGGCCACCTGCTTGATGACCTGCATCTGGTGGGTGATGAGCACCACCGTGAGGCCCAGCTCGCGGTTGACCTGGCGCAGCAGGTCGAGGATGGAGCGGGTCGTCTCCGGGTCCAGCGCCGAGGTGGCTTCGTCGGAGAGCAGCACTTTGGGGCGGCTGGCCAGCGCACGGGCAATGCCCACGCGCTGCTTTTGTCCGCCACTGATCTGCGCGGGGTAGCGGTCGGCCAGATGGGCCAGGCCCACCAGATCGAGCAGTAGGTTCACGCGCGCACGGATGTCGGCTTTGCCCATGCCAGCCAGTTCCAGCGGCAGCGCGGCGTTATCGAACACGGTGCGCGACGACAGCAGGTTGAAGTGCTGGAAGACCATGCCAATCTCGCGGCGGGCCTCGCGCAGTTGTGCGTCGTTCAGCTGGGTCAGGTCACGGCCGCCCACGATGACTTGGCCCGTGGTGGGCCGGTTGAGCAGGTTGATGACGCGCACCAGCGAGCTTTTTCCCGCGCCGCTCTTGCCGATGATGCCGAACACTTCGCCCGGCTGAATGGTGAGGTCAATGCCGCGCAGGGCTTCGACGGGGCCTTGTGGGCCCTGGTAGGTTTGGGTGATACCCCGTAAATCGATCATGGAAAGCAGTGCGCGGCAGCGACCTCACGGTGAGTGGCCGCTGCCGCGCGGGTCTGGAAAAGGATGGGCGACTGTATCGGCGAATCGTAAGTTCACAAACGATTAAAAAATCGGGTGATTAGATCACCGAGTTATGAAGACCGTGGTACACAGACGTCGATAACTATGAAATTCATAGCTATCAGAGCAATACCATAGAGCGCAGACTGCCATTTTTCCCTGGATTTTCCTGACGACTCCAGCAACTTATCCAAACCATACTTCTATATTTCAATTTTTGTTGTATCATCGAATCATGCAAGAAACCGACGTCATCCGATCCCTCGCCGCCCTGGCCCAGGAAGTGCGCCTGCGGGTGTTCCGCGCCCTGGTGGTGGCGGGCCAGGAGGGGCTCACGCCCGGTGGGCTGTCTGAGCAACTGGGCATTGCGCCCAACACCCTGTCGTTCCACCTCAAGGAGCTGACCCACGCGGGCCTGGTGAGCCAGGAGCGCCAGGGCCGCAACCTGATCTACCGCGCCTCGTTTGCCACCATGAACGAGCTGCTCGCCTACCTGACCGAGAACTGCTGCCAGGGCGCTGCCTGCGCGACCGACGAGGCCACCGCCGCCTGCAAGTGCTGATCGCCCCCCACCAACTTACACCCTACGACCCACAGCCGAAAGGAAACCACCATGAAGCGATTCCACGTCCACATGCATGTCGATGACCTTGCCAAGAGCATCGCGTTCTACTCCCGGCTGTTCGCGGCAGAACCTGCGCGGGTCGAGACCGACTACGCCAAGTGGATGCTCGAAGACCCGCGCGTGAACTTCGCCATCTCCACCCGGGGCGACAAGCCCGGCGTGGACCACCTGGGCTTTCAGGTGGACGAGGCGGGCGAACTGGCCGAGCTCAAGGCCCGTGCCCAAGGCGCCGACATGGCCCTGCTGGACGAAGGCGCCACCACCTGCTGCTACGCCCGCAGCGACAAGCACTGGATCACCGACCCGCAGGGCGTGGCCTGGGAGCACTTCCACACGCTGGGCAACATCCCGGTGTTCAACGAAGCCGCTGCGCAACAGCCATCCAAGACCACGCAGCAGCCAGCCCAGGCCGCATGCTGCCCCACGGGCGCACCGTCCGCCCCCGCACCCGGCCAGGCCGCCTGCTGCGGCCCCACCGCCAACAACCCCAACAAATGCTGCTGAGCCCAGGTCGACGATGAGCACCCCACGCAATCCTTTGAACGTGCTGTTTCTGTGCACGCACAACTCCGCCCGCAGCATCCTGGCCGAGGCCCTGCTCAACGCCATGGGCCAGGGCCGCTTCAAGGCCTATTCAGCGGGCAGCAGCCCGCGCGACCACCAGCAGCCCCACCCTCTGGGCCTGCAGGCGCTGGCCCACGCAGGCATCCCCACCGAAGGGCTGCGCAGCAAAAGCTGGGACGAGTTTGCCGCCCCTGGTGCGCTGCACATGGACCTGATCATCACCGTGTGCGACAACGCAGCGGGCGAGGTCTGCCCCATCTGGCCCGGCCACCCAGCCACGGCGCACTGGGGCTATGCCGACCCGTCGGCGGGCGATGGCTCTGACGCCGACAAGGCCGAGGCCTTCCGCAAAACCCTGCACGCCATCAAGCAGCGCCTGGAATTGCTGGTGAACCTGCCGGACGACAAACTCGCCGCCACCGCGCTGCAAGCCACGGCCCGCAACCTGCCCGCGCAATAAGATGAAACACCCCCTGAGTCGCTTCGCGCCTTCACCCCTCTCTCGCTGCGCGGGAGGGGGACGCACCCGGTGGCCTGGCAAAGCCAGTTCCACGGGTGCACTGGTTGGGGCCCCGCCAGTTTCATGCATCGCGGGTGGCGCGCAGCGCAATGGATCACTGAAGGGATCACTGAAATGACCCTGCCACCAAGCCCTTTGCAACGCGCTGCCGCCAGCGCGTTGCCGCCCTCCCCCGCCACCGGCATGAGCGGCTTCGAGCGCTACCTGACCGTCTGGGTATTCCTGTGCATCGTCGCGGGCATCGCGCTGGGGCAATGGTTCCCCGGCGCAGCGCGCGCCGTGGGCGCGCTGGAGGTGGCACGCGTCAACCTGCCGGTGGGCCTGCTCATCTGGGTGATGATCATCCCCATGCTGCTGAAGGTGGACTTTGGCGCGCTGGCCGAGGTGCGCCAGCATGTGCGCGGCATTGGCGTGACGCTGTTCGTCAACTGGCTGGTCAAGCCGTTTTCGATGGCGCTGCTGGGCTGGCTGTTCATCCGCCACTGGTTTGCGCCGTACCTGCCCGCCGACCAGATCGACAGTTACATCGCCGGGCTCATTTTGCTGGCCGCCGCGCCCTGCACGGCCATGGTGTTTGTGTGGAGCCGCCTCACCGGGGGCGACCCGCTGTTCACGCTGTCGCAGGTGGCCCTCAACGACAGCATCATGATCGTGGCGTTTGCACCGCTGGTGGCATTTTTGCTCGGCCTGTCGGCCATCACCGTGCCGTGGGACACGCTGCTCACCTCGGTGGTGCTGTACATCCTGATTCCCGTGGTGATTGCCCAGTGGCTGCGCAAGCGGCTGCTGCGCAAGGGCCAGGCAGCCTTCGACGCCGCCGTGGCACGCACCGGCCCCTGGTCCATCGCCGCGCTGCTGGCCACGCTGGTGCTGCTGTTCGCCTTCCAGGGCGAGGCCATTCTTCAGCAGCCGCTGGTCATCGCCCTGCTGGCCGTGCCCATCCTCATCCAGGTGCTGTTCAATTCGGCCCTGGCCTATGGCCTGAACCGCGCCGTGGGCGAAAAGCACAACATTGCCTGCCCCTCGGCGCTGATCGGCGCGTCCAACTTCTTCGAGCTGGCCGTGGCCACGGCGATCAGCCTGTTTGGCTTTCACTCGGGCGCGGCACTGGCCACGGTGGTGGGCGTGCTGATCGAGGTGCCCGTGATGCTGGCGGTGGTGGCCGTGGTCAACCGGAGCAAGGGCTGGTACGAGGCGAGGGGCTGACGGGTGTACGGCGTGGGTCAAGCGGTCTTCCAAGGACTGCACGCGCACCACACACCGTTCGGGTTGAGCTTGTCGAAACCCTGCGCGGCGCTTCGACCAGGGCCTGTTCACACTATTTCTGCCAGATGCGTTGCGATGCGAAAGGGCCATGCGCAAGGCGCCAAACGAAGCTGGGGTGCGGCCCCAGCGAGGCTTGGCAACGCCGCGAATGGCCCTTTCGCATCGCAACCCGAAGGGAAGGCCGCCCCGGCCACGCCACTCGTCGTTGCGCTCCTAGCCAAGGCCCCGGCCTTGGCGTCGTCACGCGCCTAGATTGGCGCGACCGGGGTGGCCTTCGCACTGGCAGAAATAGTGTGAACAGGCCCTAGCTCAGCGTGAACGGTTGTCTGCTTGCGAATGCAACGGCCAAACCATCAAGCCGCCACCGCCCCGCGCGCCTGCACCCGGCGCGAAATGAGCAACCCCAGCACAAAAATGCCCACCGCCGCCACCGTGAACACCGGCGGCAGCCAGCCCCGATCCACGCTGAAAGCCACCATCAGCACACCCGTCGATTGCCCCAGGAACAGCAGACACGCAAACAGCGTGACCGCTGTGCCCCGCGCCTGGGGCGCCATCTGCGTGGCCTGCACCTGCAGCGTGTTGTGCAGCATGTAAAAACCAATGCCCGCCAAAAAACAGCCCAGCATGGCCCAACCTACCGCAGGCGCCCAGGCCAGCGAGAGCAAGCCAATGGCAATGAAGCTGGCCCCCAGCACGGCCAGCCCCTGCTCGCCCAGTGCCGCCAACCAGCGCCGCGCAAACACGCTGTAGATCAACCCGCCCACGCCATACAGCACCATCACACCGCCCGCCGCAGAGGCCGACAGCCCAAACCCATCCACCATGCGCGCAGGCACAAAGGCCAGCGTGCCAAACGCGAGCGCGCCCTCTATCGCCACTACCGCGAGCACCCAGCGCACGCGCGGGATGCGCAGCAGCGCCAGGGTGCCCGCCAGGTAGTTGGCCAGCGAAAACGCCGGTGCGCCCGGCGCCACCACCCTGCGCAGTGCCCCGCTGGCGCGCGCGTGGCGCAGCAGCAGCGTTGCCGCCGTAAAGAACAGCACGGCCAGCACCCCCAGCGCCGCGCGCCAGCCCAGCGTTTCGGTGGCAAAGCCGCCAAACCACTGGCCGGCCATCATCCCGGTGACCGTGGCCACCATCAGCCGCGCCAGGGTTTCCTGCCGCTGCTCGTAGGCCACCTCATCGCCAATCCATGCCATCGACAACGGAATGATCCCGGCCGCCGCTGCCCCCATGGCGGCACGCGCCACCACCAGCAGTTGAAAACTGGGAGCCAGCGCCGTCATGACACTGAACACCGCACACGCCGCCGTGGCGCCAATGATCACGCGCACCTTGCCCACCCGGTCGCCCAGCGGGCCATACACCAGCTGCAGCACGCCATAGGCCACGGCAAACGCTGCAATCACCGCCGAGGCATCGCCCGTGGTGATCTGGTATTCAAGAGACAGTGCCACCAGCATCGGGTCGCACACCCGCATGGAAGCCATGCTGCAAAAGGCCGCCAGGCTGATCAGCCGCAGCATCGTCGAGGAAGAGGTCATACAACCCGATTGTGGCGCACCGGGCAACTGCCCGCTGGCGGCGCGCGCACCACACGGTGGCATGCGCACACCTGCACTGACGTTTCGAGGTGGCAAGCGCCGACCCTGCGCTTACCATGAGCCCCGGATCGGCAAGAACCCACCCACCGAGCCGCCGGCTCACCTCCAAATCGAAACCCACCCACCAAACACCGCACAAGGAGCAACCAGGGGTGAAGAAAAGAAACTTTGTGGCCACCAGCGTCGGCCTGGCAGGCCTGTGGGCTGCAACCACCACCAGCCACGCAACCCCCAAGGCCAAGGCATCTCCCGGCCCCACCCTGCTCACCATCAGTGGCGCCATCACCCAGCCCAACCGTGGCGCGCTGGACCCCGCCATCGACCAGATGATGGGCAAACAGGGCATCCAGTTTGCCTACGCCCACGTGCTGGACACGGCAGCCCTGCAGCACATGCCCGCCGTCACCATCAAGCCCACGCTCGAATACGACAACAAGCCTCACACCCTCCAAGGCCCCCTGCTCACCACCGTGCTGGCCGCTGCGGGTGTGGGCAGCTCAGCAGGCAGCAGCCCCGTGCAACTGGTGCTGCGCGCGGTAGATGGCTACAACGCCACCATCAGCCTGGCCGACGCACAGGCCTGGCGCATGATCGTCGCCACCCACATCGACGGCCAACCCATGGCCCTGGGCGGCCTGGGCCCGCAGTGGGCTGTTTACGACGCCGACGTGCTGCCCGCCTTCAAAGACAAACCCGTGAAAGAACGCTTTGGCCTGTGCCCCTGGGGGCTGTACCACATTGAGGTGAAGAAGGCCTGAGGACACCTGCCACGCACCTGGTCGATAGCTACCCACACTTGCCTATCCGGCGCAAGAGGCCCATTTTTCTCAGATGTCTCTGCGCCACCTCTTCTCTGTTCCCCAAAAGCAGCACCGCCGGTGCACTGTGATTAAATTCAGTATTACGCCAGCCCAACTTCACCCTCATGACGGCGCTGCCCCCCCCCACTTCGGACGCCC
>NZ_QAIH01000064.1 GCF_003060895.1 Acidovorax sp. HMWF029 | reverse complement strand
GCTGCTGCACCGCCCGCCGTGGCCATCCCCGCACCCACTGGCGCTCCGATGCCAGTGGCGGCCACCACACCACCCGCTGCGGCCGTGGCGCCCCCTGCCATCGCCACCTTGCCCCCGGTGTCCATGGCGTTGGCTCCAAACTCGTGCAGCGACTGCGATACGTTGTCCTTGTAGTACTGCGCTGCGTCCTTGGTGCCTTGCTTAAGTTTGTCCCACCAGCCTTCTTCATCGGTCTCGGGCTGGGTGTTGGGCGGGCTCAGCAGCGGGCTGGTCTGCGGCACGATGAGGCCCTGGGTGTTGCCTATGGGCCCCGGCCTTGCGTAGCTGTTGGGTTTGACTTGGGCGGTGGTGGTGCTGGCAGTCGCCGGTGTGACGCGGCCGGTTGCAGGCATGAAGGGGATGGGCTGGCTCATGCTGGCACGGGCCCTTTTCTCAACTCCAGTACGCGCAAACCAAAACTGGCGGCCACGTTGATGCGCCACACGCAGCTAAGCGTCAGCGCTTTCACATCCAAGATGATGGTGTCCAGGTTCATCGGCAGCGGTAGCACCGGGCCGACCTGCAGTCGCGCTACCGCATGGACTGCCGGCTGAGGCAGGATGACCTTCGCCAGTTGCTGTCTTGGCGTGAGGCCTGCCAGCAGGATTTCCTCTCCGCCTTGCGGATACGGTATCTGCTGGTCTTCGGGTGCGCAGTTCCAGTAGCCAAAGTCAAAGTCCTTGGGCAGCCGCGGCCAGCGGTTTTCTTTCCACTCCGGGTCAAAGGTCCCACCCTTCTGGCGCCTGGGGGTCCACCATTTCCCGATGGGCCCTACACCGACGGGGGCGTAGCGCTGGGCATTGGCCGCATTGGCGTCAAATGGACGATTGAAAGTCTCGATCTGGGGCGCAGGCAGTTCATCCATGCGGCTTTTGCGGTGCCATGCCTTGTCTACCCACCCGTGGCCCAGGGGGTTGGCTTCGTAAGGTGCCCAGATTTCAGGCTCTTGTCCGGCGACCGGCCTAAGTGGCCATTCGCAGGTACCACCGTATGCCAGTTCCCAGCGCAGCGGTACTTCGGTGACCTTCTCGGGCTCAGTCAGTTTCCAGCCGAGCATGCCGTGCTGGATGCGACGCGGCCCGGTGACCGCTAGAACCTTTTGCCACGGGCCTACGCGCAGGCCGACCGGCCAGCGCTGGTGAGGTTTACCCTCGGGGGCATAGGCTGTGGCGTTGGCCAGCAGGATGTCGCATTTGGGCTTGTACGGCGCAAAGTCGCTTTCCTGAAGGCAACTGCTGGTGTTGGGGTCTTCGTAGAACTGGTCCGCTTGTACCAGAGGCGCTTGGGATTGCGCCACCTGCGGAGTGCCGTCCGCCGCCACGGTTTTCAGGTCAAAGGTGACTCGGCAGGCAATGACGTGAAACACCTCGTCGCCGGTATCCATCATCTGGAAATACTGGCTCGGATAGGGTGTGTGGTTGCGCATCTCCGCGAGCGGAGCTGCCTGCACCGGCGCAGGCATCAGCAGATCGGGTCCATTCATGGCGTGGGCTCAATTCAGGTCAATTCGCTCAGACTCCACACCCACATGCTTGGAGCCAACGATGTCGATTTCCTTGCCATTGACACTGATGCTGCCGTCTGCCTTCATCACCATCACGCTTTGACCGACCTGCAGCGTGATGCTGTCGGGTTCCATGGTGATATTGGAGCTGCCTCCGCCACCTTCTCCTCCGCCGCTTTCGCCGCCGCTACTACCGCTGTCTCCAGCCCATCCACCTGTCGACCCTGCTGGCACGCCCCCTCCGCTCGTTCCTCCGCCACCGGCCCCCCCGCCGCCCACAGTTAGCGTGTACTTGGTTCCCACCGTGG
>NZ_QAIH01000063.1 GCF_003060895.1 Acidovorax sp. HMWF029 | reverse complement strand
ATGCAGCCCGTGGACCGCATCTTCCGCGAGCTGCCCGGCCAACTGCGCGAGGGCGACCTGCTGGTGTTCAACGACACGCGCGTGGTCAAGGCGCGCATCTTTGGCGAGAAGGCCAGCGGCGGCAAGCTGGAGCTGCTGATTGAGCGCGTGCTGCCCGCCGAGGCGGGAGGCCAGGGCAACGAAGTCGTGGCCCACATGAAGGTCAGCAAAAAGCCCCTGCCCGGCAGCATCGTGCACATGGCCGGGGGCCGCAAGGGCGGGGGTTTTGACGCATTGCTGCTGGGCCGCTGGCCCACCGAAGACGGCCCCCTGTTTCGCTTTGCGCTGCTGGGCCCCGCAGGCGAATCCCCCTGGGAGCTGATGGACCGCCACGGCCACCTGCCGCTGCCGCCCTACATCGAACGCCACCAGAACACCGACCACGACCCCGACGAGGCCGAAGACAGCCAGCGCTACCAGACCGTGTTTGCCCGCAACCCTGGTGCCGTGGCTGCGCCCACCGCCGCGCTGCACTTTGACGAGGGCGTGCTGGCAGACTTGGCCGCGCGCGGCATCGAGCGCGCGAGCGTCACGCTGCATGTGGGCGCAGGCACCTTCCAGCCCTGCAAGACCGAGAACCTGGCCGAGCACCAGATGCACAGCGAGTGGTACGAGGTGCCTCTGGCCACGCTGGCGGCCCTGGAACGCTGCCGCCAGCGCGGTGGCCGGGTGGTGGCCGTGGGTACGACCACGGTGCGCACGCTCGAATCCTGGGCCCGTTCCGGACTCACCTCGGGCGACACCAACATCTTCATCACACCGGGCTTCGAGTTCCGCGTGGTGGACGTGCTGATCACCAACTTCCACCTGCCCAAGAGCACGTTGATGATGCTGGTGAGCGCATTTGCAGGCTACGCCCACATCATGGGCCTATACAGGCATGCTATTGCGCAACAGTACAGGTTCTTCAGCTACGGTGACGCGATGCTGCTGGAGCGGGCGCCACATGCTGGCACCTGACAAACACGGCTCGAATCAAGCTATGGCGCTGATTGAACAGGCCTCTTTGAACTTGAGGCATCCGTTCGGGTTGAGCTCGTCGACACCTTGCGCTACTTCGACAAGCTCCGCGTGAACGGCCCAAACAGGCTCGTGACGGATTCATAGCCGCTCTTGCTGGATGAGCGCCAGCAGCCACTGTTTCGAAGTTAACCGGGGTCAGTACGCCACCGCGCACCCGTCCTTGCGCGGGTCGGATCCTGCGATATAGCTGGTGCCATTTTTCAGCACCAGCTGGGCGCCGCCAAAGGCGAAAACGCCGTTGCCCTCTTCCACCGTCACCTCATGCCCGCGCGCGCGCAGCGCGGCAATCACGGCGGGGTCAAACCCCAGCTCCACAGCCACGCCCTTGCCACCCGTCACGCGCCAGCGGGGTGCATCGGCCGCTGCCTGCGGGTTCTGCCCGTAGCGCAGCACGCGCAGCGCCATCTGGGTGTGGCCCTGGCTCTGCATGGGGCCGCCCATCACGCCAAACGCCATCTGCGGCGTGCCGTCGGCATGCATGGCAAAGGCCGGGATGATGGTGTGCGAGGGGCGCTTGCGTGGCGCCACCTGGTTGGCATGGCCCGGGATCAGGTTGAAACCATGTCCCCGGTTCTGCAGGCTGATGCCCGTGCCAGGCACCACCACGCCCGAGCCAAAGCCCATGTAGTTGGACTGGATGAACGAGACCATCATGCCCTGGCTATCTGCCGCTGCCAGGTACACCGTGCCACCGGGGCGCGGTGCGCCGTGGCCAGGGTCGCCCGCGCGGGCAGGGTCGATCAGCCGGGCGCGGCCTGCTAGGTAGGTCGCATCCAGCAGGTGCTGGGGCGCCACGGCCTGCATGGCGTCGATGTCGGCGTTGTACTGGTGCAGGTCGGCCAGCGCGAGCTTCATGGCCTCGATGCTGGCGTGCACGGTTTCCACGCTGTCAAGCGGATGCCGGCCAATGCCATGTGCGTCGAGCATGCCCAGCGCCATCAGCGCGGCAATACCCTGGCCGTTGGGCGGGATCTCGTGAATGACGGAATCACCAAAACGCTGGTGGATGGTGCCCACCCAGTCGGCCTGGTGCGCCGCCAGGTCCGCCAGTGTCATGGCGCCACCGTGGGCCAGTGAATGCGCGGCGATGCGCTCGGCAATCACGCCCCGGTAGAAGGCCTCGCCGTCGGTCTCGGCGATCAGCTCCAGCGTGCGCGCATGGGCTTCGCTGCGGAAGATTTCGCCCGCCTGGGGCACCCGACCATTCGGAATGAAGCACTCGGCAAACCCGGGCTGCGTGCCCAGCTTGGCCGCGCCCAGCGCCCACAGGTGGGCGATGGTGGGCGACACCGGAAAGCCGTTGCGCGCATAGTCGATGGCGGGCTGCGCCAGCTGCGCAAACGGCAGCTTGCCCAGGCGCTTGGAGAGCGCCACCCAGGCCGACACGGCGCCCGGCACGGTGACGGCGTTCCAGCCGGTTTCGGGGATGCCGCCGAGCGTTTCAAAGTACTCGGGCGTCCACGCTGCGGGCGAGCGGCCCGATGCGTTGAGGCCGTGCAGCTCCTTGCCATCCCACACGATGGCAAACCCGTCGCTGCCAAGGCCACAGCCCGTGGGTTCGACCACCGTGAGCGCCATGGCTGCGGCAATGGCGGCATCCACTGCATTGCCCCCAGCCAGCAGCATGCGCAGGCCCGCCTGCGCGGCCAGCGGCTGCGAGGTGGAGACCACGTTGCGCCCCATGACCGCGCTGCGGTGGGAGGCGTAGGGAAGGGACCAGTCGAGAGAGTTGGAATTCATAAAGCATGTGTCTCCAGGGCCTATGTCCGGTGAGCCAGACACGGGTAAACCGAGCATGGCGCAGGCGAGGGACGCCGAGGAAGGGCCGCCCCGCACCGAGGGCGTCGTCCCCCTGGGGGGAAGGCGCCGAAGGCGACTCAGGGGGGTTAATCAATAGTTATTTTGTGCTGCCGGATCACCGTGGCCCAGCGGTTGCTGTCGGCCTGCACCATCGCGCCAAACTGGGCCGGCGTGCGTGGCGCGGCGGGCTCCACGCCCAGCTTGGCCAGGCTCTCGGCCACCTCGGGCGCCTGCACAGCTTTGGCAAAGGCCTTGTGGACGCGATCCACCAAAGCGGGCGGCGCGCCCGCAGGCAGGTACACGCCGAACCAGGTCACCGAAGAATAGCCGGGCAGGCCCGATTCGGCCAGCGTGGGCAGCTCGGGGGCCAGGGTGCTGCGCTTCTCGCTGGTCACGGCCAGCGCGCGCAGCCGCCCGGCCTTGGCGTGGGGCATGCCGGTGGGCAGCGAATCGAACAGCACATGCGTCTGCCCGGCAATCAGGTCCGGGATGGCCAGCGCCGTGCCCTTGTAAGGGATATGCGTCATCTCCACACCCGCCTGGGCGCTGAAGGCGGCAGTATTCAGGTGCACGATGGTGCCATTGCCGCTGGTGGCGTAATTGAGCTTGCCGGGGTGGGCCTTGGCGTAGGCAACAAGTTCGCCCACGGTCTTGACCGGCAGCGAATTGGTGACCAGCAGCACACTGGGTGCGTCGGCCACATGGGCCACAGGCACAAAGTCCTTGCGCGGGTCATAGGCCAGCTTGGGCATGAGGTGGGGAGAGATGGCGTGCGTGCTGCTCGTGGTCAGCAACAGGGTGTATCCATCGGGTGCAGCCTTGGCCGCATCGGCAGTGCCCAGGGTGCCGCCCGCGCCGGGCTTGTTGTCCACCACCAGCTGCTGGCCCAGGTCGGCCGCTACTCGCTGGGTGACCACACGTGCCACCAGATCAGTAGCACCGCTGGCGGGGAAGGGCACAACCACCCGCACAGGCCGGTCTGGCCAGTTGGCCTGCGCATGCGCAGCCGCAGACACCATCAGCAGGCCCGCCAGGCCCCAGACACCACGGCCCCAGGAAAGTAGACGCATACGCAGCACTCCAGCCAAGAAGTTGAACAACACTAAGAGTGGGCCATCTTAGGAACCCGCGCATTGCTTGACCAACAGCATTTCGGCAAGCTGCTTTGCCGCAGCGGCAAACCGGCGCATACTGCGGCCTCGTTTGGAGAACCGCCCCCCGATGCGCGCCCACTTGCTGCAAGACACCACGCTGCGCTACTTTCTGGAAGTGGCGCGGAGCGGATCGCTCACCGAGGCCTCGTCCCGCCTGCATGTGGCCGCCTCGGCCCTGAGCCGCCAGATCGCGGGGCTGGAGGCGCAACTGGGCACCCCCCTCTTTGAGCGCCACCCGCGCGGCATGGTGCTCACGGCGGCGGGCGAGATCCTGGCCGTACACGCGCGCCGCACAGTGCTGGACGCCGAGCGTGCCTTGGGCGAGATCGGCGCACTGCAGGGTCTGCGCACCGGGCAGGTGCGGCTGGCCACCTCCGACGCCTTTGCCAACGAACTGGTGCCGCGACTGTGTGTGGAGTTTCAGCGCACCCACACCGGCATCCAGTTCAGCGTGATCGCATTGCCCACCGCCCAGGTGCCCGACGCGGTGCGCAGCGGCGCGGCCGACATCGGCCTGTGCTTCAGTCGGTCGCCGCACAAAGACATTGAAGTGGCCTACCGCCAGACCGCGCCTGTCCTGGCACTGGTCCCGCCCGGCCACCCACTGGCGGGCGCTCGCAGCGTGACGCTGGCACAGATGTCCGCATACCCGCTGGCCCTGCCCCCGCCCGAGACCACGGTGCGCCAGATGATCGACATCGTCTGCAGCCGCCAGGGCCTGCAGCTCAGCGCCGTGCTCATCAGCAACCATGTCAAGACGGTGCTCAACTTTGTGGCGCACGGTGGCGGGCTGTCGGTGGCCAGCGAGATCGCAGCACGCCACCTGGTGACGGCGGGCGCCGTTGTGGCACTACCCATCAGCGATGCGGGCATGGACCTGCGCGACCTGGAGGTGCAAACCCTCGCGGGCCGCAGCCTGCCGGTGGCCGTGCAGGCATTCATGGATTTGCTCAAGGAGCGGTTGCCGCAGCCCTGGTGAAGGGCGGGCCGATCAGTACCCGTGCTGCTCTCTGAACGCGCGCGCCTTGCCGAAGTGACCATTGCCAATGAACGGCACAGGCGCACGCAGCGCCGACAGAGGCGAGGGGTGGTTGGATGTGAGCACGAGATGCCCCCGGTCCTGCGGGATAAAGGCGCGCTTGGACTGCGCGTGCGAGCCCCAGAGCATGAACACCACCGGGCGCGGGCCCTCGGCCACGTGCCGGATCACGGCGTCAGTCAGCGCCTCCCAGCCCTTGCCCGCGTGGCTGGCGGGCTGGCCCTCTTCCACCGTGAGGCCGGTGTTGAGCAGCAGCACGCCATTTTTTGCCCATTTCACCAGGCTGCCGCCCGGCTCGGGCATGGGCGGAAAGGCCGTGCCCAGGTCGCGCTGCATCTCCTTGAAGATGTTGCGCAGCGACGGCGGCAGCGGCACTCCCGGCGCGACAGAAAACGCCAGCCCCTCGGCCTGGCCCCAGCCGTGGTACGGGTCCTGGCCCAGGATGACCACACGCACCGCGTCGGGCGGCGTCAGCTCCAGCGCGCGCAGCGGCTGGGGCGGGAAGACCACGGCCCCGGCAGCAAGCCGCGATTGCAGAAACCCCTGCAGCGCCTGGCCCCGCGCGCCCGCAAAGAAGGCGTCCACCAAAGGCTGCCACCCCGGCGCCACGGGCCATGCGGCCGGATCGGCGCTCTGGAGCTGGGTGGCGGTTTGCGCGGGTGAATTCATGGTCAAAATGGCCTTCTCCGCGCTATGGACAAGCGCCAAAAGCTATCAAAACAATAGCAATCAGTACTCTCAAGCAAACAGCTTGGCGAGCGCCAGACCCGGGTCATCCGCCCGCATGAAGGCCTCGCCCACCAGGAAGGCGTGTACGCCCGCGTCGCGCATGGTTTTCACATCGGCAGGCTTCAAGATGCCCGACTCGGTCACCAACAAGCGGTCTTGCGGTACGTCTTTCAACATGCCGAGCGTCGTGTCCAGCGTGACTTCAAACGTGCGCAGGTTGCGGTTGTTGATGCCCACCAGCGGAGTCTTGAGCTTGAGCGCGCGCTCCAGTTCGGGGCGGTCGTGCACCTCCACCAGCACGGCCATGTCCAGGCTGCGCGCAATGGCTTCAAAGTCGGCCATCTGCGCGTCATCCAGGCAGGCGGCGATCAGCAGGATGGCATCGGCGCCCATGGCGCGCGATTCGTAAATTTGGTAGGCGTCCACCATGAAGTCCTTGCGCAGCACAGGCAACAACGTGCTGGCGCGGGCTTGCTTCAGATAGTCGGGCTGGCCCTGGAAGAACTGCCGATCGGTCAGCACCGACAAGCAGGCAGCGCTGACCTTGCCATCGCCTTCCATGTAGCTCTGGGCGATGTCGGCGGGCTCGAAGTCTGCACGCAGCACGCCCTTGCTGGGGCTGGCTTTCTTGACCTCGGCAATCACCGCCGCCTGGCCCTTGGCGATCTTGGCGCGCAGCGCGCCTTCAAAGTCGCGGGTGAGCACACGGCTCTCGGCATCGGCGCGCATGGCGGGTAGCGGCAGGCGCTTTTTGGCGGCGGCCACTTCTTCGTGCTTGACGGCCACGATCTTGTTGAGGATGTCGCTCATGTGGAAACCTTGGTTGTTGTGATCACGCTGCGGCAGCGGCCAGCGCATGCGTGCGCGTGACCATCTGCTCCAGCTTGGCCAGCGCCGCGCCCGATGCGATGGCTGCACGCGCCTTGGCAAGCCCTGCGGGCACCGAGTCGACCACATTGGCAGCATAGAGCGCCACACCCGCGTTCAGGCACACGATGTCCTGTGCGGCGCCAGGCTCGCCCTTGAGCACACCGATCAGCATCTCGCGCGACTGCTCGGGCGTGTCGACCTTGAGGGCGCGGTTGCTGGCCATGGGCAAACCGAAGTCTTCGGGGTGGATTTCGTATTCGGTGATCTGGCCATTTTTCAGCTCGCCCACCAAAGTGGCAGCACCCAGGCTCACTTCGTCCATGCCGTCGCGGCCGTAGACCACCATGGCGTGCTCGGCACCCAGACGCTGCAGCGCGCGCACCTGGATACCGACGAGGTCGGGGTGGAACACACCCATCAGGATGTTGGGAGCGCCCGCCGGGTTGGTGAGCGGGCCCAGGATGTTGAAGATCGTGCGCACGCCCAGCTCCTTGCGCACCGGGGCCACGTTCTTCATGGCGGGGTGGTGGTTGGGCGCGAACATGAAGCCAATGCCCACCTCGGCAATGCACTGTGCAATGGCCTCGGGCTTAAGGTTGATGTGGATGCCCAGGGCCTCCATCACATCGGCGCTGCCGCTTTTGCTGGACACACCACGCCCGCCGTGTTTGCTGACCTTGGCGCCCGCAGCGGCGGCCACGAACATCGAGCAGGTAGAGATGTTGAAGGTGTTGGCGCCGTCACCACCCGTGCCCACGATGTCCACCAGGTGTTTGCTGTCGGGCACGTGGACCTTGGTGCTGAATTCGCGCATCACCTGGGCTGCGGCAGTGATCTCGCCGATGGTTTCCTTCTTCACGCGCAGGCCAGTGATGATGGATGCAGTCATGACGGGCGAAAGCTCGCCCTTCATGATGAGGCGCATCAGGTGCAGCATCTCGTCGTGAAATATTTCGCGGTGCTCAATGGTGCGCTGCAGCGCTTCCTGGGGAGTGATGGGCATGACGGTGTCTCCTGGAGTGGCGTTCAAGCCGCCGGTTGATCAGTGAAGGCCAGCTTGAGTCCGAAGCCGATGAACATGGCGCCCGCCACGCGGTCCAGCCAGTGCATGCCGCGCTGGATGGCCTTGGCACGGCGCGCCATCCACGACGCGGCCAGCGCCCAGCCGACGTTGACGGGAATGGCGTTGATGTTGAACAGCACGCCCAGCAGCACAAAGGCCAGCGCCTTGTTGTCGGTGCCCGGCGCGATGAACTGCGGCACAAAGGCCAGGAAGAAGATGGCGACCTTGGGGTTGAGCACATTGGTCCAGAAGCCGCCGAGGAACACCTTGGAAAGCGGCGTGTGCAGCGCAGGCGCCGCTTGCGCCGCTGCCAGCGCTGCACTGTTGCCCCCATCGGCTGCGGGCTTGGACAGCAGCATGCGCACACCCATCCACATCAGGTACGCCGCACCGATCCACTTGAGCACGGTGAACGCCGTGGCCGATGCGGCCAGCAGCGCGCCCACGCCCACCGCTGCCGCAAAGATGTGCACAAAACACCCGGCCGTGATGCCCAGCCCCGCCACGATGCCCGCGCGGGTGCCTGAGCGCAGCGCGTTGGTCACGATGTAGAGAACATCAGGACCGGGGGTCAGGTTCAGCAGCCAGCCTGCGGCGATGAACATCACCAGTTGGTGGCTGTCGATGATCATGCGCGCTGCTCCAGAAAGTTCTTGAGCATCGCGTGGCCGTGTTCGGTGAGGATGCTTTCGGGGTGGAACTGCACGCCTTCGATGGGCAGTGTCTTGTGGCGCACGCCCATGATTTCGCCGTCGTCGGTCCACGCCGTCACCTCCAGCACATCGGGGCAGGTGGCACGCTCGATGGCCAGCGAGTGGTAGCGGTTGACGGTGAATTGCTCCGGCAGGCCCGCAAACACGCCCTTTTGCGTGGTGGTGATGACGCTGGTCTTGCCGTGCATCAGCTCTTGGGCGCGAATGATGTTGCCGCCGAATGCTGCCCCGATGCTCTGGTGACCCAGGCACACGCCCAGGATGGGCAGCTTGCCCGCAAAGTGCTGGATCGCAGCCACCGAGATACCGGCCTCCGCAGGCGAGCAAGGGCCGGGCGAGATGACCAGCCGGTCGAGCTGGCCCGCCTTCAAGCGCGCTTCAATGTCGGCCACCGTGATCTCGTCGTTGCGGAATACCTCCACCTCGGCGCCCAATTCACCGAAGTACTGGACGATGTTGTAGGTGAAGCTGTCGTAGTTATCGACCATCAAGAGTTTTGTCATGCGGCGCTCCCGGCAAGGGCGGGCTCGCGCAGACGGGCGAACTCGCGGTGTTCATAGGCAATGCAGGCTTCCATAAGGCTGCGATAAATGGCTTCCATCACGTCGGCGTCGCCGCCTTCGACCTGGGCGCGTTCGCGCACACGGGCCACGATGGCTTCGATGCGGGCTTCATCGCGCACCTGCTCTGCGCCTTGCTTGATGCGCGCGGCCTGGGTCATGTAGCCCACGCGCTCCACCAGCAGGGGCACCAGTACGTCGTCCAATGCGTTCACTTCGCGACGCACGTCTTGCATGGTGGTGCAGGGTTTGACTTTTCCGATCGCGCGGTTCATTCCAAGCCCTCCTCCACCAGCTCGGCAGCACGCAGCAGTGCGCGGGCCTTGTGCTCGGTTTCTTTCCACTCCAGCTCGGGCACCGAATCGGCCACCACCCCAGCGGCGGCCTGCACATAGAGCGTGCCGTTCTTGATAATGCCGGTGCGGATGGCGATGGCCACGTCCATGTCGCCCGCGTAGCTCAGGTAGCCGCAGGCACCGCCATACAGGCCACGTTTGGTGGGTTCTAGCTGGTCGATGAGTTCCATGGCGTGCACCTTCGGTGCGCCGGTCAGCGTGCCAGCAGGGAAGGTCGCCTTGAGCACGTCCATGCTGGTCATGCCGTCGTGCAGGATGCCTTCCACGTTGCTCACGATGTGCATGACGTGGCTGTAGCGCTCCACGGCAAAGGCCTCGGTCACCTTCACCGTGCCGGTCTTGGCAATGCGGCCGATGTCGTTGCGCGCCAAGTCGATCAGCATCACGTGTTCAGCGCGCTCCTTGGGGTCGTTGATGAGTTCGACCTCGGTGGCCTTGTCCTTCTCGGGCGTGGCGCCGCGCGGGCGGGTGCCGGCCAGGGGGCGGATGGTGACCTTGGTGCCTTCTTCGGTCTTCTCTTGCCGCACCAGAATTTCGGGGCTGGCGCCCACCACGTGGAAGTCGCCAAAGTCGTAGAAATACATGTACGGCGACGGGTTCAGCGAACGCAGCGCGCGGTACAGGCTCAAGGGGCTTTCGGTGTAGCGCTTGTGGATGCGCTGGCCCACCTGCACCTGCATGAAGTCACCGGCGGCAATCAGCTCCTTGGCGCGGTCCACGGCGGCCAGATAGTCGGCCTTGGCAAAGTCGCGCTGGGCGGGGTGGCTTTCTGTGGCCTTGACCACGGGCGCACTCACCGAATACTTGAGCTGGTCTTTGAGCTCGCGCAGGCGCTTCTTGGCCTTGGCATAGGCCTCGGGCTGGGCCGGGTCGGCGTACACGATGAGGTAGAGCTTGCCCGAGAGGTTGTCGATGACGGCCAGCTCCTCGCACTGCAGCAGCAGGATGTCAGGGCAGCCCAACGTGTCCGGCGGGCAAGTGGTTTCGAGCTTTTTCTCGATGTAGCGCACCGCGTCGTAGCCAAAGTAACCGGCCAAGCCACCGCAAAAACGCGGAAGGCCGGGGCGCAGTGCCACCTTGAAACGCTTTTGATAGGCCTCGATGAAATCGAGCGGGTTGCCTTGGGCCGTTTCCACCACCTGGCCGTCGGTGACGACTTCGGTACGCGCTGCTGCGCCAAAGCCGCTGGCACGCAGCAGCGTGCGCGCAGGCAGGCCGATGAAGCTGTAGCGCCCAAAGCGCTCGCCGCCCACCACGGATTCGAGCAAGAAGCTGTGCTTGCCGCCGTCCTTGGTGTGCGCCAGCTTCAGGTACAGCGAGAGCGGGGTTTCCAAATCCGCAAAGGCCTCAGCCATGAGCGGAATGCGGTTGTAGCCTTCGCCGGCCAGGCTTTTGAATTCAAGTTCTGTGATCACGGGGAGAGCTCCCAGCAGTCGCAGCGCGTGTCCCTGAGCAGTAAAAAGGGGCGCTGCGGTCCATTCAATCGGCCTCACCGCATCGGGGTGGAGGCCACGGGTGCACGCTGGGGCGCAGGCCCAGGTGCCATCAGGCGTTCAAAAGGACAGGCTGACGCCAGGGCCAGGCTCCCCGGTCGCTGCAACCTGTGATGAACACGTGGTGAATGAACATGGACCAAAGTGTAGCAAAGCTTTATTGGCGACCCGATTTGACGGGCCACAAGATCGAGATCGCACAACCACTCGAAAACCCTGTTGCGGGCGGCAATGAGCGCTGCAACAATTTGAAACGAACGACCGTTCTTTTTTAGGAGCTGTGCATGAATTTTCTCCAGCGATGCGCTTTGGTGGCCGGAGCCTGCCTGCTGGCGGCCACCGCTGTCGCCCAGCCCATCACCGTGTCCGATGTGAAATACGAAGAAAACGTCAGCCTGAGCGGCAACACACTGCAGCTCAACGGTGCAGGCGTGCGCTACAAGGCCGTTTTCAAGGTCTACACAGCGGGCCTGTATCTGGAGAAGAAGGCGCACACCCCCCTGGACATTGCGGCCCTCAAGGGCCCTAAGCGCATGAGCATCACCATGCTGCGTGAGATCGACTCCACCGAACTTGGCAAGCTGTTCTCGCGCGGCATGGAGGACAACATGGACCGCGCCGCCTTCTCCAAGCTGATCCCAGGCGTCATGCGCATGAGCCAGATCTTTTCGGACCACAAGAAGCTGGTGGCAGGCGACCAGTTTCAGATCGACTGGATTCCCGGTACAGGCACAGTGATCACGGTCAAGGGCAAGCCACAGGGCGAACCCTTCAAGGAACCCGAGTTCTTCAACGCGCTGCTGGGCATCTGGCTGGGCAACGCACCTGCCGACTGGAAACTCAAGGACGCCCTGCTGGGAAAACCCGCTTAAGGCGAGCGAGCCCATCATCCAGCCACCACGTCCGGCTACGGACAAACCCCCATGCCTGTAGTCCTGTGGCTGTCACGCGCCCGACACCAGCAAGTCGGGCCGGGGCGTACGCTGGTGCCTGTCCACAAGACTCTCTTTTTGAAAATCTTCGTCGCCCGCCCCTACCTGCAAAACGCGGTTTGAGTTGCCC
>NZ_QAIH01000062.1 GCF_003060895.1 Acidovorax sp. HMWF029 | reverse complement strand
CCCCCCATGCCCTCGACGGCTGCAGCCCCCCCCGCCGAATCCGGTGCCGAAAGGCGCGAGCGCGCACCGGCCTCCGCTGCACCAGCCGTCCAGGAATCAGCGCCGGCAGCCCCTGCCATGCAAAAAAACCTCGGCGCGGCTGTGTCCAGCACCATCTGGGAAGCCGCCCGCACGGGCCATGCCCAGCAGGTCGAAGCACTCGTGCAACAGGGCACACCGGTGGATGCCCGCGACCCCGGAGGGAAAACCGCGCTGATGCTGGCTGCCATGAACGGCCACACTGCCACCGTGCAGAGGCTGCTAGCGCTGCGCGCCAACCCGGCGCTGGTGAACCGCGAAGGTCTGAATGCGGCGCAGCTCGCGGCCCAGCAGGGACACACGCGCCTCGCAGAGCTATTGGAAGCAGCGCGCTGAGAGCGGCGTAGACGGGCTCAGCCCGAAGGGTTCTTCCGATGGATCAGCAGCGCACCGGGATCAGAACCGCACGGCCTCAAATGCCGGGTGCAGCGCGTCGATCCAGTGGTCCAGCTCGTCCTGCGTCACATGCAGGTGGTCCATACAGGCCTCGCCATGCAATAGCCACTCGCGCGTGGGCGCCAGGCCATCGTGCTGGTTGACCAGAAACTCGGCCAGCAGGCCCAGGGCCACCAGGTGGCGCACGGTGAGGTCAAACCGCTCGTCATCGAGGCAAGCAAAGTCGTGGTGCAGCCAGATGGCCTGGGCCACGTCACCCGGCAGGTGCCAGGTGCGCGCCACGATGGCGCCCATCACCGCATGGTCGGTGCGGTGGCTGGCGTTTTCGGTCTGGGTGAAGGTGCGGTCCTTGCGGGCCAGCGCCTCGGTCACGGTGCTGGCGTAGCCACGCACGGCTTTGACGAGCACCGGCATGCCCACATGGCAGAACAGGCCAAAGCTGTAGCCCAGGCCGGGGTCAAAGCTGTACAGCTGGTGACCAATGTGTTCGCAGGCGATGGCGCGGCGTTGCGAGCTTTCCCAGAAATGGTCAAGCAGCGGCGAGCGCACCTGCAGCGCGTTGCGCGTGATGAAAGCCGACATCAGCTCCACCGCAGGGCGCAGCCCCAGCACCGTGAGCGCCATGCCCACCGTCTGCACTGGCTGGGCCAGGCCATAGAGCGGGCTGTTGGCCAGCCGCATCACGGCGGCAGCCAGGGCTACATCGGAGGCCGCCAGTTGCTCCAGCGCCGTGGCGTCCAGTTCGGGCTCGGCCAGGATCTGCTGCAGGCGCAGTAGCGACTCGGGGCACGGCGGGATCACGATGGCGCGCACCGCAGGGTGCACGCGGGCCTGCCGGATGTCTTGGTCGATGGGATGGGATGCAGTCACAAAGGCTCAGTTCCTGGGCCGCCCATCGCTACCCACAGGTACGCACGGCGACGGCCCACACAGTTGCAATTCGTTGCATTGTGGGGCCAAAAATGCGTGCGGCGGGCGCCACCCCACGGGGGCACGCGGTTTTTTGTGGCAGCCTCTTGCCAAGTCTGAGCCAGGCGACCCTGGGTTGCGCCGTCAGATGTCGGCACCATCCAAACCTTGCAGCGCCTGCCGCGTGCTCAGGCTGCTGCGCCCGGGCATGACCTCGCCCAGGTAGTCCAGAAACCGGCGCACTGCGGGCGACAACCCCCGGCGCGACGGGAACACCGCGTGCACGATGGAGGGCGCGGGCGCCCAGTCGGGCAGCACGCGCACCAGCTTGCGCTCGCGCATTTCGTCCTGGCACATGTAATCGGGCATCCAGCAAACGCCGGTGCCCGCCACGGCCGCGTACTTGAGGGTGAGCAGGTCGTCGGCCACATAACGCGGGGTGTGGTGCACCACCTGGTGCACGCCGCCCGGGCCGATCAGGTTCCAGGTCGATCGGCCATCGGGCGCCGACATGGCAATGCTGTCGAGCTGGGCCAGGTCTTCCAGCGTCTTGGGCGTGCCCTGGCGGATCAGCAGCTCGGGGCTGGCCACCAGGATCTGCGTGGTGTGGTCCAGTCGCTTGACGACCATGCTGCCGCTGTCGTCCACCGAGGGGCGCACGCGCAACGCCACGTCAATGCCCTCTTCCACCAGGTTCACCACGCGGTTGCTCACCAGCATGTCGACGCGCACCTCAGGGCAGGTGGCCAGGAACCGGGGCATCAGTTCGGCCAGCACGGTCTGCGCCAGCGTCACCGGGCAGCTCACGCGAATGGTGCCGCGTGGCACTGTCTGCACCTGGGCCACCGTGTCGGCCGCCGCCTGGGCCGATTCGCGCATGGCCTGGCAGTGGCGCAAATACGCCTCGCCCACCTCGGTCAGCGAGAGCTTGCGGGTGGTGCGCTGCAGCAGGCGCACGCCAAGGTGGGTCTCCAGGTCAGACACGCGCCGCGACAGGCGGGACTTGGGGATACCCAGCGCACGGCCCGCTGCGGCAAAGCCGCCGCGCTCCACCACTTCGGCGAAGTAAAGCATGTCGTTGAGGTCTTGCATAAAGTACATCGTCCTACTGATAGAACAATCTATCGCAAGTTCACCACCTTATCAACATTTTGATGAATCTTCACAATTCATCCCATGGCCACACGCTGTGGCTCCGATCCACAGAACCCCAGGAGCTCCTCATGCAACTGCTTCACATCGACTCTGCCATCACCGGCGAACAATCTGTGTCCCGCCAACTGACCGCCCGCACCGTGGCAGCCTGGCAAGCCACCCACCCCGGCACTGCGGTGCAGTACCTGGACCTGGCCCAGCAGGCGCCGTCGCACCTGTCGGCCCAGTCGCTGGGTTTTCGCACCGGCCAGGCGGCGGCCACCGAGACAGAACGTGCTGAAAACGCGCTGTCCGAAGCGCTGGTGAGCCAGTTCCTGGCATCCGACGTGATCGTGATTGGCGCGCCGCTGTACAACTTCTCCATCCCCAGCCAGCTCAAGGCCTGGATCGACCGCGTGGCCCAGGTCGGTCGCACCTTCAAGTACACCGACAAGGGCCCCGTGGGCCTGGCCGGTGGCAAGACGGTAATCGTGGCCTCCACCCGGGGCGGCGTGTATTCGACCAGCGAAGGCGGCCAGGCGATGGAGCACCAGGAGAGCTATCTGAAGGTGGTGTTCGGCTTCTTCGGCATCACCGACGTGCGGTTTGTTCGCGCTGAAGGTGTGGCCATGGGCCCAGACGCCAAGGCTGCCGCCCTGGCCTCGGCCGATGCAGAAATCTCCAGCCACACCAGCGTGGCCACCAACTAGCGTGGTGTTGCAGGCGGCATAAATCGCAGACAGTCCGGGCAACCGCAGCCCGGCGCCCGCCCAACACCCGGCCACGTGCCGGGTGTTGCGCTTTAGGGGTGCGATTCAAAGCAAAAATTGGCCCTTCCGCGCTTCCATCATGCTTTATTAGCTATCATTTTTGACAACCCGCGCCAACGGGTCATGTGCCGCCGGCTGCAGCCATTGCCGCGCCAGCTCCTGCGGCGCCAGGGCGGGCGCAAACAGCCAGCCCTGAAACCGCTGGCAGCCCATCCTGACCAAAAGCTGCCATTGCGCCTCGGTCTCCACCCCCTCTGCCACCACCTCCAGGCCGAGCGCGCGGGCCAGTGCGTTGACGGTGGCGCAGATCTCGCGGTCGTTCGGGTCCACCACGATGTCGCGCACAAACTCCTTGTCGATCTTCAGCTCGCTCACCGGCAAGCGTTTGAGCTTGATCAGCGACGAATGGCCTGTGCCGAAGTCATCGATGGACAGCACAAACCCGGCGTTTTTCAGGTCCAGCGCCATGGCATAAAGCGATTCGTCCAGCAGCTGCGATTCAGTGATCTCCAGCACCAGGCTGGCCGGCGCCACCCCGGCGCGCTGCACTATGCCCAAAAGGGCTTGCGTGAAACCCGGCTCCCGCAGCTGGATGGTGGAGACATTGACCGACACCACCGGCACCTGCCAGCCCTCGGCCCGCCACTGCGCCACCTGGCTGCAGGCCGTCTCGAACACCCACAGCCCCATGGGCACGATGAGTCCACTCTCTTCGGCCAGGGGAATGAACTCATCAGGCGGCACCAGTTTGCCGTCTACCGACCACCGCAGCAGCGCCTCGGCACCCACCGTCTGGCGCAGGTGGTTGAGCTGCGGCTGGTACACCAGCGAGAACTCGCCGCCCTGCAGTGCGTTGTGCAGGCGGCGGCGCAACTCCAGTCGGCCACGCGTGATCTGGGTGAACTCCTCGATATAGAAACGGTAGGAGCCCCGCCCCGCGCTTTTGGTGGCGTGCAGGGCCGAATGTGCGTGCTGCACCAGCTCCAGGCTGTTGCTGGCATCGTCGGGGAACAGACTGATGCCGATGCTTGCGCCCATGTACTGGACGCCCACTTCCGACACCTCCCAGGGCCGTGCCAGCCCCTCCAGCAGCGTGGTCGCCAGCTGCGCCAGCACCGTGCGCGATGCAGGGCGCTGCAGCATCACCGTGAACTGGTCATTGGCCAGGCGCGACACCAGCCACTGGCCTTCGAGCAGCTGGTGAATGCGCTGCGCCACCTCGCACAGCAGCGCATCACCCACGCGGTGGCCGTAGGTTTCGTTGACGCTCTTGAAGTGGTCCAGGTCGATCAGCAGCAACGCCACGCGGCGGTCGGGCATCTGGGCAGCGCGTGCGGCCTCGGCCACCGCCCGTTCCAGTGCATCCTCGAAATACCGCCGGTTGGGCAGGCCTGTGAGGGCATCGAAATGCGCCAGATGGTAGAGCCGTTCTTCATTGCGCAGCACCTCCGCCTCCGCCGTGCGCAGGCGGTTGAGCAGCCCCACCACAATCGCCTGGCGCAGCGCCGCCAGCAGCAGCACCAGCAGGCAGCACACCAGGATGAGCACCTGCACCCCGGCCCGCCCATCCGAAGTGATGATGAACAGCCGCACCAGCGTGATGGCTGCCAGCACCATCGCCACCAGGGGCAGATAGTTCATGACCTGATCGCAGCGGCGTCGGTAGTCCGGGTCGTCCGACACCTCGAACCTCAGCCCGCGCGCGCCCCAGCCCAGGGCCAACGCGGCCAGACTGAAGCTGGCATTGAGCAGCATGCCTGGCTGCAGTGTGCCGCCCAGCAGCATCAGGTTCCATTGCATCCAGCTCAGGCCATAGCCCAGCATGCCTGCCACCACCAGCAGATGTGCCCGTGTGACGCGCACCCCCGTTGTGGGCATGGCCAGTGCCGTCACACCCGCTGCGGTCAGATACACCACCGGGTACAGCAGCAGCACCGTGGTCACTGCCAGCGGCTGGTCCTGCCCCGAGGGCAGGTAGATCACCAAGGTAAAAGCCAGTAGCGCCAGCACCGCGCCGCCAAAGTCAAGCGCTGCGGGATAGGCGCGGTCTTTGGACAGGCGTGCAAACGTGGCGCGGATCACCGTGGCCGCCCACAGCGGCCCCACGCTCAAGAAGAACAGGTCGGCAGGCGCCGGGAACGGGTTCCAGTCCAGCGCCACCTGCAGGTTCCACACCAGCTGCCCCGCAGCGATCAGCACCGTGCCCGCAAACAGCCCCGTGTGCAGCAAGCGATGCGCCTGCGGCACCTGCGCCCGCCCCCGCCAGGCCCAGAAGGCCGACAGGCCAAAGGCCAGTGTCCAGGAGGCATTGTCAAAAAACAGCTGGACCGACACGTCCTGCACCCACAGCGACGCCGCAAACAGCAGCAAAGCTGCGCCTAGCCAGACCGCTGTGAGGGCTCGTTCGGCAAGGGGCATGGGTATGGATGTGCGAGGTGCTACCGAAGGTTACTCTTCCATTGTGTATGCATGCGCTGCTGCGCGGTTTTCCCACTGGAGCGCGGGGATACTGGGGACTTGCAATAGCTACATGCGATAGCTACATGCGATAGCTACATGCAACAGCGACGTGCAATCGCTATACGCGATTGCTACCATTACGATAGCAATCAGCGCTTTATGGACAGGCGGAAAGGCCTGATTTCATTCAGATTTTCGCGTGCAACACACGGTATCCAAACGGCCCATCCTGTGGCAGGTTGAGCCTGGGGCGCACAGGCAAGGCCTTGGCAAGAAGCCCCCGGCAACCGCAGCGCACCCCCTTGCAGGGTGCGCCAGCTGTCAGGCTCAGAACCCTGGCAGCACCGAACCCTTGAACTCGGTCTGGATGAACTTTTTCACTTCTTCCGATTGGTAAGCCTTCACCAGCTTGGCCACCCAGGGCTTGTCCTTGTCGGCTTCGCGCACGGCGATCAGGTTGACGTAGGGGCTCTTGGCGTTTTCTTGCGCAATGGCGTCCTTGCCGGGGTTCAGGCCGGCAGACAGCGCAAAGTTGGTGTTGATGGCCGAGGCGTCCAGGTCATCCAGCGAACGGGGCAACTGGGCCGCGTCGAGCTCAACGAACTTGAGCTTCTTGGGGTTGCTCACCACGTCCAGCGGCGTGGCCTTGAGGCCCGCGCCATCACGCAGCTTGATCAGTCCCTTGTCCTGCAACACCAGCAGCACACGGCCGCCGTTGGTGGGGTCGTTGGGGATGCCGAACTTGGCGCCTTCCTTCAGGTCTTCGAGCTTCTTGACCTTCTTGGAGTACAGGCCGATGGGGAAATTGACGGTGTAGCCCACCGCCGCAAACTTGTAGCCCCGGTCGGCAATCTGGGCGTCCAGGTAGGGCTTGTGCTGGTAGCTGTTGGCGTCCAGGTCGCCAGCGGCCAGCGCGGCGTTGGGCTGCACGTAGTCGCTGAACTCGACGATCTGGATCTTCAGGCCGTCCTTTTCGGCAATCTTCTTGACCTGCTCGAAAATCTGCGCGTGGGGGCCGCCGGTCACGCCGATTTTCAGGGGCTTGTCCTGCGCCAGCGAGGATGTAGAAAAACCAGCTGCCAGAGCGAGGGCCAAAGTGGTTTGCAGGAGCGAGCGCTTGTTCACGGAAACACCTTTCGTTAAGAGATGGCTCGCATCCTAGGGTTTCCCCGATAAAACTGGAACGACTAAGTTTTCATTTCGTTCCAACTCAAAAGCATAACAAGCTGCCCTCGCCTCTTTTTGCGTCTACCCGCGCAACGCCACGTTATTGAGTTTGTCCAAGCGCTCGGGCCAGGCGCCTTCCACCGTCGCGCCCTGCAGCAGAATGCGCGTCCAGGCCACCCAGGCGTCCCACTGCACGCGCTTGTCCCACGCATTGCCCCAGGCGCTGAACAGGTGCAGCGCGCTCTCGGCAGCGGCCTTGGCGTCGTCCTTGCGGCCAGCAGACAGGTAAAGCTGGGCCAGCACCATCTGCGGCTCGCCCACCCAGGGGTTGTGGCGCACGGCGCTCTCCAGCACGCCGGTGGCCACGTCCAGGTCCACCAGCGGCTGGTCTTGCTGGATGACCGACCAGTACAGCGACGTGGCCGCCGCCTCGTTGGCGGCCGACAGGTGCTGTGAGCAGTGTGCAAACACCGGCGGCATGGGCAGCACGTCCTTCAGCCCCGGGTGCTGCAGCGCCTTGGCCAGGCCATTGATCTGGTGCACCATGCGCCCCGACGGCCGCATGGGCCCGGGCCAGAGCGATGCGGCCCAATGCGCCTTCTGGCTGCGGTGCTGCACATCCGGAAAGCGCGAAAAGATGTCGTCCTGCCAGCTGAACCACTGCTCGATGGTGTCGGCCATGCTCACGATGATGAAGGCCGCCACTTCGTAGGGCGTGAGCACGTGGTCCTGCCCGTCTTTTTGCAGCACCAGGCTGCCATCGGCCTCCAGCGCATGGGCCAGTACCTTTTGCACAAACTGTGTGCGCGACTGCGTGCAGAACAGGTAGACCAGGTGCTCGGCCGACTCGCCCGCGATCTCGCGCACCCGGGCACGCTCCTTGGCGGGGTCGAACTTGACGAGGTCCACAAACGCATTGCCATACACGCTGTGCAGCAAGCCCAGCAGGCGCACGTCGCGCGGCTGCTGCCACACCGTCAGCGTGCGCGTCACGCCCACCAGGTGGTGGCGAAACGTGCCCGCCTTGTGCCAGTCCTGCCCCACGTTGCGCGCCAGCACCGTGGGCAACACGGGGGCAAGGTCCGGGTCGCGGGCCAGCCATTCATCGTCCAGCAACGGTTGCGCTCGGGCAAACAGATCGGTATCCAGGGGGTGAAGCGGCAAGGTCATGGTGGTGTCTCCGGTGTTCTCGTGCAATCAGGCCAATCCAGCCAGTCAGGAGGATCGAGTGAAAAGGCTGGATCGGCTGGTGGGTGAAGAAAAATGCAAAGTACACACAGTATCAGCATCGCCCAGGGGCTGCGCCAGTGGACACACCCTTCAAATTACGAACAAAAATCGCCATCTCCGCGCGACCACATTGCCCAAACAGCTATTAAATATATAGCAAACATCCTCAGCACAATCCGCATCGGCACCGCGTATCTCGCCCAGGCGCTCGGTAGTTTTCTGGCAATTTCCATTTTTATGGATTAAATTTCCACTAAACTGCCGCCATGGACATCCACCACCGCATCGCCCAGCGCCTGCGCGAACTACGCAGCGCCCGGGGCTACTCGCTCGACGCCCTGGCCGAACGCAGTGGCGTGAGCCGCTCCAACATCTCGCTCATCGAACGCGGCGAAAGCAGCCCCACGGCGGCGGTGCTCGACAAACTGGCCATTGGCCTGGGCGTGGCGTTGGCCTCGTTTTTTGACGACAGCGCGGATGGCGGTGACGGCAGCGAAGGTGCAGAGGGCATGAAAGCCCCTTCTCCCCACATCCGCGCCGCCGACCAGCCCCAATGGCAAGACCCCGCCTCAGGCTACGTGCGCCGCCGCCTCTCGCCCTCCGCGCCCTCGCCGCTGCAGCTGGTGGAGGTGGTCTTCCCCCCCGGCCAGCGGGTGGCCTTGGACTCGGCCGTGCCG
>NZ_QAIH01000061.1 GCF_003060895.1 Acidovorax sp. HMWF029 | reverse complement strand
CCTTTATAGCTATATTTTTAATAGCAAATAACCCAATCACCGCCTAGTCGGCCGCGCGGCGCAGAGTGTCTACCACGGGGCGTAGCAGCACCTCGCGCAAGCCCCACCAGCCTGCCGCCAGCGCCAGCACGGCGCCCGCAAGCGCACCGGCCAGGGGCACCCAGGGGGCGGCCGTCCAGGTGAAGTCGAACACGTAGCGCGCCAGCGCCCAGCCCACGCCCACCGCCACTGCGCTGGCCAAAAAGCCTGCCAGCAGGCCCACGCCCACCAGCTCGGCGCGCTGCACCTGGCGCAGCAGGCTGGCGCGGGCGCCCACGGCGCGCATGATGGCGTATTCGCGCGCGCGCTCTTCGCGCGTGGCCGTGACGGCAGCAAACAGCACCACCAGGCCCGCCGCCAGCGTGAAGGCGAACAAAAACTCCACCGCGCGGATCACCTGCTCCAGCACGCGCTGCACCTGGGCAATGGTGGCACCCATGTCCACGTTGGTGATGTTGGGGAATTGGCGCACCAGGCCGTTGTCAAAGCCGTGGGTCTCGGGCGCGCGGTAGGCCGCCAGATAAGTCACGGGCACATCTTTTACCGTGGCCACGGGGTACATCACGAAGAAGTTGGCCCGCATGGAGCCCCAGTCCACCTTGCGCAGGCTGGTGATGCGCGCCTCGTTCTGCACGCCGCCCATATCAAACAGCAGGCGGTCGCCCATCTTCAGGCCCAGGGTTTCGGCAATGCCCTCTTCGACGCTGATGGCGCCCTCTTCGCCCGGCGTCCACTGGCCCGCCACCACCTGGTTGTGGGGTGGTGCCTCCACGGCGTTGGAGAGGTTGAATTCGCGGTCCACCAGGCGCTTGGCGCGGTCGTCGGTGTAGTCTGCCGGGCCTACGGGCTTGCCGTTCACGGCCAGCAGGCGGCCCCGGATCATGGGATACCAGTCGTACTTGGCCACGCCACTGTCCTTGAGCGTCTGCTGAAAGGCGTCGGCCTGGTCGGGCATCACGTTGATGACAAAACGGTTGGGCGCATCGGGCGGTGTCGCCTGGCGCCAGCTGCTGATGAGGTCGGTGCGCAGCAGCACCAGCAGCACCAGCGCGAGCAGGCCCACGGCCAGGCTGCTGACCTGCACCACGGCATAGGCAGGGCGCGCCGAGATCTGCCGCGTGGCCAACACCAGCCAGCGCGGTGCGGTGCTTTCATTCACGCTGCGCCGCAGCAGCTTGACCGCCACCCACGACAGCCCCGCAAACAGGGCCACGGCCCCGGCAAAACCGCCCACGGCAATCAGGCCCAGCTTGATGTCGCTGCTCACGGCCAGCAGCAGGGCTGCAAACCCGGCCACGCCAATGCCCAGCACCGCCAGCGAGGCGGGCTTGAGCCCACCCACATCGCGCCGGATGACGCGCAGCGGCGGCACCTGGGCCAGTTGCAGCACGGGCGGCAGACCAAACGCAAACAGCAACGTAAGCCCCATGCCCAAGCCAAACGCCACGGGCCACAGGCTGGATGCGGGCAGGGCCGACTCCACCAGCCCCGCGAGCAGCAGCACAAATGCGTGGTGTACCGCATAGCCCAGCAGCACGCCTAAAGCGCTGGCAAACAGGCCGACCAGCGCAAATTCGGTGGTGTAGGCGCCGGCAATGGTGCGTTGGCTCTGGCCCAGCACCCGCAGCATGGCCGATGCATCAAGGTGGTCGGCCGCAAAACCGCGCGCGGCCAAGGCCACGGCCACGGCCGAGAGCAGCGCGGCCAGCAGGGCCACGAGGCTCAGGAACTTCTGGGCGCGGTCCAGCGTCTGGCGCATTTCGGGGCGACCGCTTTCGAGCGACTCCACCCTCACGCCGTGCACGTCGGGCTTTTTGGCTTCGGTCGCCGCCCAGTCGTTGAACGCTTTCACGGCAGGCGCCGGGCCGATCACTGCAAAACGGTAGGTCAGGCGGCTGGCGGGCTGCACCAGGCCGGTAGCGGGCAGGTCGGCCTCGTTCACCATCACCCGGGGGGCGAAGCTCATGAAACCCGCACCCCGGTCGGGCTCGATCACGATGATGCGCGCGATGCGCAACTGGGCATCTCCCAGAAGCAGCTTGTCGCCCATGGCGAGGTTGAGCGATTCGAGCAGCGGGGCATCCACCCACACCTCGCCGGGCGCGGGGATGTCACGCGTGGGCTGCTCCAGCGCGCCGGGGGCGTCGGCCACCGTGAGGCGGCCACGCAGCGGGTAGCCGGGCTGCACGCTCTTGAGCGCCACAAGTTTGCTGGCGCCGCCCTGCGCGTCACTTGCGCGGCCCATGGTGGGAAAGCCCAGCGTGGTCACCGACTGCAAACCCAGCGCCTTGGCGCGCTCCACAAAGGCAGCAGGGGTGGGGTTGTCGCTGGCCACCACCGCATCACCACCCAGCAGTTGCAGCGCGTCGCGCTGCAAACCGCCTTGCAGGCGATCGGCAAAAAACCCCACGGAGGTGAGCGCGGCCACCGCCAGCGTGACCGCCACGATGAGCAGGCGCAATTCGCCCGCGCGCAGGTCCCGGGCCAGGGTGCGCCAGCCAAGGCGCAGAAAAGACAGGTTCATGGCATCGGACCTTAGCGCAAAGCGAACGGGCTGACAGGCCGTGGGGTGTTTGGGTGGGGCTTGTTATTGGGCTCGGACTGCGGGGGCTGACGCCATGTGGCCGCCGCTGGCCTCAGGCTCCACGGTGGCTGCCTGCAGCCTCTGCTCCAGCGCCTGCAGCACGGGGGTGATGTGCTTGCCCACGCGGATCTGCGGGTTCGAGAAGCCATCTGCCTTGCCCGCCTCCACTTCGCGCTGCTGGATCAGAGGCACGGCCTTGGCAAACGCCTCGGTGAACGAATGGGTCTGGCGCAGCTGCTCGTGGAACACGGCGCGGCCGAAGAAGGTGAGATCCGACAGCCTGCCGCAGCCGTACGAGGTGTGCGTGGCATCAGCCGCCGTCATGATCAGGGTGCTGTCGGTGGCCAGGGGTTCGACCCAGCCGCCCGAATAGCAGGCCGACACCGCAATCACCCGGTTGCGGATTCCCGCTTCGTCCAGCGCAGCGCGGAGCATCTCGGGCGTTGCAGGTGCCACCTGCAGCGGCCAGTGCGAGGCCGCCAGCGCGTGGTCGCGCGCGCCGTGCGATGTCAGGTACACCACCAGCACATCGTGCTCGCGGTCCATGCGCGCCGCCAGCGCGGCCACGGCCCGCTGCAGGTTCTCGGGCGTGGCCCAGGCGTGGGTGTCGGCCGTGTCGGCATGGTTGAGCAAGTGCAGCACCCGGCCCTGGGCGTCGAAACGCTCCTGCAGCAAGCTGCTGACCATGGTGCTTTCGCGGCGGAACACGTTTTCGTCGGCATAGGGGGCGAACACCAGCCCATAGACATCAACGACCCCGGGGCGCTCAGGCGCCAGCGCATCCACCTGCTGTTGCCACAGTGCCTGCTGGTCTTCAAACATGGCCTGGGTCAAGGCCAGCGGCACGGGCTCGGGCTCCTGCGCCTCATCGGCGGCTGCAGCGGCTCCTCCCGACGCATCGGCCATGGCCTGTGCATCCGGCTCCCAAGGCTGGTCCTGGAACTGCCACATGCCCACACCGATCACCGCCGCCATGGCCACAGAAAACGCTGCCGTGCGCCAACGCGACCGGATGAAGCGAGCACTCACCACCACCAGCGAGGCCAGCACCCACAGCGTGAGCACGCCATAGGCCACCCAGAACACGATGGCTGCCACCGATCCACCCCATAGGCCGGGCCGGTGCACAGCCGAGGCCATCAAGACATACAACACCAGCAGGGGTGCCAGCGGCGCCCAGGCCGTCAACACATACCAGGCGGCCAAGCCCCCCGTGGGCGCGGGCACACTTGCCGACGCCACCGCCGCCGGACTGGCTGCAGCACGCTGGGCCGGGGCCATGGCCCACCAGGCCAGCCACAGCAGCACCAGCCCACTCCACATCGGCGTGAGCCACCCGCGCAGGTTGAACTGAGCGGGGCCCACCACCTCCAGCCGCGAGGCCGCCACCAGCAGGCCCGCGCTGACCAGCGACAACACCAGCAACTGCCAGGGAGTGGGCGCTGCGGCGGCCGTGCGGGGCGGCAGGAACAGCGCAGCCCGCAGTCCCTCGCGCATCCAGCCCCATATTGACAAACCTTCAGCAGCAGCATTCGCAGCCCCCGGGGCCGATGGCTGCTGCGCGGTGTCTTGCTTTAGACGATTCAGCGGGACTTCCACCTCGGACTGGGTCTCGGCAAGTTCGGGCCCCCACTGGCTGGGCAAGGTATCGGCCCAGGTGCTGCTGCTGGCGTTCAGGTCTTTCATACCGAGATCATGCCATTGGGGCGTGACGGATCAGACCCCAAGCCAAGCTAAACCTCCCCGCCAGGCCTCGCCGCAGGCACCACCACCAGCTCCGGCTGCAACACCAGCCGCTGCGCACCGCTGTAGCACACAAACCGGCGATTCGTCGCCCGCCCGATAGCGCACAGGCCCAGCTGCTGCGCCACCGCGTGGCCCATCTGGGTCATGCCACTGCGCGAGACCACGATGGGAACGCCCATCTGGGCGGACTTGATGACCATCTCGCTGGTGAGGCGGCCCGTGGTGTAGAAAACCTTGTCGGCACCAGACATGGGCATGGCACAGGCGCTGTCCGACGCCACTCCATCGGCTGCGGCAGTTTCCGGGTTCATCCACATCCAGCCCGCAATGGTGTCGATGGCGTTGTGGCGGCCCACGTCTTCCACAAAGGTCAGCAGCTCCTCGCCTTGGAACAAAGCGCAGCCATGCACCGAGCCTGCAGATTTGTAGGTGCTCTCCTTGAGGCGGATGGCGTTGACGATGCCGTAGAGCTGGGCCTGCGTCAGCTGCGCATCGGGCAGCGCAATGCGGTCTACCTCGTCCATCAGACCGCCAAACACGCTGCCCTGGCCGCAGCCGGTGGTGACCACCTTGCTGGCGGTGCGTTCATCAATACGGGCAATGCCGTGGCGTGTGCGCACGGCGGCGGCGTGCACTTCCCAGTCCACGGTGATGGATTCGATGTCGAACACTGATTCGACCAGCCGCTGGTTGCGCAGATAGCCCAGCACCAGCAGCTCGGGCTGCGCGCCCAGCGTCATCAGGGTGACCAGCTCGCGCTTGTCGACATAGATGGTAAGGGGCCGCTCTGCGGGGATCTGCACCTGCTCGCTTTCTCCCCTTTCGTTGACGACCTCCACATGATGGGTCAGAGGTGCCCGGGCTTGGGTGAGGCGTGGGAGCGCAGGTACGTCAGGCAGGGCAGGCGAATCGGAAGAAGGCGGCAAGGGGCTGGTCATGGAGAGAATATACGCACTGCCGCAGGGTGGCGCAGCCGCAGACCCACAAACACAAAAGCCGCGCCACCAGGGTGACGCGGCTTGCTTGCAGCCAGCATGCATGCAGACCCCAGGCCTGCCGAGGTCGATCAGGACTTGGACGCGGAGGCCGAAGCCGCTGCGGGTGTCGGGGTGCCAGGCGCAGGACCGGTAGCTGCTGGGCTGCCCGTGGCCTCGGCAGGCTTGGGGGGCGGTGGCGTATAGGCAAAGGGCCCCGGATCTGCGCAGGCTGGCGCAGACGCAGCGGGCTTGGCCGATGGCGTGGTCTTGCGGTAATACGCTGCCACCTTGTCTTGCGACAGGCACAGTTTGTAGTTGTCCACCTTGCCCGCCCATGCGGTCTTGGCTGCAGCTTCTGCGGCCTTGGCGGCGGCCTCGGGCGACGGGGCAGGCAACTTGGCAGAAGCCAGCGTGTAAGCACCTGCCGCGCACAGCGCCAGCAACGCGGTACAGATAGTTCGTGTCGTCGTCATGGTGCGGGTCCTCATACCTGCGCGGGCTGCTGGCCCGCAGATGCTGTGGCGGCGGCATCGGCCGCTGGCTGGCTGGCGCTACGCTGGCGCGGGATCTTGCCTGCCTGCACGTCGTCATACCAGAGTTCGTGGTGTTCCTTGGCCCAGCCCTCACTCACGTAGCCCGTGCGCATGGCCTTGTAGGCGCCCTTCATGCCCACCGTGCCCATGTAGATGTGGCCACAGATGAGTGCCATCATCCAGATGGCCAGGGTAGCGTGAATCATGTGGGCGATTTGCATGTCGCCACGCACATCGCCAAAGCCGGGGATGAGCTTGTCGAGCACCAGCCCCGTAGCTACCACAAAGATTCCGGGAATGGTGATGCCCCACCAGAAGAGGCCCTTCTCGCCCGCATTGAAACGGTGCGATGGAACCTCATGGCCGCCCTTGCCCAGCATGCCGCCACCCTTGGCCAGCCAGACAAAGTCGGCACGGTTGGCGATGTTGTCTTTGATGAAGGTGAGAATGATCACGAGCAAAGACACGGCAAACAGCGGGCCAACGAAGTTGTGTACGTTCTTGAGCGCGTAAGTCAGCCAGCCAAACAAAGTCGTCCCGATGATGGGCAGCAGGAAAAACTTGCCAAACGCCATCACGATGCCGGAGATAGCCAGCGCAATGAAGGCAAACGCATTGGCCCAGTGGGCCGCTCGCTCGAACGGGGTGAAGCGCTCGATGCGGCGGGGGCCGGTGCCGTCGGGGTGCTCATGCCCCAGCGGGCCCTTCACAAAGTAGAAGATGCCCAGGGCCAGCAGCACGATGGCAAACAACGCCGCCCCATAGGGGATGATCCAGTGGTTGCGCACCTGGCGCCACGCCTCACCCGCATTGGTGTAGCGCGATCCGGGGTATTGCACGAACGGCTGGATCAGGTTTCCCGCCTCGGGGGCCTGGGTTTTTGGCAGGCTGCTGTAGCCGGTCACACCCTGCCCCACCTGGCGCCACATGGGCGCGTTGTTGCCAGGCTGCACCTTGGCGCGTTCGCCATTGGTCTGCTCGGCGTACTTGGGGTCGGCGCTCGCGTCGGGTTTGACTTCGAAAATGTTCTGGCTCTGAATGCCACCAGGCGCGGGGGGCGCAGCGGACGCCGCTGATGCCTGCTGCGCAAACACAGCACCACCAGCCAGTCCTGCCAACCCTGCCACCAGAGCCAAGGACCACACAATGTGTTTCATGGTGGGCCTCACTTGGTTTGGGTGCGGGAGTACTCGTTCTGGCCGTACTGCTGACGCGCTTTCAGCTGGGCTTCCCAACTGGCTTTGTCACCCGCCTTCCAGCCCGGCTCGGTGAAATTGCTGCCAGTGCCCGCATAGGGCACGGCATCGCTGCGGATACCTGCGCCGGTCTGCGGCTTTTCGCCGCAGGCGGCCAAGGTGCCGACAGCAAAGACAGTGATGGCGATGAGATGCAGGCGCTGAATCATGACTTGCCTCCTGCAGGCTGACCTGCCTGTTGCGAACCGTAGGCCGTGCCCCAGCCCCACACTTCGGCGCCCTTGCCACGCTGCACCACACGGTTGCGGAAGATATCTGCCACCACATCGCCATCACCGGCGAGCAGGGCCTTGGTGGAGCACATTTCTGCGCAGGCGGGCAGCTTGCCTTCGGCAAGGCGGTTGCGGCCATACTTTTCAAATTCGGCCTGGCTGCCGTGGGCCTCGGGGCCTCCCGCACAAAACGTGCACTTGTCCATCTTGCCGCGCACTCCGAAGGTGCCGGAGGAAGGAAACTGCGGGGCGCCAAACGGACAGGCGTAGCTGCAGTAGCCGCAGCCGATGCACACGTCCTTGTCGTGCAGCACCACACCTTCTTCGGTGCGGTAGAAGCAGTTGACCGGGCATACCGCCATGCAGGGTGCATCGCTGCAGTGCATGCAGGCCACCGAGATGGACTTTTCGCCCGGCACGCCATCGTTGAGCGTGACCACGCGGCGGCGGTTCACACCCCAAGGGACCTCGTGCTCGTTCTTGCAGGCGGTCACGCAGCCGTTGCACTCGATGCAGCGCTCTGCGTCACAGATGAATTTCATTCGTGCCATGTGTATCTCCTTGCGTGGCGCGATCAGGCGCGTTCCACGTTGCAGATCGTGGTCTTGGTTTCTTGCATCATGGTCACACTGTCGTAGCCATACGTTGTCGCGGTGTTGACGGCCTCACCGCGCACCACAGGCGCCGCGCCCTTGGGGTAGTACGCCAGCATGTCCGCCCCCTGCCAGCGGCCCGAGAAGTGAAACGGCATCCACACCGTGTCGGGGGCCACGCGCTCGGTGACCAGCGCCTGCACGTTGAGTCGCGCGCCAGTGGGTGAGCTGAGCCACACACGCTCGCCATTGCGGATGCCGCGGTCAGCTGCCGTCTTGGGGTTGATCTCGACAAAAGACTCCTGCTGCAGTTCGGCCAGCCAGGGATTGGAGCGGGTTTCCTCACCGCCGCCCTCGTACTCGACCAGACGCCCCGAGCTCATGATGAGCGGGAATTTCTCATGTACCTTGTCGGCCACATTCTTCTCCTGCACGCTCTTATAAAGCGTGGGCAAGCGCCAGAAGGCCTTCCTGTCGTCGTGGGTCGGGTACTTGGCCATGAGGTCCGGCCGGGTGCCATACAGCGGCTCGCGGTGCTGCGGAATCGCATCGGGGAAGTTCCACACCACCGCGCGCGCCTTGGCGTTGCCAAACGGGTGACAGCCATGCTTGAGGGCCACGCGAATGATTGCGCCCGTGGGGTCGGTCTTCCAGTTCTTGCCTTCAGCCTTGGCCTTCTCGGCATCACTGAGATCGTCCCACCAGCCCAGCTTTTTCAGCAGCACATGGTCAAACTCGGGGTAGCCCGTCGTGATCTCGCAGCCCAGGGAGTGCGAGCCATCCTCGGCCAGCAGATTGACGCCGTCCTTCTCCACACCAAAGTTGGCGCGGAAGTTGCCGCCGCCTTCCATCACATGTTTGGAGGTGTCGTACAGATTGGGTGAACCCGGGTGCTTGAGTTCGGGCGTGCCGTAGCACGGCCATGGCAAACCAAAGTAGTCGCCACCAAAGTCGTAGCCGGTTTCCTTGTCCTTGCCGCCTTTGGCCTTGAGGGTCTTCACGTCGAACAAATGCATGTTCTTCATGTGGGCCTTCAGGCGCTCTGGGCTCTGGCCGGTGTAGCCAATGGTCCAAACCGACTTGTTGATTTCGCGCAGGATGTCCTCGACCACGGGCTCGTCCATGCCCTTGACCTTCTGCATCTTGTAGTTCTTGCACAGCTCATCGGCAAAGCCGAGCTTCTGTGCGAACTGGAGCATGATCATGTGGTCCGAACGACTCTCCCACAGCGGCTCGATGACCTTCTCGCGCCATTGAATGGAACGATTGGAGGCCGTACACGAGCCACTGGTTTCAAACTGCGTGGCAGCTGGCAGCAAGTACACCGCGCGGTTGGGGTTCAGGTCTTCGGCCTTGCCGGGCATGGCGGCCATGGCTGCGGTGGCAGATGGATATGGGTCCACCACCACCAGCAGATCGAGCTTGTCCATGGCGCGCTTCATTTCCAGGCCACGGGTCTGCGAATTGGGCGCATGGCCCCAGAAGAACACGCCGCGCAGGTTGGAGTCCTGGTCGATCAGCTCGTTTTTCTCCAGCACGCCGTCGATCCAGCGCGACACGGTGATGCCGCTCTTGGTCATCATCGCGGGCGACGCATACTGCTTTTTGATCCACTCGAAGTCCACGCCCCACACGGCGGCGAAGTGCTTCCACGAACCCTCGGCCAGACCATAGTAGCCCGGCAGCGAGTCAGGGTTGGGGCCCACATCCGTCGCGCCCTGCACGTTATCGTGGCCACGGAAGATGTTGGTACCGCCACCGCTCTTGCCCACGTTGCCCAGCGCCAGTTGCAAGATGCACGACGCACGCACGATCGCGTTACCGATGGTGTGCTGCGTCTGGCCCATGCACCACACGATGGTGCCGGGGTTGTTGTCGTGCAGCATCTTGGCGACCTTGAAAACCTGGTCTTCCTTGACGCCGCAGGCCTCTTCCACCTTGTCAGGCGTCCACTTGGCCAGCACTTCTTCGCGCACCTTCTCCATGCCATAGACACGGTCGTGGATGTACTTCTTGTCTTCCCAGCCGTTCTTGAAGATGTGATACAGCAGGCCGAACAAGAACGGGATGTCGGTGCCCGAGCGGATGCGTACGTACTCGTCGGCCTTGGCTGCCGTGCGGGTAAAACGCGGGTCCACCACGATCATCTTGCAGCCGGTCTCCTTGGCGTGCAACATGTGCAGCATGCTCACCGGGTGGGCTTCGGCGGCGTTGGAGCCAATGTACAAAGCGACTTTGCTGTTTTGCATGTCGTTGTACGAATTGGTCATGGCGCCATAGCCCCATGTGTTGGCCACACCCGCCACGGTGGTCGAGTGGCAGATACGCGCCTGGTGGTCGCAGTTGTTGGTGCCCCAGAAACTCACGAACTTGCGCAGCAGGTAGGCCTGTTCGTTGTTGTGCTTGGACGAACCCACAAAGTACACGCTGTCGGGGCCGCTGGCCTTGCGCAGCTCCTGCATCTTGGCCGTGATTTCGTTCAAGGCCGTGTCCCAGCTGATGCGCTCGTACTTGCCATTGACCAGCTTCATGGGGTAACGCAGGCGGTACTCGCCATGGCCGTGTTCACGCAGGGCCGCACCCTTGGCGCAGTGGGCACCCAGGTTGATGGGCGAATCGAACACGGGCTCTTGACGCACCCACACGCCGTTTTCCACCACGGCATCCACCGCGCAACCGACCGAACAGTGGGTACAGATGGTGCGGCGCACTTCGATCTTGCTGTCGCCAATGCCGACCTTGGCGCCTTCGGCCGCAGTGGATTTCTTGACCAGCGTGAGTTGCGATGCGGCAATGCCGACACCGACCCCCAGACCGGAGCGGCGCAGAAACGAGCGCCGATCCATGGTGGGCAAAGCCTGGGAAAGGCCCCGGCGCAGGCTGTGAACAAAGGGCGATACAGAGGCGCTGGCGCTCTGCGCGACGTGGGAGGACTTCTTGGTCAGCAACATGGCAGGCCCCGGTCAGAGTTGGGTGGTCTTGTAGTACTGCTTCACATGCGCAGACAGGTGGTAGCCACCGCCCTTTTCGGGCGCGGGGCGGGGCGTATCAGAGACAACCGCTTCGGACGGAGCCACATGGGGAAGTGCCACGACGGCTGCTGCTGCAGCCCCTGCGGTGGCGGCGCCGGCAAAAAAGCTGCGGCGTGAGGGATTCGGCTGGCGGTTCTGCATGGTTGTCTCCAGAATGGCTGGCAGCAAATGGGGAAGCTATGAAAAGCTATTCATACAGTCTATGCCAGTGTGTAAAACACTGCAATCCAGCCTTACACCCCCCACTAATACACTCATCTTTTGTAGCGCTGGCTACAAGCACACTGTGGCAGCCCGCAGGTCAATCGAGCATGTCGAAGCCCTGCGCTTCCACGGACGCAAACGCCCGCGTGAACTGGGCCAGCGCGGCATAGAAGCGTGCCTGCGGATGTGCCGCTAGCACATCACAAAGCTGCGGGATCCAGGGCTGCAAATGCGTTGCAAAAAAGTCGCGCTGAGCCGTCAGGTTACAGACAGCCACATCGTCACCCGCAACCAAATAGCGCATCACCTCGCACAGGTAGGCAACGTGGTCCTCGGTCTCGGGCATGGCGTCGTCGCGCGCCAGGCCCAGGCGATCCAGGTCGGTGCGCAGGCGGGCCAGGGGTTTCTCGTTCAAGAAGCCACTCAGGTAATGAGACCCATACAGGTACACCTCAGGCTTGCCCACGCCACCAAACAGGCGGTCGAACTCATGGGCAATGGCCGCATCGTCCTGCGCGCGGGCAGCGCCCACCAACTGTTGCCAGGGCTCCTGCAAAAAGCCCCCTTCGGCGGGTGCCTCGGTCACCGCCACACGCAGGGCCGACATCAGATCGGCGCTGGGCGCTGCGTAGTACAGCTGCGACAGCAGGCCATAGAGTTCGGCCCGCGCGGTTTCCTCATCCAAGGCGGAACTGCTGCCCGGGGAGGTCAAAGAAGCAGAGGGTGCGCTCACAGGTCGGTCACTTTCGTTTCGCTTTGGGAGGAATACAGATCAATCACACGGCAGTCGCTGCACATCTTCAGGCGCTCCAGCGCCTCGCCCTGGAACATCGGATGGCCCGACAGCTTGCCCAGCATCGCCTCGATGGCCTTCACGGTCCCAAAGGGTTTGCTGCAGCGCACACAAGCCCAGGGCTTGGCTTCGTTGAGTACGCGCAGCTGTGCGCGCTCAGGTGTCAGCAGCAGACGCGGCTGCAGCGTGATGGCGTCTTCCGGGCAGGTGGTGGCACACAGGCCACACTGCACGCAGTTCTTTTCGATAAAGCGCAGCTGGGGCAGCTGCGGGTTGTCCTGCAGTGCACTGGCAGGGCAGGCGCTCACGCAGCTCAGACACAAGGTGCAGCGGTCTTTGTTGACTTCAATCGTGCCCAGCGGCGAGCCCACTGCGGGCAAGGCAATAGCCGCAGGCCGCTCGGCCACAGGCATAGGCGCCTGCTCGACGAGGTGGTCCAGCGCCATCTCCAGCGTGCTGCGTTTTTCCTGCGCCACCGCAAAACGTGCCGCCACGGCCGGGGTCTTCTGGTGCGTCTGGCCCAGGGCCTGCAAGGCTGCATCCAGCGCGGTGGGGTGCGTGGCGCGCAGCAGTTGCAGATGTGCGCCGGTGTAGCCCAGCCCGCGCAAAATGGCTTGCGCCACATCCATCTGCCCCAGCAGGCCATTGAGGTACTGCGGGGCCTCTTCATCGGTGCAGAGCACCACCACCTGCGAGGCGCCGTAAGCGATTGCGCTGAGCCACAGATCCACCCCGGTGCTGGCCGTGTGCCACAGCGCCACCGGGATCACGTTGGCAGGCACGCCCTGCGCCAGCTTCAGCTGTGCCGCGCGCCCCAACTCTTCCACCAGCGACTGGCCACGTTCCTGGCTGTGCAGCAACAGCACCGCATCCTTGCCACCGGCAGCGGTGTAGGTGGACAGCAGCGTCTTGAGCTTGGTGCCCTGTTCCGTCGCACTGGGGTAGGCATAGGTCAGCGCGCCCGTGGGGCACACGGTGGTGCAGGCGCCGCAGCCCACACACAGGTTGGGGTTCACCTTGATTTGCTGGCGGCTTTTGTCGCTGCTCACGGCCTCGGCCGAGCAGATATCCACGCAGGCGTTGCAACCCACGGTTTCGTTGCGGCTGTGGGCGCAGAGCTTTTGTTTGTAGACAAAAAACTTGGGTTTCTCGAATTCACCCACCAGCTCGCGCAGTTGGAGCAGTGCCGACAGATCGTGCCCGTCCCAGCGGAAATAGCCTTGCGGCAATGCATGCTGCAAAAAGGTCGGCGTGGCAGTGGCCGGGCGCAAATCCAGCACTAGGTCAAAACGCTCGGTCTGTGCCGCGGCATCGCGGGTGAAGTCGAGGGCACCCGCCACCTGGCACACCTTCACACAGGCGCGGTGCGACTGGCAGGCGGCCAGGTCGATCTGGTAATCCAGACCAATGGCGTTTTCGGGGCAGGCCGCCACACAGGCGTTGCAGCGTGTGCACAGGTCGAGGTCAATGGGGTTGTCGGCCTTCCACTGCAGCTCAAACGCGCCCAGCCACCCTGCAAGGCCCGTAATGCGCCCGCCCAGTACCGGAAAGCGCCGCGCCTGCGCGCCGCCGGCGTTGCCAGGGCCCTGGGTGAACAGCGTCACATCCAGCACATCCGACACCAGGGCGGCGGCCTGCTCGGCCTGGTCAAGCGGGCCGATGATGAGCAAACGGCCCGTGCTCTTGTAAGTGACCGTGGGCACGGGCGGCGGGTCGGGCAGCCGGGCGGCGGCCAGCAGTGCCGCAATCTTGGGGCTGGCCTTGGCGGCATCCCGGCTCCAGCCGCCGGTCTCGCGGATATTGACGAAGCGGATGGGCGACACCGCGCCTTCGGTCTGCTGGCCCAGATCGCCAAACAGGCGCTGCTCCTGGGTGCAGGCCACCACCACGTCCTGCCCGGACTGGATGGCTTTCTGAAACGCCCCTGCGTCGCGGCGGCACAGGGTGGAATGGAGGGTCAGGTCTTCATGCAGTGCCTCGCCCAACGCCTTGGCGTTGAGGGGCATCGTCTGGTTGCAGTCGCAAATGAGCGTCTTGGTCATCGTGGGTGTGGCTGGCTGGCGTGGCCACCCCCTCTTGTGCAGAACGGTCGGCCAGCGCAGGCTCGCTGGTGGGAACGCTAGGAACAGCGTTGCATACCCCGGACTGTGCCACGTCTTCGGCGCCGGTGGCACCCGCAACATCCCGAGGCTGAGCGGCCACCGGGGCTATTGCGCCTGCAGGATCGGTTTCTGCCTCGCCCCCTGCCTTTTTCTCGTGGTCGAAGAAGCCCATCGCATGGGCGCTGACCATCTGGCGCAACATGCCTGCAGGCAGCGGGTCGGGCTGGGAGTAGTCGTCGATGTAGATGTCCAGACCGTCCATCACATTGAAGTGCGGATCGGCGAACAGCTTTTTCATGGCCAGGTTGCGCACCTCGGGCGACACGGCGCGGGACACAAAGGGCTTGAAATCCGATGCGGGGGTCAGGGCCTCGGCGTCCGCCAACGTAGGCGCTGGTGGCTCGGCAGCGGGCTCCGCGGTGGTGGGCGCGGCAGTGGTCGCAGGGGCCGGCGGAGCAGCCTGGGGTGCGAGCGCAGGTGCGAGCGGCGGAGCCTCCTGCACCGGCTTGCCTTCCCGCACATCCTGCTTGCGGCGCGACCAGCGGCCGAGGAAGCCGTCAGCCATGGCCACCACCTCCGCCACGTTGCTTCTCGGTGGACACCGAAGCAGGGCTACCGAAGCGGTCTTTCAGCGATTGAAAACTGTCCGGCCGCTTGCGGCGCTTGGGCTCGGGTTGGTAGTGCTCGGCCACAAAGGCGCGCAGCACCTCCAGCACCTCGGGGGCCGCAGGCACCTGCTCCACGGTTTCCTGCGCGTCCAGCCAGCGGCCAGCGTCGTGGTAACTCAGGCTCACGGCCATTGGGCGGGCCAGGGGGATCTCACCTGTGCCGGGGTCTTCATCGCGGCGCCACATCACAAACCAGCAGGGCGCGGGCGAGGTGAGATTGAGGTGGTAGCCCTCGGCGTCGTCGCGGAACAGCTCCACCCGAAAGCCCGGGAACAACCAGCGCTGCTCGCGCTCGTCCTGGATCAGCGGGCGGGGTTCAGTGCCGAAAGTGGGTTCGTGGATCACCACCTCGGCCAGCGACCAGCGCCAGGGTTGCCAGCGGTTGTCGATGTGCTCGCACCGCATGATCACGGCGACGTCGGTGTAGGGGCGCGGGGCAGTCATGGGCGCTGACTGTACCCCGGCGCAGGGCCAGGGTCAGCACGACCCGCAAAGCCCCTTGAGCTTCCTCAGCTTGCAGCGACTTCCAGCCGCTCCACCGCCACCGCGCAGTACTTGAACTCAGGAATCTTGCCAAACGGGTCCAGCGCCGCGTTGGTCAGCAGGTTGGCTGCTGCCTCCACGTAGGCAAAGGGCATGAACACCGTGCCGCGCGGCGTGCCATCGTCGCGGCGCACGCGCACCTGCAGCATGCCGCGCCGCGAGCGGATGCCCACCAGCGCACCCGGTTCAACCCCCAGCCGCGCCAGCTCATCGCCATGCAGCGATGCGGTGGCCATGGGCTCGATGGCGTCCAGCACGGTGCTGCGCCGCGTCATGCTGCCTGTGTGCCAGTGCTCCAGCTGGCGGCCGGTGATGAGCACCAGGGGATAGTCCGCATCGGGCTTTTCTGCTGCCGGGATCACGCTGGCGGGTACGAGCTTGAGGCGCCCGGTGGGCGTGGGGAATTGCTGCGTGAACACGATGGGCTGGCCGGGGTCATCCGGCGTGAGGCAAGGGTAGGTCACGCTGGACTCGTGCACGAGGCGCTCCCAGGTAATACCCTCAATGCTCGCGTGCATGGCCTGGCGCATTTCGTCGTAGACAGCGGCCACGCCAGACTCTTCGCCTGCGTAGTTCCAGTCCAGCCCCATGCGCGCGGCAATCTGCTGGATGATCCAGAGATCGGGCCGCGCATCCCCGGGCGGATTGAGCGCACGGCGGCCCATCTGCACCATGCGGTCGGTATTGCTGGCGGTGCCGGTCTTTTCGGGCCAGGCGCTGGCGGGCAGCACCACATCGGCCAGCCATGCGGTTTCGGTCATAAAGATGTCCTGCACCACCAGGTGCTGCAGGCTGGCCAGCGCGTGGCGCGCGTGGTTCAGGTCGGGGTCGCTCATGGCGGGGTTCTCGCCCATGATGTACATGCCGCGCACCTTGTGCGGGTCGCTGTCAGGCGCCAGCGCCTTGTGCATGATCTCGACCACGGTGTAGCCGGGCGTCTGGTCCAGCGGGGTGCCCCAGAAATCCTCAAACCATGCATGCGCCCCGGCGTTGTCCACGCGCTGGTAGTTGGGGAACATCATGGGGATCAGGCCCGCGTCGCTCGCGCCCTGCACGTTGTTCTGGCCGCGCAGCGGGTGCAGGCCCGAGCCGGGCTTGCCGATCTGGCCGGTGACCGCGCACAGCGCAATCAGGCAGCGCGCGTTGTCGGTGCCGTGGACGTGCTGGCTCACGCCCATGCCCCACAAAATCATCGAGGCTTTGCTTTTTGCGAACGCCCGCGCCACCTCGCGCAGCGCCTCGGCGGGGATGCCGCACACGGGCGCCATGGCCTCGGGGCTGCAGCCCATCACGTTGGCCTTGAGTGCCTCGAAATCAGTGGTACGGCCCTTGATGAAGGCTTCATCCACCAGGCCCTCGTCGATCACCGTGTGGATCAGCGCGTTGAGCATGGCCACGTCGGTATCGGCCTTGAACTGCAGCGTGCGCCAGGCGTGGCGGCCAATGTCGGTCACGCGCGGGTCGGCCAGCACGATCTTTGCCCCGCGCTTGGCCGCGTTCTTCATCCAGGTCGCCGCCACCGGGTGGTTGGCCGTGGGGTTGGAGCCGATCACAAAGATCAGCTCGGCATGCTCCACATCGTTCACCGGATTGCTGACGGCGCCCGAGCCCACGCCTTCGAGCAGCGCAGCCACGCTGGAGGCGTGGCACAGCCGGGTGCAGTGGTCCACGTTGTTGCTGCCAAAGCCAGTGCGTACCAGCTTCTGGAACAGGTAGGCCTCTTCATTGCTGCCCTTGGCCGAGCCAAAGCCCGCCAGCGCCTTGGGGCCGTGCGCGTCGCGCAGGTTTTTGAGCGGACCCGCTGCCAGGTCCAGTGCCTCGTCCCAGGTTGCTTCGCGGAAGGTATCGCGCCAATCCACGCCGTAGGGCCGCACCTCCTTGGGCACGCCGCTCTTGCGGATCAGCGGCACGGTAAGGCGGTCAGGGTGGTGGGCGTAGTCGAAGCCAAAGCGCCCCTTCACGCACAGGCGGCCGTGGTTGGCCGGGCCGTCGCGGCCTTCGACGCTGATGATCTTTTCATCGCGCACGTTGTAGGTAATGAGGCAGCCCACACCGCAGAACGGGCAGACCGAATCGACCTTGCGGTCCACCTTTTGCGAACCGATGTGCGTCTTGGGGCTGAGCGCGCCCGTGGGGCAGGCCTGCACACATTCGCCGCAGGCCACGCAGGTGCTCTCGGCCATGGGGTCGTCCAGGTCGAAGACGATCTTGCTGTCGGCACCGCGCAGCGCATAGCCAATCACGTCGTTGACTTGGCTTTCGCGGCAGGCGCGCACGCAGCGGTTGCACTGGATGCAGGCGTCAAGATTCACCGCCATGGCCGGGTGGCTCAGATCAGCCGCAGGCTGCTCGCGGCGCAGGGCTTTGAGCGCAGGGCGCACCTCCACGCCCAGATGGTCAGCCCAGGCGCTCAGCTCGCCGTGTTGGCCGATCGTCTCGGCTTTATTTGAATAAAAATGGCCTTCTCCGCCTGATGGGATTATGTTTTTAGCTATCAAATCAATAGCATTCGCATCCCCATCGTTCCACCGGTAGCCCTGGTCTGGCATGTCGGACAGCAGCATCTCCACCACCATCTGCTGACTCTTGCGGGCACGCGGGCTGGTGGCCAACACCTTCATGCCCTCGGTGGGCGCACGGCAGCAGCTGGGGGCCAGCGTGCGCTCGCCCGCGATCTCGACCACGCAGGCGCGGCAATTGCCGTCGGGGCGCAGGCCGTCGGTGTAGCAAAGGTGCGGAATCTCCACGCCGTGGCGTTGTGCGGCTTTCAGAATGGTTTCGCCAGGGCGGGCGGTGACGGGCTGGCCGTCCAGTTCGAAGGCCACGCCACAGGTGCCGTGCAATGCGCTCATGGCTGGACTCCCTTGGGCAGTTGCTCCGTCAGCGGGCTGTTGCGCGGCTTGGGCAGATCGCCCGGCCAGGGCCCCTCGCCCACTTCGTGCGGGAAGTATTTGTGGATGCAGCGGATGGGGTTGGGCGCAGCCTGGCCCAGGCCGCAGATGGAGGCGTCGGCCATCACCTGCGCCAGGTCATCGAGCAGTTCTTCGTCCCACTGCGGCGCTTGCATCAGCGTGGCTGCCTTGGCCGTGCCCACGCGGCAGGGCGTGCACTGGCCGCAGCTTTCGTGTTCGAAAAACCGCATCACGTTCAGCGCCGCATCGCGCGCGCGGTCGTGCTGGCTGAGCACGATGACGGCAGCCGAGCCAATGAAGCAGCCGTGGGGCTGCAGCGTGTCGAAGTCCAGCGGAATGTTGTTGAGACTGGCGGGCAGAATGCCGCCCGAGGCACCGCCGGGCAGGTAGGCATACAGCGCGTGCCCATCCAGCATGCCACCGCAGTATTCGTCGATGAGTTCCTGCACCGTGATGCCCGCCGGAGCGAGCTTGACGCCGGGGAGCTTCACCCGCCCGCTCACGCTGAAACTACGCAGCCCCTTGCGACCGTGGCGGCCAAAGCTGGCAAACCAGCCCGGGCCGCGCTCGACGATGTCGCGCACCCAGTACAGCGTCTCGAAGTTGTGCTCCAGCGTGGGTCGCCCAAACAGACCTACCTGCGCGATGTAGGGCGGGCGCATGCGCGGCTCGCCACGTTTGCCTTCGATGCTTTCGATCATGGCCGACTCTTCGCCGCAGATATAGGCGCCCGCGCCGCGCCGCAACTCGATGTGCGGCAGGGGGCATGGGGGCTGGGCACGCAAGTCGTCCAAAGCCTGCTGCAGCAGCGCGCGGCAGCCGTGGTACTCGTCGCGCAGATAGATATAGATGGCCTCGGTGCCCACCACCTGGGCGGCGATGAGCACGCCTTCCAGAAAGCGGTGCGGGTCGCGTTCCAGATACGTGCGGTCCTTGAAGGTGCCGGGCTCGCCCTCGTCAATATTGACGGCCATGAGGCGCGGCGCAAGCTGGTCGCGCACGATGCGCCATTTGCGCCCGGCCGGAAATCCCGCGCCGCCCAGGCCCCGCAGGCCCGAGTTTTCCATGGCCGCGAGCACGGCCTCGGCATCCATCTCGCCGTTGACCAGCGCAGCGGCGGTCTGGTAGCCACCATGGGCGCAGTAGGTGGCCAGGTCGGTGTGGGCAGGGCTGACCTCGCCAGGTGGCAGGGGGATGCTTTTCTCCGCCAGCGCCGCCACATCAAAATTGATAGCTGTCAGCGCTTGTGGGTGGCGCGCAAGAGCCCTTTTTGGCTTGGATTCGACCACCTGCAGCACGGCATCAGCCGTGGCGTGCGGCACGGGGCACTGGTGCACCACGGCCACGGGCGCTTGTTCGCAGCGGCCCACGCAGGGCACGGCCTGCACCTGCACATCGCCCTGCCCGGCCGCGCGCAGGCGTTCGGGCAGCGCGGCCAACAGGTCACGCGCACCGGCCAGGCTGCAGCTCAGGCTGTCGCACACCCGCAGCACCAGGCGGGGTGCCTGGGCTTCTTCGCCGCGCACGATGTCGAAGTGGTGGTAGAAGCTCGCCACCTCGTACAC
>NZ_QAIH01000060.1 GCF_003060895.1 Acidovorax sp. HMWF029 | reverse complement strand
GGGCCGCGGTTTACTCCAACGAGGTTTATCTGACGATATGAATGCCGGTGTGCTTTGCTTGCAGCTTGTCTCGCGTCAGATAAACGCTAATCGTTAGGAGTCATTCATGGGCCTTTTCGGCTTCGGCAAAAAATCTCAGCCAGTTGACCGCTATGCGGGAAAACCATTTCTCAAACTCGTCGACTCATTCGTATTGAAAGCCATTGGTGAGCTAGACCCATCGCAAGAATCACTTCTTGTGCAAATGACACCCAAGTTTCAAGAAACATTTGCCTGCTCTGGATCGTGGGAAGAAATCGTTATTTCACAACTTCAATTCCCGCCCAATATTCGCGAGTCCATTCAAGCTATGTGGAGCAAAAACCAAGGCATCGCCAAACAAAATGGCGCCACACTGGCACCAATGCAGTTTGTCGAAATGTTTGTCGCCAACAATGTCACTGACTCCTAACATTTCGGCCAAAGCCGTTGCGGCCTTCGGCCTCCACTGGACGTCCCGCAAGCGGGCCGCCCTTTACCTACAACGTTAGGCGCCTCAGAGATCGTTATGAGTGTCATTTCAACTATCAAGTCCTTGCTGGGACTTGCTCCTGCGAAGCAAGAGCAAAAAACCTTCAATCCTGAGCACTTTATATATGTGAAGCTGCCAGGCAACTTGATGCCGCTAGATCGAGGTGCAGTCTACGAAGACCCGATTGAACAAGCACTTTCGGAAGGCAACCTCGGTACGGTCTCCGGCGGCGGATCATCACTTGGAGACAAACTGCCTGATGGCAGTCGCATAATTGAGTTCAGCGGTATCGACATCGACACTGATCAGCCAACACGCACATTGGAAGTGCTGCGCGACCTTTTGCGAAAACTTGACGCGCCAGCCGGGACTGAACTGCACTACACACGTGGGGGCGCCAAGTTGCAAGATCAGCTTTCAAGCACTGGTTGGCGCACGGCGCAGCAAAGAGAGTTTCTGCATCCAGGGTTCGGTGTCTAGTATGCGCAGGCGCCTAACTGTCGGTTCAACTCGGACGCCAACATGGGCCATCGCTTCGCGATTTTGATGGCCCATGTTGGTGCCCTGCGCGCTTCGCGCTCCGGCGCCGGTTAACCTTGGCGTTAGGCGTACACAAAAAGCAGTTTCAGTCATGCCTCCGACCACCGCAAAATCCGAGCCACTTTGGCCCTTCATCGCCGCAGCGTTTGCCGTAGCAGCATTGATTGCTGCTTACGCCATAACTGTTTCAAATATGTTTACCGATTGGACGCAGCGCGGTCAGTTCGGAGACATGTTTGGCGCGCTAAACACAGTATTTTCTGGACTGGCGTTTGCCGCGCTCGCATATACGCTGAATCTGCAGAGAAAAGAATTGGGACTTCAACGACAAGAACTGGCAAGTACTCGTGAAGAACTGGCAAAGCAGGCCGCAGCTCAGCAGCAGCAGGCGAACACCGCCCTGCGGTCAGCCGAGATAAGTGCGCTGGGGGCGCTGTTTCAGTCTTACTCACAACTTCTTGCCGGAGAGGCCACAGAAAAAGCAGTTTTCATTGGCCAACAAGACTGGCACGCGGAAGTTAAGCGCGTCCACGATAGGCTCAATCACCTACTGCGCGAAGCTGAGGTACGTGAACCAACGCTACCCCGTTGACGCCTAACCCCTCGTATTTGGACTCCCCCACAACAGCAAGAGCCTGACCGATTGGGGACCAGAGGGTAGAGCACCTGCAGTCGTATATCTGGCATCTGGAGTGGACTCTGTGGTGGTCCGTGCCGACATGGAATCTGCGTCACCGCTTCGCCACACGTTACAAGCGACAGGCAAGCTGCCGCAAGAGTTATCGGCGTAGCGCGGTGTGGGAGGAACCCGATGGGCCATGATGGTCGATCAAACCCATCGCAAGTGGTGCATCAATAGTGGCTTTGGGGTGGTGTGCGTTCTCTGCTGGCTTATCAGTTTGGCATCGCAAAGCTCTGGCGGTTTTCTTTCCGGATCAGTCGGGCTGCCTCGTCAAACGGCTTGTGATCGCGCAGCGTTGCATAGCAAGTGCGCGCCAGCTTGTTGGCCAGCGCGCAGGTGGCCTTGTTGTGGTTGCTGCGCTCCTGAACATCCAGCGCCCAGCACCTGCTTGCCCGCGCCTTGAGCCACCTGCGTCGCCCTGAGCGCACTGCGCGCGCCGTGCGTGAGCAGCATGCGCAGATAGCGGCTCCTGCCTGAGCTGTACTCGCACGGCGCCAGGCCAAACCAAGTAGCATGCATGTCGGACTCCTGTTGTTTGAATACCTGATTGCCACGCCCGTGAAGGCCAGTGCGCAAATCTCGCGCAAAAAAGCGGGGGAGTCCATCCCGTCATTCAGGCGCTATGCGCCAGCAGAAATACAGCCATCAAGCAAGATGGCCTTGCCCTGTGACGCGGCGAATATGTCACTGAAACAGGTTGCTCAGCTTTCGTCTCGGAGTCGTAAATGTTCAGAATCGTGAGAGAAGCTTTTCGGCGTCGCGCGTGTATGCGCCGCGTTTTTGCCAAGTGGCGACAACAAATATTCGGAGCGCTGAAAGTGGTTTTTCCGATAGGTGTGCTGTTGTTTGGCGCATCAGTCACCAGAGCAATGGAGGTCACGCTGGTTGGCAACACAGTGGTTCTTTCTGGTCCCGTTGCAGGCGACGATCTCGCCAAGGTTAAAGACGCTTTTGCGAAGGCGCCCGCGATCGACGTCGTTGTATTGCGCAATTCTTGGGGGGGCGATGCATGGACGGGATATCAGGTTGGTGAGCTATTTCGCGAAAAAGGCGTTACCACTGCAGTGTCCGGCTATTGCGTCTCATCGTGTTCCAGGATGTTTCTGGGTGGTCGGCAACGCCTGTTTACGGATGACTATCCAGCGTTGCAGACGTTCGTTGGCTTTCATGGTCACTACGATTCTCTCGGTAAGCTCGACCTGCGATCTGTGAATGAGCATGGTCTTTACCGATGGATCATCAAATATTCAGACGGCAAGGCCGATGAGGCTCTGGTAAAGCGCTGGATAAGTATTGATAAAAACAAGGGGGCGGCAAATTTCTTGCATCCTGATGTGTCGGCAAGCCGCAAAGCAAGTGTTTTCTTGTGCTCGGGCGACGAGGGCAATCGACCATTGGGTTGCGAACCATTGGCCAGCAATGCGATGGATCAAGGGGTGATTACCGATTTGCGGCGCATTTCCAGCCCGGACCAAGCAGCGCTTGCACACCGTTTGCGCGCTCACCAGAATCCAGCCAGTGGGTATGGTGATATCGACGATGTGAGCAAGGTTCCACTTGATTTGGTTGATGGCCTTAACAACTACAAGCGGTTCCTCGAGTCGAGTTTTCCACGTGCGTTTGCCGTATCCGCGACGCGCCGGCACTGGGCTTGGAATGCCGGTGCTAACGATGTTTCTGAGGCGCTACGTCGGTGTGCGGAGCGCGCTGGCGAAGCTTGCAAGCTCTACGCGGTAGATGAAACTGTCGTCTACAGGCCCTGAAGCCGCTTTGCCTGAGGTCGAGCGGAAGGGCGGTAAGCCCGGGGCCGCATTGAATCTCATTGCAGCCTGCCATTCAGCCTGCCATTGGCCACAACGTTTGGCCGCGCTTGTTCACGGTCAACGCTGCTTGCCATCGTCTCGCCAACCGTAGTTGATATTGCACGCTTTTTTGAAATCCATGCCTTACGCTGAGGGCGACGATGAAAACACCTGCAAACATGCTGCCCCGCATCGCACACTGCGTCTTCAGTTCACCGCCCGCACGTGTTTTGTTGCTTGGGGGCATATTGGTGCTGTTCATGTCCCTGAATACCGATGTGATGTCCAACTACGCAGGAGAACCGTTCAAAGCTGTTCTTCACATCATCGCGTTGGCCATAGCGGGCTTCGCGGTGTATGTTGGCTATGCACACTTCATCGAAAAGCGTGCCCTGTCTGAAATAGCCTTGCGGGGCGCGGGGCGGCAACTCGGCTTGGGCCTGCTCGTCGGTGTGGGCTTGTACGCAGCCTGCGAACTGATTCTCATGGCACTTGGTATCTACCGTATCGTTGGCTTGAATCCGTTGAGCTACATGATTCCTGCGCTTGCCATGGCGCTGAGTTCGAGCGTCTACGAGGAGCTACTGTTTCGAGGCGTGCTGTTCCGCGCGGTCGAGCAGTGGTTGGGAAGTTGGGTGGCCCTTGTGGTGTCTTCCCTCGTGTTTGGTCTGACCCACCTGCTGAACCCGCAGGGCACGATGGAGGGGGCGCTGTTTATCGCAGTCGAGGCTGGTATCTTGCTGGCTGCTGCCTACATGCTGACGCGCCAGCTGTGGTTGAGCATCGGCTTTCATTTTGCGTGGAACTACACGCAGTCGGCTATTTTCTCAGGCATCGTCTCTGGCAACGACGCACAACAGGGCTTGATCAGATCCACCGTGAACGGCCCCGACTGGCTGACTGGAGGCAGCTTTGGTGTTGAATCCTCGGTGCTCGCGTTGCTCCTGTGCACTACGACCGGGATCGTGATGCTGCTCATGGCGACCAAGCGCGGTCGAATACTGCCACCAATTTGGAAGCGCCCCGGACGGCTCTTTGCCACTCGCGATATGGCCTGACGATGTGGCCTAGCTACCCGTAAATCGCCTCCCACATCAACAGGATGTCGGACCGATGGGGGACGGGTGGATAGGTGGATAGAGCACTGGCTGCTGTATGTCCGGTATCTGATGTGGACTCGTGCGTTGTCCGTGGCGCTCAAAGAATCTGCGTCATCGTGTCGCCCGTCAGTACCGACGGCTGTTGAACCCGTGTTCGTCAAGTCGCAGGAGTTATCGGCCTGTGGATGTTCTGCATATCCCTCGGGATGCACGGTCATTGCGGACGGCGTTGTTTTGCGTTTGAGGTCCAGATTTCAAGATTTTTATGGCCTCTCCGCGCGATAGATAAGACTTTTGTGCTATTCAAAATGTAGCAAAACCCCCGGTGTTGCGTGTCGGCTACTGCTGCTTGCGACGTGCGGCTAGCCGCCTTTGCGTGCTGCCTAAGCGGGGACAGGACCCGCTCGCCCATCCTGGACGACAAAGCGCGCGAGCGTGCTGGCGCCGCTGTCGGGGTGCATGGGGTCGTCAAGCACGCGCAGGGTGGTGGTCCACTGCGTGGGCGTAATGTGGGCCAGGCCGTAGCCGCGCAGGTCGCAGCGGGCCAGCAGCACATGCGGGTTGTGGCGCACCACGGCATCCACCTTGTCTTGTGTGGTGCCCGAGCGCGAGCTGATGGAGGTGCCGCAGAACTCGCTGGCGATGACGGGCGAGTCGGGGCGGTCTGGATCGGCATGCACGCGGCAGACGTAGTTCTGGTGGATGTCGCCGCCCAGCAGCACGGTGTTGCGCGGCTTGTGCTGGGCCACGGCCTGCAGCAGGCGCGCGCGGGCGGCGGGGTAGCCGTCCCAGTTGTCGGTGGTCACCGTGCCCGAGGGGTAGTGGCGGGGCGAGAACAGGGTCTGCTGCGCGATCACACTCCAGCGGGTGGTGTCTTGTTCGGCGTTGGATGCGGCGGCATCGGCAGCCAGGCCGGTGTCGAGCCATTGCTCTTGCGCGCTGCCGAGCAGGCTGCGGGAGGGGGCGGCCAGCTCTGCACAGCTGGTGCCGCGTACGGCGCCTGCGCTGGTGGATTCGGGTGCGCGGCAGGCTTGCCAATGGCGGTATTGGCGGGTGTCGAGCAGGTGGATGTGCGCGAGTCGGCCCCAGCGCAGGCGGCGGTAGACCTGCAGCGCATCCCATTGGGTGTCAGGAAAGGGGCGGTTCAGGCTGGCGGCGCGCAGGGGCATGTTTTCGTAGAAGGCCTGCCATGCGGCGCCGCGCTGCGTCAGAAAGCTGGCGGCATCGCCCCGGCCCGCATGCCCCGCGCTGGCGGCGTAGTCGTTCTGTACCTCGTGGTCGTCCCAGGTCACGGACCAGGGGCAGGCGGCGTGGGCGGCTTGCAGGGCCGTGTCGCTTTTGTGCAGCGCGTAGCGGTCGCGGTAGTCGGCCAGCGTGGTGGCCAGGCGCAGGCTGTGGGTGCGCGCCAGGTCGCTGGTGTTTTTGGGCGTGGCGTATTCGTAGATGTAGTCGCCCAGAAACAGCACCAGGTCCGGCTGGTCGGCCACCAGATGGCGCCATGCGGCGTAGTGGCCGTGTTCCCACCGTTGGCAGGACGCGAAGGCGATGCGCAGCGCGCCCGGCAGGTCGCCCGCTGCTGGCGCAGTGCGCGTGCGGCCCATGGTGCTCACGGCATCGCCCAGCATGAAGCGGTAGTGGTACCAGCGCGCGGGCTGCAGGCCCCGCAGCTCCACATGCACGCTGTGGCCCAGCTGCGGCAGCGCGGGGGCTTCGCCCTTTTGCACGATCTGTGCAAAGCGCGCGTCGTGCGCGACCTCCCACCGCACGGTGTGGGCGGCTTGCATCTGTGCGGGTTGCGTCAGCATCAGGCGGGTCCAGAGCACCACGCCGTCGGGCGTGGGGTCGCCACTGGCGATGCCCAGCGCAAAAGGGTTGCTTTGCAGCGTGGGCGGGCTGCTCCACGCCCAGCGCGGCAAGGCAGCCGCCGTGGCCGCGCAGGCGGCGTGTTGCAGGAAGGCGCGGCGGTCCATGGTCGGCAGCATTTCAGACGGTCGCCACCGGCATGCCGAGCCAGCCGCCTGTCGATACCGGTGCGCCCCAGGCCAGTGCCTCCGTGGAGCTGGCTTTGCCAGGCCACGGGTGGCGTCCCCCTTTGCGGGAAGGCGCCGAAGGCGACACAGGGGGAGACACTACGCCGCCATCACCCGGTTCTTGCCCGAGCGCTTGGCGAGGTACATGGCCTGGTCGGCACGCAAGATGGCGTCGGTGCTGCTTTCTGTGTCGCTCAGCTGCGCTACGCCTGCGCTGAAGGTGATGAGCACCTTCTCAGTACCTTGCAGAAAGAAGCGGGTGGTCAGCTCGCGCTGCAGCCGTGTCATGGCTGCTACACCGGCTTCGACCGCTGTGTCGGGCAGCACAATGACGAATTCTTCGCCGCCGTAGCGGGCCAAAAGGTCCTGCGGTCGCATGACTTCGCGCGTGACCTGGGCCAGGTGTACCAGCGCCGCATCGCCACCTGCATGGCCCAGGCGGTCGTTCAAGGACTTGAAGTTGTCCAGGTCCAGCAGCGCAAGGCACAGTGGCGATCCCATGCGGCGGGCGCGGGCAATTTCGCGCTCCATGGCCTCATCCAGGCCTTTGCGATTGAGGGTGCCGGTGAGCGGATCATGCCGAGCCTGGGAGCTGGCGCGGTCAAGTTCTTCCTGCAGCTTTGCCACCTCGGCGCGCTTGGCCTCGGTGCGCTCGCGCAGGTCTTGCAGTTCGTCGTGGGCCACGCGGCTGTCCAGCGCCATGGCGCGGGTTGCGCTCATCACCTCTTGCAACACGGGGGCGATGTCCTGCAGGGTGTTGGCCTTGCCGATGAGGTCGGCGCAACGCTCCATGGTGCCCTGGTAGCTGGTGCTGGAGGCGGTGATCTTGGCCAGCCGCTCGATGAAGGTGGCGAGCATGTCCTTCATCTGCTCCTGCGCTTCGAGCGTTCGGGCCTTGGCCTCGGTCTGCTTGAAGATCACGTCCTTGAGGCGGCTCTGCACGTCGTCGAGCCGGCGCAGGGTGAGCGGCGGGGTAGAGGCGGTCATCAGCGCTTCAGCCTGGCCGTGGAGCCATCGGTCGTCCACACTGAGCACGGCGATGTTCTCGAAGATCATGTGCAGCAGCTCCAGCAGGCTGGCACGGATAGCGGCTTGGTCTTCGGTGGCAAACGACAGCCGGTAGGTGAAGTTGCCCAGCATGAGCTGCGCCGTGGCTACGGGGGGCGAAGGCTCGCGCAGGAAGGTGACGAGCTGGTTGGCCATCTCGATCACGCGGGCGTCGTCTTCGCCCAGCGCGGGCAGTGTGTTGTCGATGAGGCGCGCCAGTGTTTCGGCCAGCTCGGGGGGCAGCGCCCCCAGGGCGGTGGGGGCGTCGGCGGTCTCGATAGGGGTGGCGGCGGCGGCATGAAGGCCCAGGTTGGCATAGCCCACCATCACGC
>NZ_QAIH01000059.1:1070-4103 GCF_003060895.1 Acidovorax sp. HMWF029 | reverse complement strand
GGCCCGGCCCCCGCGCCTTTGTCCCCCCTGCTGCAGAACCTGAACGACGAGCAACTCGCCGCCGTCACCCTGCCCGCAGGCCATGCGCTCATCCTGGCGGGCGCTGGCTCGGGCAAGACCCGCGTGCTCACCACCCGCATTGCCTGGCTGCTGCAAAACGGCCACGCTACCCCTGGTGGCATCCTGGCCGTGACGTTTACCAACAAGGCCGCCAAGGAGATGGTGGCCCGCCTCTCTGCCATGCTGCCAGTCAACGTGCGCGGCATGTGGATTGGCACCTTCCACGGCCTGTGCAACCGGCTGCTGCGCGCCCACCACAAGGCGGCAGGGCTGGCGCAGACGTTCCAGATTCTGGACACGCAAGACCAGCTCTCGGCCATCAAGCGCTTGTGCAAGCAGCACAACGTGGACGACGAGCGCTTTCCGCCCAAGCAGCTCGCTTACTTCATCGCCAATTGCAAGGAAGAAGGCTTGCGCCCCGCCAACGTGGAGGCCCACGACAGCGATGCGCGCAAGAAGGTCGAGATCTACCAGCTCTACGAAGAGCAATGCCAGCGCGAAGGCGTGGTGGACTTTGGCGAGCTGATGCTGCGCTCTTATGAGCTGCTGCGCGACAACGACCCCATCCGCGAGCACTACCAGCGCCGCTTTGCGCACATCCTGGTCGATGAGTTCCAGGACACCAACAAGCTGCAGTACGCCTGGCTCAAGCAACTGGCGGGCAACGACGTGGGCGGGCGCTACGAGGCGCGCGGCAGTGTGATTGCCGTGGGCGACGACGACCAGAGCATCTACGCCTTTCGCGGCGCGCGCGTGGGCAACATGACCGACTTTGTGCGCGAGTTCGATGTGCAGCGCCAGATCAAGCTCGAGCAAAACTACCGCAGCTACAGCAACATCCTTGATTCGGCCAACGCTCTCATCAGCCACAACAGCCGCCGCCTGGGCAAGAACCTGCGCACCACGCAGGGCGCGGGCGAGCCCGTGCGCGTGTACGAGGCCAGCTCCGACCTGGCCGAGGCGCAGTGGATGGTCGATGAGATCAAGCAACTGGTGCGCAGCGACGGGTTTGATCGCAAGGAAATCGCCGTGCTCTACCGCAGCAATGCGCAAAGCCGGGTGATTGAATCGGCGCTGTTCAATGCCAGCGTGCCCTACCGCGTGTACGGCGGCCTGCGGTTTTTTGAGCGCGCTGAAATCAAGCACGCGCTGGCGTATTTGCGCCTGCTGGAGAACCCGCACGATGACACCAGCTTCACCCGCGTGGTCAATTTTCCGCCGCGTGGCATTGGCGCGCGTAGCATCGAGGTGCTGCAAGACGCTGCCCGCAGCGCAGGCTGCTCGCTGCACGACGCCGTGAGCGCCGTGCCCGGCAAGGCGGGTACCAACTTCAAGGCCTTCGTCGCCATGGTCGATGTGCTGCGTGAGCAGACCGAAGGGCAGAACCTGCGCAGCATCATCGAGCAGGTGCTTGAAACCACGGGCTTGGTCGAGCACTTTCGCACCGAAAAAGAAGGCGCCGACCGCATCGAGAACTTGCAGGAACTCGTTAACGCCGCCGAGAGCTTCGTCACGCAGGAGGGTTTTGGCCGCGACGCCGTAGCCCTGCCGCTGGACGAGCACGGCACGCCGCTCACGCAAAGCGCGGTGAGCCAAGGGTTGGACCCGAGCGCGCCGGTGCTCGACGAGCCCCTTAAACCCGCCGTGCCCGGCATCGTGGATGCGGACACGGGCGAAACCCTCTCGCCGCTGGCCGCCTTTCTTACCCACGCCGCGCTGGAGGCGGGCGACAACCAGGCCCAGGCCGGGCAGGACGCGGTGCAACTGATGACCGTGCACGCCAGCAAGGGCCTGGAGTTTGACGGCGTGTTCATCGGCGGCATGGAAGAGGGCCTGTTCCCGCACGACAACGCGTCGAGCGACCGCGACGGCCTGGAGGAAGAGCGCCGCCTGATGTATGTGGCCATCACCCGCGCGCGCAAGCGCCTGTACCTGAGCCATTCGCAAACGCGCATGCTGCACGGCCAGACGCGCTACAACGTCAAGAGCCGCTTCTTTGACGAACTGCCCGAGGCCGCGCTCAAGTGGATCACGCCCAAGCAGCAGGGATTTGCTTCGTATGCTCCTAATATGGGAGCTTCAAACCCATATGCATCAGGCGGAAGAGGCAGTTTTGGCTTGAAATCTGAGACCTTTGCCAGCCCCCCGGTGCCCCTGCAGAAGGCCGCGCCCTCGCACGGCTTGCGCGTGGGCATCGCCGTGTTCCACACCAAGTTTGGCGAAGGCAAGGTGCTGGCCATCGAGGGCACGGGCGACGACGCGCGTGCGCAGGTGAACTTTCCGCGCCACGGCACCAAGTGGCTGGCGCTGTCGGTGGCCAAGTTGACGGTGGTGGACTGAAGGTGAATGAGCCCGCGAGGGCGTATACCGATGCAACCCCTGGGGGCGTGTGGCGGTGGTGTCGGGTTGCGCTGTGCTGCGCTCAACCGACCTACGGGGCGTTTTGCTGGATGGGAATTGTTTGCTTCTCTTTTGATAGCTAATAGCGCTTATCCATAGCGCGGAGAAGCCTGTTTTTCCTCGAAATTTCAGCCTTGCAGCACCACCCAGTGGTTGTCCAGCCGCGCGCCTTGCAACCCTGTTCCATGCGGATGCGCCAGCGGTGCCGCAGCCTGCGCGTTCTGCAGGCTGCTTGCCAGGCCGCCCGCCCACAGCGCGCCGCTGCGCACGGCCAGCGGGCATGCGTCGGGCAGCGGCACCAGGCCTTGCCAGTCGCCCTGCAATGAAAACGTGGCGATGCCATGGGCGCGTGGGCAGCTCACGGCCCAGCCGGTGGGGGTGGCGGCCATGCTGCCGCCGTAGCCGCGCAGGCTCCGGGCCACAGGTTCTGGCGCCGCCAGCAAGCGCAGCGCGTGGCCGTCAAACAGGGCCAGCACGGGCGCGGCGTTCCTGGCTGCGGCGTCGTCGTGTTCGGCCTGCAGTGCGATGCCCAGCAGGGCGCCGTCGGGGCTCCAGGCCAGGTGGCGCAGGCTC
>NZ_QAIH01000059.1:0-1060 GCF_003060895.1 Acidovorax sp. HMWF029 | reverse complement strand
CAGGCGGCCCGTGTGGGCGTCAAGCCGCACAAGCGATGGGTCCATGCGGCCCAGGTCGCGCTTGACGCGGCCGGTTTCGGGCGCGGTGGGCACGCCGCCGTTGGCGACGATCAGGGTGGGGGCGCCGCCCTTGCTTCCCCGCGTGTCCCAGACCAGCTCGTGCGCGTCGATGCCGTGGGTGGGCCAAACGGCGGTGGCAGCGAGTGTGCGGGCGTCGCGCACCACGACCCAGCTCGCGCCCGTCTCGGCATCGGTTTCGGTGGTGTACAGCCGCTGGCCGTCGGCGCTGGCCAGCACATGGCCGTTGAAGGATCGCTCGCCGTCTTGCCACAGCCACTGGGGCTCGCCGCCCGCGCCGGGCCGCCAGCGCACCAGCCAGTCGCCGGGGCGGCGGGCCGTGGCAATGACAGACCCGTCGGGCAACACACACAGGCCGTGCGCGCGTGTCGGCACCTGCAGCGCGGCGTGAACCTGCAGCGCCTGCCCAGCGCCTTCGTGCGTGGACAGCACACCGATGTGGAAACCGCCCTGGTGTTCCCACGCGGCGACCAGGTGCACACGGTCACCGGTGCTGGCGAAGGCCGCTCCGGGGGCGATCACGCAGGCGCCCAGGCCCGCGAGAGCGGCCAGTGCGTGGCGGCGGTGCTGGTCAGTCGCCATCGGCGTCCGAGAAGCCAATGCTCACCTGCAGCGCGGGCGCCACTTCGGATTCGGCCAGGAACTTCAGCGCGGCCAGATCACGCGCGGTTTGCTGGATGGCCGCCTTGTTCTGCAGGCCGCTTTTTTGCACCTGCGCCATCGATGCGTCCACCTTGTCGGTGGCCTGACGCATCTTGTCGGCCAGCGGGTTCAGTCCCTTGCCGCGCAGGTACATCTCCAGCGGCACCAGCGCCTCGCCAGCGGCGGGGATGTCGGCGCTGGCGGGCAGGGTGGTCAGGCTGCGCAGCGCGCCCCAGGTGGCGGCCCAGGCGGCCAGCGTGCTGCCGCTGGCGGTGCGGGGGTAGTCGGGCGGGCGGGCGCCAGACCCCGATCCGGCCGCGCGCAGAGGCTTGTCCATCTG
>NZ_QAIH01000058.1 GCF_003060895.1 Acidovorax sp. HMWF029 | reverse complement strand
GGGTAGAGGGTGTCTGCGAATGCCACCGGACTCTCATCCTGAACCGGGGGTTCAGGTGGGCGAGGGCAGCCAAGCGTTGGGTTCATCTGACGCGAGATGATCACGCTCACCGGGCGATGTACCAAGCCCGAGCTCGTTGAGCATTGGTTCAAGGAAATATAAAGCCCGGCGGCTTCGCAGACCCCTTCATTGTAGGCGCTGGAAGCAGGCACTGAGCAGGAAAAGCCCATAGGCATGCTGGAGCTTGGCCTGCCACTCATGGCACTGCCCTTACTTGCTTGAGGAAGGTGCGCCCAGTGGTGTTGCGTCAGAGCAGGCGGCCATCATCGCCCAGAGCCTGATCCAGGCGCTGTACCAGAGCTTGCAGGCGCTGGTTGTCGTCTTCCGGGAGCAGAGATTCTTGTTGCCCTGTTGCTGATGTGGCCACCGCAGGGGGCGCCGCTTTGGCCGCAGAACCCGCTGCCAGGTCGGCAGCTTCACGGTCGGCAATCTCGAAAGCGAGGTTCAAGGCGGCCAGCACGGCAATGCGCTCCCGGGCGCGCACCTTGCCTGCGTCGCGGATGCGTGTCATGGCAGTATCCACGCGCTCCACGGCATCCAAAAGGCGGCTCTCTCGGCCCTCAGGGCAGGTCAGCAGGTAGCTTTGCTGCAGGATCTGCACCTCGATTTGCTTCATTCGGCTTCTTTCGTGAGCGGCACGGCGGCGGGAAGGCGTTCAAGCAGGGCATCCACACGCGCGCGTGCTGCACTCAGCCGGGATTTGAGAGAGTCTCGCTCCTGGGTGAGTGTGGCCACCTGGTCCGTCAGCAAGGCATTGGTGCGTTGCAGTTCAGCGTGGCGTAGCAGCAGGCGTTCAACGCGTTCGGCGATTTGGTCGGTGGGGGACGGTGTTGCCATACAGCCAGCGATTGTAGGGTTGCGCGTTGTAAACGGTCGTAAAATCCCGCTGTTGGTGCTCGCGGTGTGGTTCACATGCCGCAGTTCAACGGGAAGCAGGGAGGTGCCGCCACGCATGGCGCGCCCAGCCTGCGCTGCCCCCGCAACGGTCAGCGGACGAATCTTAGATTCTCTCTCCATTTATAAGCCACTGGGCGCCTTGAACAAGCGCCTGGGAAGGCATTGGAGGGCGCTCCGCCAGCCCGGATACCGGCCAACACGGTGGCTGCGTGCGCTCCTTTTGGGCGCTGCGCGGCTGTATCACCCACACGCTGGCGGGAGGCCGGCCCCGGGTTGTTTGTTGACGATGATCCCCATGAAAATCCGTACCCTTCGTGCGCGCCCTGCAGCGTCGCTGCGCGCGTCCGCCCAACGCCTCGCCCTGGTGACGCTGGCTGTCGGCAGCGCCAGCAGTGCCCTGGCCCAGTCCGCGCCCGGCGCTGGTGAACTGCTGGCCCAGAACCTTCGCTCTCCATCGCTGGCAGAAACCGTGGTGGCCGCGACACGCACCCCGCAGCCGCTCACCGATCTGGTGGCTGACGTGTCCGTCGTGGACCGCGAGACCATTGAAAACAGCGGCGTCACCGGTCTGGCCGACTTGCTGGCCCGACTGCCAGGGGTGGAGTTCTCGCGCAACGGCGGCCCTGGCACCACCACTGGCGTGTTCCTGCGGGGCGCCGAATCACGCTTTACGGCGGTGTACATCGACGGCGTGCGCATTGATTCGCAGTCCACCGGCGGTGCGCCATGGGAGAGCATCCCGCTCGGCCTGATTGACCGCATTGAAGTGTTGCGTGGCCCGGCTGGGGCTGTGTATGGATCGGACGCCATGGGTGGCGTGGTGCAGATCTTCACCAAACGTGGCGAGAGGGGCACGGCTCCCTATGTCGGCGTGGGTCTTGGCAGCCATGGCACCTCCAAGTTGGAGGCCGGTATCAGCGGCGCCAGTGGCACCTGGGACTACGCGCTCGGTCTGTCCCGCGAAAACAGCAAGGGCTTCAACGCTCGCACTGTCGCCACGCAGAACCCCGACCGCGATGGCTTTCGCAACACGGCGGGCCACGCCCGCGTTGGCCTGCAGGTGGATGCGGTGCACCGCCTGGAAGGCACACTGATGGTCAACGACACCAACAGTGGCTACGACAACGGTCCGGGCAAGGACGATCGAAGTCTGCACACCATGCACGCGCTGGGATTGAACTGGAACGCGCAGTGGAGCAGTGCCTACAAGACGCGCCTGTCCATCACCGACTCTCGCGATCAGTATGAAACCCGCCCCTCGCCCTACCTGACCGACACTCGCCTGCGCGGCTACTATTTTCAGAACGAGTACCGCCAGGGCGCACACTTGGTCACTGCTGCCCTGGAGCGCCGTGAAGACCGCTTGGAAAACAAGCCCATCGACGCCAAACGTTCTCAAGACGCGCTGGCCCTTGGCTATGGCTACAACGCCGAAGGCCACACAGTGCAACTCAACGTGCGCCACGATTCCGACAGCGAGTTTGGCGGCAAGAGCACCGGCAGTGCGTCATATGGCTACGCCATTACCCCGCAGTGGCGCGCCACGGCATCGGTGGGCACGGCTTTCCGCGCGCCCACGCTGTACCACCGCTTCAGCGAATACGGTGTAGCCACATTGCGCCCGGAAAGCAGCCGCAATGCCGAAGTGGCACTGCGCTATGCCCAAGGCAGCAGCACCTTCTCGGCCACGCTGTTCCGCAATCGTGTGAGCAATCTGATCTCCTTCGGAGGCGCGGGCACCTGTGCTTCCAGCTTTGGCTGCTATGCCAACACGGCACGGGCCGAGTACAAGGGCGTGACGTTTGCCGGCTCGCACCGCATGGGCGATGTGCAATTGCATGGCTCCATCGACCTGCAGCGCCCGCGTGACCTGGACACCGGCAAGCAGCTGGCGCGCCGTGCCAAGCAGCACGCCACCGTCGGCGCCGACACGCGCTTGGGGGGCTGGACCGTGGGCGCCGAAGTGCAGGCCTCGGGCCGCCGCTTCGACACCGTGGCCAATACCAACGTGCTGGGCGGCTATGCCCTGGTCAACCTGTATGCCAGCACCCGCATTGCGCGCGATTACACGCTGATTGCCCGCATCGACAACTTGGCCGACAAGGACTATCAACTGGCCCGCACCTACGCGACTGCGGGCCGCGTGGCTTATGTGGGGGTGAAGTGGGCGCCGCAGTGAGTCCACAGCACGTCAGGCTAGCAGACAGGGGAAGAGGAGAAGCGAAATGGTGCAGCCTGCCCGTAGCCCGGCGATCCTGATCGCCGCCCCGGCTTCGGGTCAGGGCAAGACCACCGTCACCGCCGCCCTGGCGCGCTTGCATGCGCGCCAGGGGCGGCGCGTGCGGGTCTTCAAGTGCGGTCCGGACTTTCTGGACCCGCACTGGCACCAGCTGGCCAGCGGTGCACCCGTGCACCAGCTCGACCTGTGGATGACTGGCGAGGCAGACTGCGCGCAGCGCTTGCACGATGCCGCAGCAGAGTCGGACCTCATCCTCATCGAAGGCGTGATGGGCCTGTTTGACGGCAGCCCCAGCGCTGCCGATCTGGCCCTTCACTTTGGAGTGCCCGTGCTGGCAGTGGTCGACGCCTCGGCCATGGCGGGCACGTTTGGCGCGCTGGCATTTGGCCTGCGCCACTACCGCCCCGGCCTGCCCTGGGCGGGTGTGCTGGCCAACCGCGTGGGCAGCGCGCGCCATGCCGACATGCTGCGGGACGGCCTGCAGGATGCTGACGACTGGATGGGCGCACTGATGCGGGTGCCGCCAGGCAATGCCCCTGCAGCTGCCAAGGCCGGTGCCGCATTGCTGCCCGAGCGCCACCTGGGTCTTGTCGCTGCGCACGAGCTGAACGACAGCCTGCAGCGATTGGATGCCGCCGCCGACGCACTGGCCGCCACGCCGCTAGGCCAGATGGATCTGGACGACCTGCAGTGCTGGGCGGTGGACTTCCCGGCACCCGCCTCGGCGCCCGCCGTGCCACGCCTGCTGGCAGGCCGCACGGTGGCCGTGGGGCGCGACGCCGCCTTCTGTTTTATCTACGCCGCCAATGTGCAATGCCTGGAACAGATGGGCGCACGCGTGGTGTTTTTTTCGCCACTGCGCGATGCAGCGCTGCCCGATTGCGACGCGGTGTGGCTGCCTGGCGGCTACCCCGAGCTGCATGCCTCCCAGATCGTCGCCAACATCGGCATGCAAACCAGCCTGCGCGCCCATGCGGCCGCAGGCAAACCCCTGTGGGCCGAGTGTGGCGGCATGATGGCGTTGTTCGAGTCCATCACTTTGACCGACGGCATCACCGCCCCGCTGTGGGGACTGCTGCCCGGCCATGTGAGCATGCAAAAACGCCTGGCGGCGCTGGGCCCGCAGCAACTGGCGGTGGCGGGGCACACCCTGCGCGGCCACACCTTTCACTACTCCACCAGCGACAGCAGCGCCCCCGTGGTGGCCCGCACAGCGCGCCCGGACGAGGCGGCTGCGCCGGATGCGGGCGAGGCGTTGTACCGGCAGGGCAGCATCCATGCCAGCTATTTCCACGCCTGGTTTCCGTCCAGCCCCGAAGCCGTGGCGCACCTGCTGGGGGGTGTCTCAGCATGACCTTCGCCCCGCTTCCCATCACCAGCGAACTCATCCTGGGCGGCCAGAAAAGTGGCAAGTCCCGCCGTGCCGAGCTGCTGGCGCGCGACTGGCTGGCGCAGTCCGCCGATCACCGCGCTGTGTTGATCGCCACCGGCGAAGCCTGGGATGACGAAATGCGCGAGCGCATCGCCCGCCACCAGCGCGACCGTGCCGAGCGCGTGCCCGGCCTGCAGACGGTGGAAGAGCCGCACGACGTGGCCGCAGCGCTCACGCGGCTCAGCACGCCGCAGACCTTGCTGGTAGTGGACTGCCTCACGCTGTGGCTCACCCACTGGACCATGCCCCTGGGCGTGGAGAGCATGAATTTCGAGGAAAAACAGGCCCTTGCGCGCGACTGGCAAGCGCAAGTAGCTATGTTTTTAGTAGCGTTTCGGAAATCCCCTGGCCCCGTTGTTCTGGTGGGCAACGAAATTGGCCTGGGGGTCATCCCGATGGGGCGCGAGGTGCGCGCCTTTGTGGATGCGCTGGGCTTCCTCAATCAGCAGATGGCCCAGGTGTGTCCCCGCGTCACGCTGATGGCCGCCGGGCTGCCCCTCACTTTGAAAGAACCCTGTTGATGAAACCCACCCCCGTGCGCCGCATCCTGTGGGTGATTGCGATCCTGGTGCTGCTGGGCCTGCTGATGGCCGGGCTGGCGCAGGCGCAGCCGGTCAAGATCACCGACGACCGGGGCCGTGTCGTTTCGTTACCCCGAGCGCCGCAGCGCATCGTGAGCCTGCTGCCTTCGCTGACCGAAAGCGTGTGCGAGCTGGAGCAATGCCACCGCCTCGTGGGGGTGGACCGCTATTCCAACTGGCCCGAGGCCGTGATCGACAAGCTGCCCAAGGTGGGAGGCGGGCTGGACCCGAGCATCGAGGCCATCGTGGCGCTCAAGCCGGATCTGGTGCTCATGTCCGTCAGTTCGCGCGCCAGCGACCGCCTGGAGGCGCTGGGCCTGACGGTGGTCACCCTGGAGCCCAAGACCCACGCCGATGTGCGCCGCGTGCTGGGCACCGTGAGCGACCTGCTGGGCGTGCCGCGTGCGCAAGGCTCAGACCGCCTCTGGCGCGTGATCGATGCGGGCGTGCTGGCGGCAGCGCAGTCCCTGCCCCCCAAGGCCAAAAATGTGCGCGTGTACTTTGAGGTGAGCCGTGGGCCGTATGCGGCGGGCGAGGCGTCGTTCATTGGTGAAACCCTCACCCGGCTGGGCGTGCGCAATGTGGTGCCCGCGTCACTGGGGCCGTTTCCGCGCCTGAACCCCGAGTTCGTGGTGCGCGCCAACCCCGACATCATCATGATCGGCAACCGCAGCATGCAGGCCATGGTGCCGTACCCCGGCTGGGCCAGCCTGCGGGCCATCCGCGACAACCGGCTGTGCGTTTTCGGTCCTGGTGACTCCGACGTGGTGGTGCGCCCCGGCCCGCGCATGGCCGAGGCAGCGCGCATCATGGCGCGCTGCCTGGTGGAGAAAGCCTCGTGACCCATGCCTCCATCGACTTGCCAACGGGTTCCGCCAGCCGCCGCGCCGCATGGTGTGCCGCCTGGCTGCTGCTGGCCAGCGTCGTGCTGACCCTGTGTGGCGCCAGCGTGGGCAGCACCGGGTTTGACAGCGTTCTGCGCATGCACGGCGACCCCGTGGCTTGGCAGATCGTGTGGGACATCCGTCTGCCGCGCACGCTGGGTGCGTGGCTGGCGGGCGCTCTGCTGGGCCTGTCGGGCGCGGTGGCGCAAGGGTTGTTTCGCAATCCACTGGCCGACCCCTACCTGCTGGGCAGCGCCTCGGGCGCAGCGCTGGGTGGGGCGGTGGCGATGGCGATGTTTGGCGTGTCACCGGTGGCGGCGCAGTGGCTGGCGCGCATCGGCATCACGGGCATGGCTTTTGTGGGCGCGGCGGGGGCGGTGGTGCTCACGCTCATCCTGGCCCGGGGCGTGCAGCACACGCTGCGGCTGCTGCTGGCGGGCGTGATCGTTGGCGTGGTGCTGGGGGCGCTGCGCGATCTGGTGGAGCTGGCCTCGCCCGACATCCTGCAGGCCATGCAGGCCTTCATCCTGGGCAGCACCGCCTTTGTGGGCTGGATGGCCTGTGTGCTGATGGCGGTGGCATGGGGGCTGTGCTCGGTGGTGGCCTGGATGCTGGCACGCGCGCTGGATGGCCTCACGCTGGGCGAGGCCACGGCGGCCAGCCTGGGCCTGCCGCTGACGCCCATGCGTGTAGGGCTGGTGGCAGCCATGGCGCTGGCCACGGGCACTGCCGTGGCGCAGACGGGGCTCATCGCCTTCGTGGGCCTGGCGGCGCCGCACCTGGTGCGGTCCATCGTGCGCGTGACGCACGAGCGGCACATCGTGCTCTCCAGCCTGATGGGGGCGGTGCTGCTGCTGGCGGCCGACATTCTGGCGCGCTGGCTGCTGGCGCCGCAGGAGCTGCCCGTGGGCGTGCTCACGGCAGCGCTGGGCGGCACCTACCTGCTGTGGCTCATGCATCGGCGTACATCGCAAGGTGGTGCGCTATGAATTCAATAGCTATAAAGGCACGCCAGATAGGCGCAAGCATCGGAAATCGCTTGATATTGCAGGGCATTGACCTGCAACTGCCCGCGGGGCGCTGGACCAGCATCGTCGGCCCCAACGGCGCGGGCAAATCCACCTTGCTCAAGGTGCTGGCGGGCCTGCTGCCGCGTACTGCGGTGCAGGGCGATGTGCAGTTGCTGGGCCGCCCGCTGTCGCAGATCCCTGCGCGCGAACGTGCCCGGCAACTCGCCTGGCTGGGCCAGAACGAAAGTTCTGTCGACGACCTCACGAGCTACGACGTGGCCATGCTGGGCCGCCTGCCGCACCAGGCCTGGCTGGCACCGCCCGGTGCAGCCGACCACGCGGCGGTGGAGCAGGCGCTGCGCACCACGCAGGCTTGGGACTGGCGCCACCGCCCGCTGTCGCAGCTGTCGGGCGGCGAGCGCCAGCGCGTGCTGCTGGCCCGCGCCTTGGCGGTGCAGGCGCAGGTGCTGCTGATGGACGAGCCCCTGGCCAACCTCGACCCGCCGCACCAGACCGACTGGCTGCACACCATGCGCGCGCTGGTCGATGCGGGTGGCACGGTGGTCAGCGTGCTGCACGAGGTGTCGCTGGCGCTGCAGGCCGATGACATGGTGGTGATGGCGCAGGGCCGCGTGCTGCACCAAGGCGCCTGCGATGCGCCCGCCACGCATGCCGCGCTGGAGAGCGTGTTTGACCACCGCATTCAAGTGCGGCATCTGGATGGCCTGTGGATGGCGCTGCCATCGCTGCAGCGCCGTCACCACGAGATCAAGGGAGAGAGAGCATGAACATCGAATCAGGTTTTGCGCAGGTCGCGCAGTCGTTGCTGTGGCCCGTGCTGGTGCTGGTGGGGCTGGCGTTTGTCTACGCGCTGTGGGCGGGGGGCGCCACGCTGATGGAGGCCTGGCAGCGCTGGCGCCAGCCGCAGTACCGCTCGCTGCGCGTGGCGCCCGGCTTGTCGATGGAAGAACTGGAGCTGCAACTGGTGCGCCAGGTGGAGCCCGTGCGCCTGCTCAGCCGCCTGTCGCCCATGCTGGGGCTGATCGCCACCATGATCCCGCTGGGCCCTGCGCTGCAGAACGTGGCGGCGGGCAATGGCCAGCAGGCCTTGGCGGTGTTCAGCGGCGCGTTTGCGGGCGTGGTGCTGGCGCTGGCCGCCGCGTCGGTAGGCCTGGTGGTGTACTCGGTGCGCCGCCGCTGGCTGCTGGCCGAGCTGTTGGTGGTGCGCAAGGAGCGCGGGGTGGCGCAATGACCTTGAAGCACCTGAATGTGCTGGCCGAGGACGATGACGATCCGATGCTGTCCGCCGTGAACCTGGTGGACGTGTTCCTGGTGCTGGTGGTGGCCCTGCTCACGGCCGTGGCCGTGCAAAGCCAGACCAGTGCGCAGGAGAGCGTCACCATCATCCGCAATGCGGGTCAGCCCGACATGGAAGTGGTGGTGCGCGAGCATGGCAAGGAAGTGCGCTTCAAGGGCGCGGGCAGCGCCGCGCAAGGGCAGGGCGTGCGCGCGGGCGTGGCCTACCAGCTTGAAGACGGCAACATCGTCTACATCCCCGAAACCGGTGCGGCGCCCCGCGACACGGGCACAGCCAAGCCCACCAAGCAATGAAGGCATGGTCCCTGCGCGTAGCACTGTGGTGCCTGCTGCTGGTGGCGCCCTGGGTGCAGGCTGCACCGGCTGCGCCGGTATTGCTGTGGCTGACGTCCGACATCACCACGGCCCCGCGCACAGCCATGGTGCAGCGCTTGGCCACTGAGGCGGGCCTGGGCTTTGTGCACATCGACTACCCGCTGGGTGGCCCGGCGGTACTGGACGCGGCCCAGGCCCAGAAGCTGGAGCGCGCATTGTCAGCCGCCGCCATGGTGTGGGTGGATGCTCCGCACGCCAGCGTGGAGGCGCGCCTGCGCCGCATGGTGGGGGCGCAGCTCGATGCCCGTGCTGCACGCGCCCAGGGCCGCGTGGTCTGGGTGCCTGCGGGCACGCCCGCCCTCGACCTGACCGCGCTCGATGCGTCCGCCCGCATGGTGGCTTACCTGCAGGCAGGCGGCCCGCGCAACCTGAAGAACGCCGTCGCCCTGGCGCGCGCCACGGTGCGGGGCACAGCCCTGCCCACCTTGCCCGCGCCCGACATCCTGCCGCCCCGGGGCCTCTACC
>NZ_QAIH01000057.1 GCF_003060895.1 Acidovorax sp. HMWF029 | reverse complement strand
TGCCCACCCAGCTCACGGCGGCAACCAGCCTCGGCCCCTTGTGCCGCACGGCAGCACTGGTGCTGGCGGCCCTGGCCCCCGCAGACGCCGCATGGGCGCAGGCGACGCCCGCAGCCTCCGGCGCCGACAACGCCTGGCGCCGCTGCACCGCGCTGTCGGACGACAAACAGGCGCGCCTGGCCTGTTTTGACCAATGGGCGGCCGAACAGACCTGGAAAGCCCCAGGCGCATCGGCGGCTGACACAGATATCACCGCAGCCGCCGCACCCTCCCCGGTAGACACCACGCTGCCCGCCACACGCATCATCGAGGTGGCCCGCACCGAAGGCTGTCGCGACCCGCAGTACAGCGACTTCTCCCGCTTCTGGGAGCTGGAGTCGGGCAGCGACTGCGGCACCTTCAGCTTCCGGGGCTACCGGCCGATCACGGTATCGGTGATCGCTGGCAGCAACGTGAACCGCCAGCCCACCTCGGACGCACCCGGCCATTCGGCCACCACCTCCACGCCCTACCGCCGCACCGAAAACCGCATCCAGCTGTCGGTGCGGACCAAAATTGCCCAGGGCCTTCTCACGCAGGGCCATCCCACGCTCAAGGATTCGGTGTGGTTTGGCTACACCCAGCAGTCCTACTGGCAGTTGTTCACGCCCCAGATCTCGCGCCCCTTCCGCACCACCGACCACGAGCCCGAGGTCATGTATGTCTATCCCACCACGGCGCAGCTGCCGCTGGGCTGGAAGTGGCGCTACAGCGGTATCGGACTGGTGCACCAGTCCAACGGCCAGAGCAACCCCCTGTCGCGCAGCTGGAACCGCGTCTACCTGATGACCGGCATGGAGCTCGATAGCCGCTGGAGCGTGAACGCCAAGGTCTGGAAACGTCTGTCTGAAAGTGCCGACAGCGACGACAACCCCGGCATCAGCGACTACGTCGGCCGGGGCGAGCTGGCGGTGTTCTGGAACGCCAACAAGGACAACACCGTGGGCGCCACCGTGCGCCACACCCTGGCGCGCAATGACCGTGGGTCGGTGCGGCTGGAGTGGATGCAGACCCTGGGCAGCGGCCTGTGGGGCGGCAAAAGCAACCTGCGCCTGCACACCGCGCTGTTCAGCGGCTATGGTGACAGCATGATCGACTTCAACCGCAAGCGCACGGTGTTCAGCGTCGGGCTGAGCTTGGTGGATTTTTAGCAGCCCCCTGAGGCGCTGCGCGCCTTCACCCTTTCTCTCACATTGCTACGCAATTCGGGAAGGGAACGCAGCACTCGCTGCGGCTCAGTAATTGCCTGCCCGCAGCGAGTGCTGCGCCTGTTGCACAAGCCTTGGAAGAAGCACAGGCCAACGGCCAACCTAGGCCGGACGGGAGCATTCACAAATCGTTACGACATCGTCCTCAAGTTTTGCAGAATGACTCCGACACGCCGCCACAATGGCACGCGCACTGACACCGGCATGGCACAGCCACCACACCCCCGATAAGCGCGGCTTTTTAGCCTCAATACCAGCCATTACCTTGTGCGTGCACCCTCGAAAATGCGCCCAGAGAGGAACACACCCATGGACATGCAATACCAGCTCAAGGCAGGCAGCTACTACCTGTATGACATGCGCGAGGCGCCCAGCGCCGTCACGGGTGAACGCCGCTTCAAGCTCAAGACCGACACTGTGGCCATTGCGTTCGACGCGCACACAGGCGAGGTACACCAGCATGGCAGCCCTACGCGCATCCAGTCCTGGGCCAACAACACGCGCCGCCGCCTGCGCGCCGCCGGGGCGCAGGACATGGCCAACGACATCGTGGTGGTGTCGGGCCCGCTTCCCGTGGACGAACTCAACAAATGCCTGTGGGTGCGCGGCTATGTGCGCCGCATGTTCTCGCGCCTGGCCACCCTGCCCCATGGCAAGCTGCAGCGGCCTTCGGAGCCGTTTCGCAAGGCGGCCTGACAACACACTGCATCCCTCTTCTCTCCGCTCAAGGGCCGCGCACAGCGGCCCTTGTCATTGGGCGCTGCCCGGGCTCAGGCGTCGGCATCCTCGGCCGCGTCGCTGTCCACGCTCTCCAGCACCTCGGCGTGCTTGACGATGGTCACGGGCACCGGGCTGGCGTGTGCCACCTCCTGCGACACCGAACCCAGCAGCGCACTGCTGAGCGCGCCCTGGCCCTTGGCGCCAATGACGACCATGTCGCAGCCCGAGCGTTCGATCATGTCCACCAAGGTGTGGGCCACATCGCCCACCCCCACATCGGTCTCGTAGGAGATGCCCGCAGCCTCCAGCAGCGCGCGCGCCGGGGCCATGAGGTGCTCGCCCGCCTCCAGGCTGGCGGCGGCGATCAGGTCGGGGTCACGCGTGGTCACCAGTTCGTACAGCGTGGCGGGCTCCTGCACATGGGCCAGAACCACGCTGGCCTGCAAGCCCTGGCGCACCAGGGTAAGCGCATGGTGCACGCCGTCCAGAGAGAGTTCGGAGCCGTCCACGGCGATGAGGATTTTGAGCATGGTGTTCTCCTTGTAGTACGTGGGTCCAGTGTAGCCACGGCCTCGTCGAAAACCCGTCCATAACCTTGAGCAAGGTCAGGGTTGCCCGTCTGGGACAATGCCGCCCATCATGCTGCAGTTCGACCTCCTCAAAACCGACCCCTCCAGCCACGCACGCCGTGGCCAGCTCACGCTCAACCATGGCGTGGTGCAAACCCCCATCTTCATGCCCGTGGGCACCTATGGCACCGTCAAGGGCGTGATGCCGCGCAGCCTGCACGACATGGGCGCGCAGATCATCCTGGGCAACACCTTCCACCTGTGGATGCGCCCCGGGCTGGACGTGATGCAGAGCTTTGGCGGCCTGCACGGCTTTGAAAAATGGGACAAGCCCATCCTTACCGATTCGGGCGGCTTTCAGGTCTGGAGCCTGGGCGCCATGCGCAAGATCACCGAAGAGGGCGTGACCTTTGCCAGCCCCGTCAACGGCGACAAGCTCTTCATGTCGCCCGAGGTGAGCATGCAGATCCAGACCACGCTCAACTCCGACATCGTGATGCAGCTCGACGAGTGCACACCCTACGAAACCAAGGGCCACAAGACCACTGAGGCCGAGGCACGCAAGAGCATGGAAATGAGCCTGCGCTGGGCCAAGCGCTCGCGCGATGAATTCGAGCGGCTGCAGAACCCCAACGCGCTCTTCGGCATCGTGCAGGGCGGCATGTTCAAGAACCTGCGCCAGGAATCGCTGGAGCGCCTGGTCGAGATGGACTTCCCCGGCTACGCCGTGGGCGGCGTGAGCGTGGGCGAGCCCAAGGACGAGATGCTGGACATCATGGCCCACACGCCGCACCGCCTGCCCGCCCACAAGCCGCGCTACCTGATGGGCGTGGGCACGCCCGAGGACCTGGTGCAGGGCGTGGCCGACGGCGTGGACATGTTCGACTGCGTGATGCCCACCCGCAACGCACGCAATGGCACGATGTTCACGCGCTTTGGCGACCTGAAAATCCGCAACGCACGCCACAAGGCCGACCACAAGCCCATGGACACCAGTTGCACCTGCTACGCCTGCGCGGGCAGCTCGGGCGTGTCGTGGGACGATGGCGGGCGCGAAGGCTTCTCACGTGCCTACCTGCACCACCTGGACCGCTGCGGCGAAATGCTGGGCCCCATGCTCACCACCGTGCACAACCTGCATTACTACCTGAACCTGATGCGCGAGGTGCGCGAATCGCTGGAGGCAGGCACCTTTGCCCAGTTCCGCGCGCAGTTCAAGGCAAACCGGGCGCGCGGTGTGTGAGGGCGTGGACCGCCATTCAATAGCTATATATTTGATAGCTTAAAAGGCAAGCTCAACAGGCGCAGAAGGCCAAAATCATTCCAAAAATACTGCACTCCCTGCTGCGCTGGCCCGGTCGCGTGGCGGCGGGCCTGGCCAGCGGTGTGCTGGCACTCTTCATCCTGTTCGAAGAATGGGGCTGGGTGCCGCTGCAGCACCTGCTGGCGCGCATCGGCCGCTGGCCGGGTCTGCGCTGGATCGAGGGCTGGGTGCGCAGCCTGCCGCCCTGGGCGGCTGTGGCGCTGTTTGTGCTGCCCACCGCGCTGCTACTGCCTGTCAAGCTGCTGGCGCTGTGGGCCATCGGGCGCGGGCATGTGGTGTTAGGGCGTGTCATCACCCAATACCCCCACGCGCTGGCCGCGCAATGCAGATGGATGCGCGAAGGGTGGCGCAGCCAATAGCGGGCTATTGGCAAGCCGCCCGACAAAGCAGACGCCGCATTGCGAAGCCAGCCCGGAGGGAAAGCCATCCAGACCGCGCATTGCGTCGTTGCCCTTCGCTTGTGTAGCCAAGCTACACGGCACTCAGGGCGCCTAGCACTGCACGGCCTGGATGGCTTTCGCGTGGGGGTATTGGGTGATGACACGCCCTAAGCATGCTGGTGATCGTGCTGGCCAAGGTAGTCGGCACGGCGGTGGTGGCGCGGCTATTCACCCTCACCCAGCCCGCGCTGATGCAGCTGCGCTGGTTCGCCTGGGCCTATGCGCAGGGGATGCGCGCCAAGCACGCCGTGCTGGCACGCGCCCGTGCCACCTGGGCCTGGCGTATGGCACGTGTGGTCCAGCGGCAATGGAAGAAGCGCTGGCACAGGTTCTGAGGCCGCTGCATCTGTCACCACATTCGGCCACCATACTGCCGAACATGGGCCGCCAGCCCCCCACCGACCGACCCTCCCAGCGCCATGGGTCTCCTCCTCCTGCTGCTTGACCTCCCCACCGTCCTCCTGCTCTACAAGACCGCCCTGGTGGCCACCGCCGTAGCCCAGCGCCTGTGCTCCGCAGTGGCGCATATCGATCTGTCAGAACGGGGCGAGAGGATACCAATCACCATGAGCTTCGGCCTGGCCTGCGTGACCTGCGGCGGCGGCCACTGGGCGGACTGGCTGGGGGCGCGGCCGACCAGGCGCTGTACGACGCCAAACGCGCAGGCCGCAACCGGGTTGTGGTGGCGCAAGAGCGCAGCGCCTGAACCCGGCTGCAGCCGCGCTGCAGAACCAGCCGCTGGCGCCGCCGTGCATGCGATGTGGCGGGTCGCGCGCCAGACTTCCATCATTTTTGATAGCAATAAAACCAGTACCAACGCGCGCAAACGACCAAAAATACGCCAAAACCACGCGACAAAACCACAGGGCAAGGCCTTCGGGCTGCTGGCGATTGTCAACAAATGTTGCAACATACAGTGCCACCCCACGGCCCGCCCACTGGCTGCGGAGACAATCCACCACCGCCTGCCGCCCTGCCCACCCACCATGTTCCGCACCCTTGCTCCCTCCAGGCCGATCGCACCCGCGCTGGCCTGGCTGGCCCTGGGTCTGCTGATTTTTGGTGCGTGTCTGGTGGGCATCTTTGCGCGGCCCATCGGGTTCCTGTCGGCGTTCTGGCCTGCCAATGCGCTGCTGCTGGGCCTGCTGGTGCGCTACCCCCACCTGGCCCGGCCACCGGCATGGGTGGCGGCGGCGGTGGGCTATGTGGCGGCCGACCTGGCCACCGGCAGCGCCTGGGGCATGGCCCTGTGGCTCAATGCCGCCAACCTGTTGGGGGCCACGGCAGGCTGGCTGGTGCTGCGCAGGCTGGACGAACGCATCCGGCGCCTGCAGCGCACGGTGTCGGCGCTGTACCTGCTGCTGGCAGCCCTGGTGGCAAGCACCGTGGGCGCGCTGGCAGGCTGCGGCGCCGCGCCGGTGTACTTCAACGCGCCCTGGACAGACCTGCTCTCGCTGTGGTTCAGCACTGAGCTGATGAACTACATGCTCATCGTGCCCGTGGTGCTGGCCGCCCCCCGTGCCGACGACCCGCCACAGGCCACACAGGGCAGCCTGCAAGGCGTGTCGCTGTTCTGGCGCGTGGCGCCCATCAGCTCGCTGCTGCTGGCCGAGGGCGTGCGCACGGTGATAGGCGGGCCGGGCATGCTGGCCTTTGTGGTGCCGGGGCTGCTGTGGTGTGCGCTCAGCTACAGCGCCTTCACCGCCAGCCTGCTGTCACTGGTGGTGTGCCTGTGGACCATGGCGGGTGTGGCCACGGGCGTGCTCAACTTCACGCCGGCCCATGCGGGCGATGTGTTCTCGCTGCGCGTGGGGGTCACACTGCTGGCACTGGGGCCGCTGGCCGTGGCCTGCGCCAGCGCCGCACGCGCCGAGGCACTGCGCCGCCTGGACCACGCTGTGCGCCACGACGACCTCACCGGCGTGCTGGCGCGCCGTGCACTGCTCAAGCAAGGCGCACGCCTGCTGGCCAGCCACCAGCGCGAATCCGCCGGGGCCGCCGTGCTGATGCTGGACGTGGACCACTTCAAGCAGGTGAACGACCAGCACGGGCACGGTGCGGGTGACCAGCTGCTCATCGGCATTGCCCAGGCCATGGCGCGCACGCTGCGCCCGCAAGACCTGCTGGGCCGCATGGGTGGCGAGGAATTTGCGGCAGTGCTGCCCGAGGTGTCGCCTGCCGAAGCCCACGCCATTGCAGAGCGCCTGCGCAGCGCAGTGGAGCAGCAGCCTTTTGCCACCGCCCCCGGCGACCAGGGGCCGACCCGGCGCGCCACCGTCAGCATTGGCCTGGTGCACAGCGCCACCATGGGCGGCAACGCCGACATGGACACGCTCCTGCTGGCAGCCGACGCCGCGCTCTACCGTGCCAAGGCCGAAGGACGCAACCGGGTGGCGCTGGCCTGAACCATCCCTAGGGATGTCCTGCATAACCCTCGCGAGTCGGTGGTAGTGCGGATCGGGACAGGCCGCAAGGCGTCTTTTTGCAGCCAATAGCCCGGCTATTGGCAAGAAAAGCAACGCAGCAGACTGCCCGAGGCCGCGCTATCACCGACCGCAGGGAGTTATGCAGGACATCCCTAGAGATACTGCGCCCAGAGCATGTTGCGCATGCGCCCCTGCGGGTCCCACACGGCTTTGGTGGCACGAAACCGGTCGGCCTGCGGGTAGGCTTCCGCAAACTGCGCCTGTGTGGCATGGCGCTGGTAAGGCAGGTAGTAGGTGCCGCCATGCTCCAGCGCCAGGTCGATCAGCGCACGCGTCCACTGGCCCACGCCCGCGCACGCCTCGGCGCTGGTGCCTTGTTTGTAGTAAAGCACCCACGAAAACACCTCCTCGCGCGCCCAGGCCATCACGGCATCGGGGTCGGGCGGTGCATGGCGCACCGAGATATTGAGCACCTGCGCCCCATGCTGCTGCAGGATACGGGCCAGGCCCCGTGTGAAGGCAGCGAACCGGGACACCGGCACAAAGTATTCCTGGAGTACATAGGTGGTCTGCGCGCGGCTGGCGGGCTCCAGCGCGGCTGCGTCCAGGCTGGCCTCGCGGTTGCGCCACACCACCGGCTGGCCGCGCAGCAGCGCCGGGCGCACCACCTTGTGCTGTAGCAGGTCGCCACCAGGCAGTTCGGTCAGGGCCCAGATCACGGTTTTGTCCAGGTCATACCGCTGGCCGCGGGGCACCAGGCGTTCGGGCACCGTCACGGGCTTGTCGGTGGTGGCCCAGGTCACAGCGGTGGCGCGGTCAAAGTGCGGGGGCAGCAGGTCGGCGTTGTGCATCACGGCCCGGCTGTTGGCGCGCACCTTGGCGGCAAAGAAGCCGGGGTAGTCGTCCAGCGCCACCTGGGCCACGCTGCGCTCCATGGCGGAGTTGGGGTCCAGGTCCAGTTCCACCTCGGTGATCACGCCCAGCCCGCCGTAGCCGCCCAGGGCCGCGCGAAACAGGTCAGTGTGCTGCTGGCGGCTGGCTTCGCGCACTTCGCCGCTGGCCAACACGATCTGCAGCGCCCGCACCGATGCACCGATGGGGCCATGCCCCACGTAGCGCCCATGCACATTGACCGACACCGATCCGCCCACGGTGAAGTTCGCATAGCTCTGCATGGTGCGCACCGCCAGGTCATGCGGGTCCAGGTGGTCCTGCAGGTCGCGCCAGCGCATGCCCGCC
>NZ_QAIH01000056.1 GCF_003060895.1 Acidovorax sp. HMWF029 | reverse complement strand
CGTAAGAACAGCGGCGGTGGCGACTGGAAAAAAGGCAGCAATGGCAAATGGAGCAAGCGCGACAAGGACGCGCCTTGGCCGCCCCAACCGCGCCTGCCCCGCACGCCCGCGATGGGCCGGGCCGACCATGCCGCGCGGCTGCTGCTGTCGCACATGGCGTTTCTCGAAGAACTGACCCAGGACGACCACGCCGCGCTGTGCGCCCAGCCCTCGCCCCACGGCCCGCTGTTCACCTGGCTGGAGGCGCAGTTCCACGAGCATGGCCCCCTGGCCTGGGCCGTGCTGCGCGAAAGCCTGCGCGACCACGAGTGCGAGGAGCTGGCGGTGAAGGTGATGACTGGTGCCCATGCCCAGACCGAAGGCGAGCTGGCAGAACTCCGGCTGGAGCTGCGCGATTTGCTGAACCGCATGCTGATCGAGGACATCGCAGAGCAACAAAAGCTGCTGATGCTGCAGGCCGCCCAGGACCCCACGGCCCTGGAGCGCTACCGAGCCCTCGAACAAAAACGCAAGATTTTGTTGGGCGTATAGGTCCCTGCGGCTTGAAATCACGTCAAATGGTATGATGTAGGGTTAGGCAAGAGCGACAGCAGCACCTCCGAGCCGGGCCACCGTGACAAACGCGCACCTATGCGCTGATGGGCCCACTTATCGCAAGGACTGCACACCAAATGATCGCCCAGACATCTTGCCGCTGAGGGCCTCCCCTCGAAGTGCGAAGACCGTTCAGCTTTGCACCGCCACCCGCGCCGGGATCTGTGGCGCTTGCGATTTCTTTGTGTGTCCGTTTTTGATTCTGAGGTTGTTCCATGCCCGCTCAAAAGTCCGCGAAGCCGCCCAAGTCTGCTCCAGGCACTGCCGCAAAGGCTGTTCCCACCCCTGCTGCCAAAGCAACTGCGAAAGCTCCGGCCAAAAAGCCCGCTGCTGCCGCGCCCGCTCCAGCAGCCAAGAAAGTCAAAACCGTGTCCGTGAAAAGTACCGCCGAGCTGATCAAAGCCGCCGATGAGCTGCTGAAGAAGAAACCTGCCCGCGCCAAGGCTGTCGCCGCTGCCGCCGACGAAGAAGAAACCCCGAAGAAGCGCCCTGGCCGCCCCGCCAAGGCCGCTGGCACCGCCGAAGCCAAGGCCCCCGCCAAGCGTGGTCGCAAGCCCAAGGCTGCCGCCGCCGGTGACGAAGGTGGGGACGACACCGACCTGTCCGACATCGAATCGGACCTGGAAGGCGAAGTCGAGGAGACCCCAGAAGCGGCCGCCACGGTCGAGAAGGTCAAACCGCTGCGCATGAAGATCAGCAAGGCCAAGGAACGCGCCTTGATGAAGGAATTCGGCCTGGACGAAACCGTCCTGTCCGAAGAAGACATGCAAAAGCGCCGCCAGCGCCTGAAGGCCCTGATCAAGCTGGGCAAGACCCGCGGCTACCTCACGCACGTAGAAATCAACGACCACTTGCCCGACAAGCTGGTCGATGCCGAAACCCTTGAAGCCGTCATCACCACCCTGAACGACCTGGGCGTGGCGGTGTACGAGCAGACGCCTGATGCCGAAGCGCTGATCATCACGGACAACGCCCCCGCTGGCGCCACCGAGGAAGAAGCCGAAGAAGCCGCCGAAGCCGCGCTGTCCACCGTGGACTCGGAATTCGGCCGCACCACCGACCCGGTTCGCATGTACATGCGCGAAATGGGCACCGTGGAGCTGCTGACGCGCGAAGGCGAAATCGAAATCGCCAAGCGCATCGAAGGCGGCCTGATGGCCATGATGGAGGCGATCAGCGCATCGCCCGCCACCATCGCCGAGATCCTGAACATGGGTGAGGAGATCCGCGAAGGCAAGGTCGTCATCTCGACCATCGTGGACGGTTTCTCCAACCCCAACGAGGCCGACGACTATGTGGCCGAAGAAGACTTTGACGAGTTCGACGAAGCCGACGATGACGACGGCAAGGGCGGCTCCAAGGCGCTGACCAAGAAGCTGGAAGAACTCAAGAAGCAGGCCCTGGAACGCTTCGACAAGCTGCGCGAGCTGTTCGAAAAAGTGCACAAGGTGTACGACAAGGAAGGCTACGGCACGCCTGCGTACGTCAAAGCGCAAGCCGCTTTGTCGGCCGAGCTGATGACCATCCGCTTCACTGCCAAAACCATCGAGAAGCTGTGCGACATGGTGCGCGGCCAGGTGGACGACGTGCGCAAGAAGGAGCGCGAGCTTCGCCGCATCATCGTGGACAAGTGCGGCATGCCCCAGGAGACCTTCATCAAGGACTTCCCGCCCAACCTGCTGAACCTGCAGTGGGTCGAGAAGCAGGCCGCCGCTGGCAAGCCCTGGTCGGCCGTGATTGCGCGCAACATCCCGCCCATCCAGGACCTGCAGCAAAAGCTGATGGACCTGCAGTCGCGCGTGGTCGTGCCGCTGGCCGAGCTCAAAGGCATCAACAAGCGCATGAACGAAGGTGAAGCCACCTCGCGCGATGCCAAGAAGGAAATGATCGAGGCCAACCTGCGCCTCGTGATCTCGATTGCCAAGAAGTACACCAACCGGGGCCTGCAGTTCCTGGACCTGATCCAGGAAGGCAACATCGGCCTGATGAAGGCGGTGGACAAGTTCGAATACCGCCGGGGCTACAAGTTCTCGACGTACGCCACGTGGTGGATTCGCCAGGCCATCACCCGCTCGATCGCCGACCAGGCGCGCACCATCCGTATCCCGGTGCACATGATCGAGACGATCAACAAGATGAACCGCATCAGCCGCCAGCACTTGCAAGAGTTTGGCTTTGAGCCCGATGCGTCCATCCTGGCGGCCAAGATGGAAATCCCCGAGGACAAGATCCGCAAGATCATGAAGATCGCCAAGGAGCCAATCTCCATGGAAACGCCGATCGGGGACGACGACGACAGCCACCTGGGTGACTTCATCGAAGACGGTGCCAACACCGCCCCTATCGAAGCCGCCATGCAGGCCGGCCTGCGCGACGTGGTCAAGGACATCCTCGATGGCCTGACCCCCCGCGAAGCCAAGGTGCTGCGCATGCGCTTCGGTATCGAGATGACCAGCGACCACACGCTGGAAGAAGTGGGCAAGCAGTTTGACGTGACGCGCGAGCGCATTCGCCAGATCGAAGCCAAGGCGCTGCGCAAGCTCAAGCACCCTTCGCGTTCGGACAAGCTGCGCAGCTTCATCGACTCGCTGTAAGCCAGCACCTGGCACCGTTGGCCGCACTGCGGCCTGCCCCGGCCCCGACGCCCTGCCCCGCAACTGCGGCGCAGGGCGTTTTTTTTCGCCTGCCCACCATGCGCCTCCACGTTTACCCCCATGCTGCCGACAGCAGACTGACAGCTTGGATGGTGACCATTGCCACACGGCTGAAGGAGACTGCTATGCAGTTTGGCAATCTCCTGTCGCAATGTGCACAGGCCGATCCAACGATCTGCTTCCCCTCTTTTTGCTCAAGACCGTATGACGACCTCCTTCAACCGCCGCCAGATCCTTGCCCGCGCTACCGCCACGGGCGCCATCGGCGCACTCGGTACCTCGTTTGCCACATCCGCCTGGGCCCAGGCGGCCGCCGCAGGCGCTGCCGCGCGCGGCGCACCGCCCAAGGCGCCCAAACTGGCAGGCACGCTGCGCATCGTGATCCCCGCCAACCCGGGTGGCGGCTGGGACCAGACTGGCCGCGCGCTGGGTGCGGCGCTGGTGGGCGCAGGTGCGGCCGACCAGGTGGAATACGAAAACATCGGCGGCAAGGGCGGCACCATTGGCCTGGCCAAGTACGCTGAAAAATACGGCAACGATGCCAACACCCTGTTCATGGGGGGCATGGTGATGGTGGGCGCCGTGGCGCTGCAGAAACCGGCGGTGGACATGAGCCAGATACAGCCCCTTGCGCGCCTCACCAGTGACTACCTGGTGGCGGCGGTGGCGGCCAAATCGCCCATCAAGAACACCAAAGACCTGGCGGATGCGCTGCGTGCAGACCTGCGCGGCATGCCAGTGGCCGGAGGCTCCGCCGGGGGCGTGGATCACATGTTTGCAGGCGTGCTGGCGCGCGCAGCCAAGGCCAAACCCGAGGAACTGGTCTACAAGCCGTTTCCAGGCGGGGCCGATGTGGTCGAGGCCCTGATATCAGGCAACGCGGCCGTGGGCCTGTCGGGCTACAGCGAGTTCAGCGACGCGATTGCATCGGGCAAGCTACGGGCCATCGGCGTCTCGTCGCGCCGCAGCGCGTTTGGCCTGCCTGCGTTCCGTGAACAGGGGCTGGACGCCGTCATGGCCAACTGGCGCGGCGTGTTCACCGGCAAGGGCGTGGCGCCCGCACGCGCCGCCGAAATGCTGGCTGCCGTCGAGGCCGCCACCCACCACGAATCCTGGACGCGCACACTCAAGCAGAACCGGTGGGAACCCTCTTGGCTCACCGGCAAGGATTTGGCAGAGTTCATGGAGCTGGACCTCACCACCGCCCGCGTGATGGTCTATTTGCTCAAGCTGAAGGCCTGATCTCACCGCCAAGCCCTCCGGGCCCGCTGCAGAACCCTTGGAGCCTCTGATGAAAATGTCCAACCACTCCATCGGCGCACGCATGGCCACGGCCTTGGGCCTGGTATTGGCCCTGTTGCTGGGCGCCGCACTGTTCGGCATCGCCACGCTGTACCACACGCTGGGCACCTACGACACCACGGTGCTCGGGCGGGTGGCGCAGGAGCGCGCCGTGAGCCGCATGGAAAGCGAGTTCAAGACCCAGGTGCTGGAGTGGAAAAACACCCTGCTGCGCGGCGAGGACTCGCGCAAGCGCGAGTTGCACTGGGCTGCCTTCCAGGCCAGCGAAAAACGCGTGGCCGATGCGGCCAAGGCGCTGGAGCCTCAGCTGACCGACGCACAGGAAAAGGCCGCGCTGCAAAAGTTCACCCAGGCCCACGCGCAGATGGCCCAGGGCTACCGCAAGGGCTTTGAGGTGTTCCAGTCGCTGGGCTTTGTGCCATCGGCCGGGGACGCCGACGTTGCCGACATTGACCAGGGCCCGGCCAAGCTGCTCACCGAGCTGAGCCAGCAGGTGGCGGCCAGCAGCGCTGCCATTGCCCAGCAGGCAGCACAGGACGCACGGCACGCGCTGGTCAGCAGCCTGGTGGCGCTGGCACTGGTGACCGCCCTGGGCGCCTGCGCGGGCTGGCTGCTCACCCGCTCGGTGGTGCGCCCGCTGGGCGTAGCGGTGTCGCTGGCCCACAAGGTGGCTGCGGGTGACCTCACCACCAGCATTCGCGTGGAGGGCCACGACGAGCCCGCTCGGCTGCTAGAAGCCCTGCGCACCATGCAGGACAACCTGGAGACCGTGGTGGCCGGTGTGCGCAGCAATGCCGAGGGCGTGGCCAGCGCCAGCGCCGAGATTGCCCAGGGCAATGCCGATCTAAGCATGCGCACCGAAGAGCAGGCCTCGTCGCTGGACGAAACCGCTTCGTCCATGCAGCAGCTGCAGGCCACGGTGCAGCAGAACGCCTCGAACGCGCAACGCGCCAACGAACTGGCCAAGAGCGGCGCCACCGTGGCCCAGCGCGGGGGCGACGTGGTGACGCAGATGGTGGAGGTGGTGCAGGGCATCCAGGAGAGTTCGCGCCGCATTGCCGACATCATTGGCGTGATCGACGGCATTGCCTTCCAGACCAACATCCTCGCGCTGAACGCGGCCGTGGAGGCCGCACGCGCGGGCGAACAAGGCCGGGGTTTTGCCGTGGTGGCGAGCGAAGTGCGCAACCTGGCCACCCGCAGCGCCAGTGCGGCGCGCGAAATCAAGGCCCTGATCCATACCAGCGTGGAGCGCGTGCAGGCGGGCTCTGACCTGGCGCAGGATGCTGGCACGACCATGACGGAAGTGGTCGCATCCATCCGCGAAGTGAGCGCACTGATGGAAGAAATCAGCCAGGCCAGCGCCGCACAGACTTCGGACATGCAACGCGTGACGCAGGCCATCGTGCGCATGGACGATGTGACGCAGCAAAACGCTGCCTTGGTGGAAGAAAGCGCCGCAGCCGCTGGCAGCCTGAGCAGCCAGGCCCGGCAGATGGTGGAAGCGGTAGCGGTGTTCCGCCTGCGCCACCAGTTGCATCAACCGCATCAACCGCACCCATCCCCGCTGCGTTCCCAGCAGCACCACGCCCTGCCTGCACCGCACGCCTGACGCGGATAACTATCAAATTGATAGCAAAAAACAATACCCAGCGCGCGGCAACAGCCTAAATAGCCTCGAATATTTTCTTCTGCGCGGCCTGACAGACTGACGGACAGGTCATACACTCCCCCGCCCACCCTCTGGCCCGTCAGTCAGTCTT
>NZ_QAIH01000005.1 GCF_003060895.1 Acidovorax sp. HMWF029 | reverse complement strand
CCTCTCCCCCAAACGCGCTGCCGGGAGCCAACCCCAGCCCCGCCTCCCGTACCAACCGCTTGGCCAGCGGCAAACACTCGTCATGCCCGTCGATGTGAAAGAACGCATACATGCCTCCACGTGGCGTGGCCACCGACACACCTGGCACATCGGCCAGCAACGGCACCAGCGTGTCCCGACAGTTGCGTAGATGGTTCACCAGCGTAGGCGTCACCTCATCCGTGCGCTGCAGCGCCACCGTAGCCCCGCGCTGCACAAACACCGGCGCACACGAGGTGTTGAACTCGATCAGTTTGCCGACCGCGTGCGTCAGCGACGGGGGCAGCACCAGCCAGCCCAGGCGCCAGCCGGTCATCAAAAAGCTCTTGGAAAAGCTGTGTGTCACCACCAGGCGGTCCTCGGGCTCGGCCACATCCAGAAAGCTGGGTGCTGCGCCGTTGGCCGTGTCGCCTGCGTAGTAGAGCCGCTCATACACCTCGTCTGCCAAGATCCACGTGCCCGTGCGGCGGCAGTGCGCCAGGATGGTGGCCTGCTCCTCACGCGTCAGCGTCCAGCCCGTGGGGTTGTTGGGGGCGTTGACGACCAGCAGGCGCGTGCCTGGCGTGATGGCACCGAGCAGCGCATCCATGTCCAGCCGCCACGCGCCTTGGGCGTTGGCCACCAGCGGCACGGTGCGCACCTGCGCGCCCAGAATGCGCGGCTGCGCCACCAGGTTGGGCCACACGGGCGTCACCAGCACCACCTCGTCGCCCGCGTCCACCAGCGCCTGCACGGCCACCATCAGGCCGTTCACACCGCCGGATGTCACTGCGATGCGGTCAAACCATGCATCGGTGTGCTGCTGCGGGTGCAGGCCGTGCATGTAGCCTGCAATCGCGTGGCGCAGCTCGGGCAGACCCAGGTTGTGGGCGTAGAAGGTCTCGCCCTTTTGCAGCGACGCAATGGCCGCGTCGCGAATGAAATCCGGCGTCACCTCATCGCTCTCGCCAAACCAGAACTTCAGCACGTCGCTGCGCCCCAGGCCTTCGTTGGCTACCTCACGGATGCGCGACTCTTCGAGGCTTTGGACTACTTCTCGCATGCAATCTCCTTGCGTCAACAACGCTCCCATCATCGCAGCGATTCTCCATATTGCTTAAGCCGTCACGTAGCACCGAAGGCCGCGGAGCAGACCAGGCGAGCAGGCGCCGTGGAACGGGCTTCGCTTGGCCACTGGCGTTGTCCCACGGTGGGGGAAGGCGCCGTAGGCGACTCAGGGGGGCTTCGCCTCAGCAGGCGTATAGTCGTTTTTTTGATTTTTTTGCTGACCCCAACGCCCATGACCTATCCCAACACCCAGCTCTTCATTGCAGGCCAGTGGCAAGACGCCGCAGAAGGCAAAACCATTGCCGTTTTCAACCCCGCCACCGGCAAAGAAATCGGCCGTGTGGCCCACGCCACCAAGGTCGATCTGGACCGCGCACTGGACGCTGCACAAAAGGGCTTCGAAGCCTGGCGTGACATTCCCGCAGCCGAGCGCGCCAAGACCATGCGCCGCGCCGCCGCGCTGATGCGCGAACGTGCCGAGGCCATCGCGGCCATCATGGTGCAAGAGCAGGGCAAGCCCCTGGCCGAAGCCAGGGTGGAGACCATGGCATCTGCCGACATCATCGAATGGTTTGCCGACGAATCCCTGCGTGTGTATGGCCGCATCGTGCCCTCGCGCAACCTCAAGGCCCAGCAGATGGTGCTGAAGGACCCGGTGGGCCCTGTGGCGGCTTTCACGCCCTGGAACTTCCCCATCAACCAGGTGGTGCGCAAGCTGGCTGCCGCCCTGGCTGCTGGCTGTTCCATCCTGGTCAAGGCGCCGGAAGAAACCCCCGCCAGCCCGGCCGAACTGATCCGTGCATTTGCCGATGCAGGCGTGCCCGTGGGCACCGTGGGCCTGGTGTATGGCGACCCCGCCGAAATCTCCAGCTACCTCATTCCGCACCCCGTGATCCGCAAGGTCACCTTCACCGGCTCCACGCCCGTGGGCAAGCAGCTGGCGGCGCTGGCTGGCAAACACATGAAGCGTGTGACGATGGAGCTGGGTGGCCACGCTCCGGTCATCGTGGCGGAAGACGCCGACCTGGAGCTGGCCATCAAGATCGGCAGCGGTGCCAAGTTCCGCAACGCGGGGCAGGTCTGCATCTCGCCCACACGCTACCTGGTGCATGAGAGCATTCGCGCCGACTTCGTGGCCGCGTTTGCCAAGTATGCGCAGGGCCTGAAGGTGGGCGACGGTCTGACTGCGGGTACACAGATGGGCCCCCTGGCCAACCCCCGCCGCATCACCGCCATGGCTGATTTGCTGGCCGATGCCGTGCAGCAGGGCGCCAAGGTGCTGGCCGGTGGCGAGCGCATTGGCAGCGAAGGCAATTTCTTTGCGCCCACGGTACTGAACGACGTGCCCCTGTCGGCCCGCATCGTCAACGAAGAACCCTTTGGCCCCGTGGCCGCCGTGCGCGGTTTCGAGAAGATCGAGGACGCGATTGCCGAAGCCAACCGCCTGCCGTTTGGCCTGGCGGGCTATGCGTTTACAAGCTCGCTGAAAAACGCGCACCTGCTGGCCCAGCGCCTGGAAGTGGGCATGCTCTGGATCAACCAGGCCGCAGCCCCCGCAGCCGAGCTGCCATTTGGCGGCCTGAAGGACTCAGGCTACGGCTCCGAAGGCGGCCCCGAGGCCATCGAGGCGCACATGAACACGCGCCTGGTGTCGATCATGAACGTGTAAAGGCGCACCCCGCCAGCGGCGCGCCTTCGCGCCTGCCGCTGGCATCAATGGGTCAACAAGGGCCTGCGGGCTGTCTCCCGGGAGTTTTCCGCGAGGCTGCGTGCAGGCCCTTTGCTTTTGTGTTGCACGGCGTGCATGGGTTGCTCCAGCACGGCAGGATGCAGAGCAGGCTTGTGCGGATACACGGGTTGACTTCGTCTCTGAAAAATATATCATGATATATATCTAGGTGATTAAAAATGATCGAAGACATCGTCAAGGAACTCGGCTTTCTCACCCTCGGCACACGCTTCAAGCGCATTGGCGAGGCGCTGCAGGCACAAACCCAGGCGCTGCTGACCGAGCACGGCATTGGCATGCCTGCGGCGCACTTCCCGCTGCTGGCCGCGCTGGACTGGCATGGCCCGCTGGGGGTGGGCGAACTGAGCCAGGCCGTGGGCGTGAGCCAGCCCGTGGTCACGCGCTCGCTCAAAGGTCTGGAGGATGGCGGCCTGGTGGTATCCGAAGCGGTGGAGGGCGACCGGCGCGTGCGCCGCGTGGCGCTCAGCCCAGAGGGGCAGGCCCTGGTGCAGCGCGCCCAGCGAGAGGTCTGGCCCGTGATCGAAGCCTCGGTGGCCCAGGTGTGTGCGTCGCTCGAAGGCCCCTTGCTGCAGCAACTCGCGGCGCTGGAGGTCGGCCTGCAGCGCACCTCGCTGCTGCAGCGTTCGGCAGCTGCCATGGCCACGGAGCCATCCCCGCGCAAGCGCAAAGCCCCCGCCCCCGGCAAGTCCGCAAAAAAGACCCAGGAGACCCCGCGATGAGCACTCCACCGAACCCGTTCGACCGGCCCGTCTGGGCCTCGCTGGCCTACGCGCCCACCCTTGCCGAAGGCGGCGATCAGGCCCGGCGCTACCGGCGCGATGTGAACCTGTTTGCATCCACCCGGGACGACAGCGACGATGCCAGCGTGTCAGCCCTGGCCCCTTTGATTGCCGAGGGCGAGACCGTGTTTGTGCTGCAAGCGCAGCCCGCGCCGGTGCCTCCCGGCCTGCAGGCCCTGCGCCGCGCCGAGGGCGTGCAGATGCTGGCCACCCAGCTGATTGCGCCCGAGCCTGGCAAGGAAGACATCGTGGAGCTGGGCGAAGCCGATGCTGCAGACATGCTGGCCCTGGCCCAGCTCACCGAGCCCGGCCCGTTCTTGCCCCGCACCCACACCATGGGTCGCTTCATTGGCATCCGCGTGGGCGGCCGCCTGGCGGCCATGGCGGGCGAGCGCATGCGCTTTGTGGGCGGCACCGAAGTCAGCGGCGTGTGCACCCACCCGGACTTTCGCGGCCACGGTTTTGCACGCAGGCTGTCGTCGGTGGTGGCGCATGCCATCCAGCAGCGGGGCGACCAGGCGTTTCTGCACGCGTGGACGACGAACGCAGCGGCGATTGCCTTGTATGAAAGCCTGGGGTTTCGCGTCCGCACCGGGGTGCACGTGGCGGTGCTAGGGCGGTGAGGGCAGTGCAACCAAGCAGCGTGGTGAGGCCGCGCCTGTTCCTGTGCGCAGGATCGTTACCATTCCTTCCCTGACGGAGGTATCGGCCCATGCTGTTGACGCGACTGCTTGCCCCATGGTTAGTTTTGTCCTGCGCCTTGCCCGCCATCGCGGGCATGGAGAAAGAAAGCCACAGCACCCGTGGTGGATTGTTCTTTGCTTTACTGCCGCCCGATGCCGAGCGGGTGATGGCACGCTTTGATGACAAGGCCCATCTGCAGCGGCTGGTGCAGCACTGCAATACGGACAAGGCGGTGTTTGCTTTGCAAGGTGGCGTGAAGTACCAGTGCAAGGCAGAGGTGTTCAAGACCCCGTCCGGCGCTGACGACTGGGAGGTGACCGGGGTGACCGTGCAAGGCCCGGCCCGCCAGAGTGAGGGCAGGCAGTACGCCCTGTTTTCGATGGCACCACCCGCCACGCCCCGGTGGAACGTGCGCAAGATCGACCCTGACCAGCGCACCGAACTGCAGACCTATATCCAGTCCGACACGCGCCGCTTTGGCGCGCTGCTGCGCCAGCTGAAGTGGGACGATGCCAGGTCGATCCAGCAGCCCCACGGCGCCCCCGGCGCGCGCACCACGGTGGTGGTGCCCGGCAAGGTGGTGCGCGACGCAGACGCGTTTTACCAAGCGCAAAGGCACCATGTGTTTGTGCGCAGCAGCCAGGGCACTTATGCCTACATGGGAGAGGTGCCAGGCACCCCGGAGAGCCATGTCGATATCGATGGCAACGACCTGCCCGCACTGGTGGTGGAGGAGGGGTGTGATGGCTGGTGCATCAGCCTGTGGCGCCTGACCGGAGGGCTGCGGCAGGTGGGGAGGTTTGGGGGGCATTGATGCCACGGCATGTGTGCTCGGCATCCTGCCGGATGTGGCAATGCTGATCAAATCAATCGTCCCAGCGCATGCTTGTGTCTTTGTTAAGAGCCCACGAAGTGCTTTTTGTCCGCAGGCCACAAAACAAAGCTCCGGCTCATCCGTGAGTCGGAGCTTTTGCTATCATTTGAATAGCATAAAAGGCTTATCCAAAGAGCGGAGAAGCCCATTCTGGCTTGAATTTTTTCACGCCATCATCTTCCCCCGCCCTCAGAACCGGTACGTCGAAGTCAGCGTGTACGTCCGCGCCTGCCCATAGAAACAATCGCCCCGCGCCAGGCACTGGGTGATGTGCACCTTGTCGGTCAGGTTGACCACGTTGAAGGCCACGCGCCAGTCGCCTGCGTCATACGCCACCATGGCATCGGCCAGGGTGGCGGCCGGGGTGCTGATGGCGCTGGTGCCGCTCCATTGCGAGCCGGTGTGGCGCACGCCAGCGCCCACGGTCCAGCCGCCACGGCCTTCGCTGGCAAAGCGGTGGCTCAGCCAGGCGGAGGCGGTGTGCCTGGGCACGCTGGCTACCGGCGTGCCCTGGTCGCCGGCGTTGCTGCGGCTGATCTTCGCGTCGGTGAAGGCGTAGCCCACGGTGAAGTCCCACTGGCGTGCCAGGCTGGCCTGCACCTCGGCTTCGAAGCCCTTGACCTTGACTTCGCCGATCTGCAGGCTGTTGAGCGGGTTGCTTGGGTCGGTGGTCTTGCGGTTCTTCTCGCGCAGCTGATAGATGGCGGCGAAGGCGCTGATGCCCTGGCCGGGCGGTTGCCATTTCACGCCAGCCTCCCACTGCTCGCCGCGCTGGGGCTTGAAGGGGGTGCCATACACGTCCACTCCGCCCAGCGGCTGGAAGGACTCGGAGTAGCCCACATACGGTGCCCAGCCGCCGTCCATCTGGTAGGTGGCGCCAGCGCGCTTGGTCCAGGCCTTGTCGTCCACGGCGGCTGCGGGGCGGCCTTCGGTGTCGGTCTGCACGCTGTCGTGGCGCAGGCCCAGCGTGGCGGTCCAGCGGCCCCACTTGATCTGGTCCTGGGCATAAAAGCCCAGCTGTTTCTGCACCACGTTCGGCTGGCGCACCAGCTGCGCGGCCGTGGGCGGGGTGAAGTTGCCGTACACGGGGTTGTAGACATCGATGGCCGGTGCCACGGCGCGCCAGGCTTTCTGGCCGGTGTGGTTGCGCTGTACATCCAGGCCCGCAAGCAGCGTGTGCTCGGTGTTGCCTGCCTGCAGCTTGCCCTCCAATTGCGTGTCAATGAGCAGCATGCGGCCGGTGTTGAGTTGCCACACGGCATCGCGCACCAGGGTGCGGCTGTCGCTGTTGAACACAGGGCGGGCCGGGCGGCCGGTGGCGGCGTTGGCCGTGAAGCTGGTGTAGATGGTGCGGTAGTCCACCTCGCTCACGGTGCGGCGCAGGTTCTGGCGCACGGTCCAGTCGGCGTTCAAGCGGTGGCTGAACAGGTAGCCCCAGGAGTTGTTGGTGGTGTCATACGCGTCCCAGCCCGGTTCGCTGATGAATGTGTTGCGCGGGATCTGCCCGTAGCGGCTGGCCAACTGCGTGCCCTGCCATGGGAAAAAGCCGATCAGAGAGCCGCTCTTGTCCTTCTGGTGCAGGGCCTGCAGCGTGAGCGATGTATCGGCGTTGGGCTTCCAGGTCAGCGACGGCATCAGCACCACGCGGTCATCGGCCACATGGTCCACCTGGGTGCCACTGTCGCGGCCCACCGCCACCAGGCGATAGAGCCACTGGCCTTCGGTGTTGAGCGCGCCGGTCATGTCGGCGGCGATCTGCTTGCGGCTGTTGTTGCCCAGTTGCACCTGCACCTCGCGCTGCGTTTCGGCCTGCGGGCGTTTGCTGGTGAGGTTGAGCACACCGCCCACGCTGCCCTGGCCGTACAGCACCGAGGTGGGGCCACGCAGAAACTCCACGCGCTCCAGCGTGTAGGGGTCGGGGCGGCTGGTGTTGTAGGTGCCGTAGGTGCGCAGCAGGCCGTCCTGGTACTGCGAGACGCTCCCGCCGCGGGCGGCAAAGCTGTCCACGCGGCTGTCGAAATAGTTGGACACGGCGCCCGCGGTATAGGCCGTGGCCTGGCGCAGGGTTTGCACGCCCTGGGCTTCCATCTGGTCGCGGGTGACTACGCTGATGGCCTGGGGGGTTTCCAGCAGGGGGGTGTCGGTCTTGGTGGCACTCAGCGCGCGTTTGGCTACAAAGCCGCTGACGGGCGCGGTGGGGTTCTCTTGCTCGGCGCCTGCGCTCACGGTGACGGGGGCGAGGGCCTTCTCGGCAGCGGGTGCGTTAGGTGCATTGGGCGCGGCCGTCTGTGCCTGGGCGGTGCCGTACAGGGCCAGCAGTACGGCCTGGGCTATGGCGGTGCGCAGAAGATGGTGGTGGATCATATGCTATTGATTTGGTAGCTAAAAGCCGATATGCAGAGCGCGGAGGAGCCTTTTTTATTTAAAAAATGGCGCAGCGCAGCCACAAAAAACCGTGGCGCTGTGGCGCTGCACGGTTGGGGCAGGTTCACGGTGGTGCGTGGGGCCGGTGGGCCCCCGCAGATCAGTGGCCCTTGGCGGGTGGCTCGGGCAGCGCGGGCGATGCCATGCCGTCCTTCTGCACAAAGCTCAGCGTGGTCACGTAGCTGGCTTCGCCATACGGCTTGCCCTGGGCTTCACCGGCGGTCTTGTCGCTGTGTTTGACCTCTGCCACGTACTGGCCCTTCCAGGGCAGGGCAAAGGTCACCGTGCCGTCGTCGCCGCTTTGTTCACCGCGCGACCAGCCCGAGGGCGCCACCATCTCCACCTGCACCTTGGGCAGGGGGGTGCCGTTGAACACCACCTTGAACACGCCGGGCTTGCCGGTGGGCACCAGGTCCAGTGCCTTGGCATTGGCTTCGGTGGCCTGGCCCGCGTTGGCCACCCAGCGCGCGGCGGGCACCCACAGCATGGCGGGCTGGTTGCGCTTGCTGCGGTCGATCAGGGGGTAGCTGGCGGCGGCGAACAGGGTCTGCGCGCTGGCGTCGGTGGCGTAGCTGAAGGCGTCCTTGCCCAGCTTGCCTTCCAGCGGCTTGGTGGCGCCGGCGGCGGTGCGCTGCTCCAGGGCGGGCGCACCCAGGAACTTGTCGAGCGCGCCGGGCGAGGATTCGCGCAGGTTTTCGTTGAACTCGCCAAAGTGCAGGCGGGCTTGGCCGCCGGCGTTTTCCAGCCACACCTGGTGGGCGTGGGCGCTGGCGACGGCGGTGAGGGACGCGCAGGCAATCAGGGTGGCGAGCAGCGGGGCCTTGAGGCGCAGGGACGATGGCATGGCAGTTTCCTTTCGGTGGTTTCAACAAAAATGTGCGTGCACAGGGCGTGCGTGCCCCCGGCGGGGCCACACGCAACCCAGTGCGAAAGAAGTTGGCTGCCTGCGCCCGGTGGTCTAGCGCTGGGTGGCTGGTTGCCGGGCGGCTGGCTGAACGGCACCGCCCGGGGTGCGTCAAAAATCGACGCTGGCGCTCAACGAGAACGTGCGTGGCGCGCCCACCACCAGGTAGCCTGCGCCGGGGTAGCCGCCCGACGACGCCCAGTAGTTGCGGTTGGTCGCGTTGTCCACGCGGGCGCGCAGGGTCACGAGGCGGCCCTGCACCTCGGTGAGGTAGCGTGCGCCCAGGTCCAGGCGGTTCCAGCCCGGCACGCGCAGGGTGTTGGTGGCGTTGGCATAGACCGCGCCGGTGTGCACCAGGCGGCCGTCCAGGGCCAGGCCGTTCACGCCGGGCACATCCCATTCGGCGCCTACATTGGCCTGCAGCTTGGGCACGCCAATCACGCGGCGGCCGTCGGTGCTGGCGGCACCGGTGGCGAGCTGCTTGGCATCTAGCCAGGTCAGGCCGCCCAGCAGGCGCAGGCCCTTGGTGGCCTCGCCCTGCACGGCCAGTTCAATGCCTTGGTGGCGATCCTTGCCATTGCTGCGGAAGATTTGGTCAGAGCCCACATAGGCGCGCGGCTTGGTGGTGGAGAACAGGGCCACGCTGCCGCCCACGCGGCCGCCGTCAAACTTCGCGCCCACTTCTTTTTGCTTGGAGACATAGGGCGCCAGCATCTCGCCCCGGTTGGCGGCGGTGCTGGGCGCGGTCTGGCCCTGGCTCAGGCCTTCCACATAGTTGGCATACACCGACAGGCCTTTGTCCACCTTGTAGACGGCGGCCAGCAGCGGGCTGGTGCGGCTGTGGTCGTAGCGATCGGTCTGCACGGCCGTGCCGTAGGCGTAGTTGGCGATCTCGATTTTCTGGTGGCGCAGGCCCGCCGTGAGCAGTAGGCGGTTGTTCAGCAGCGACATCGTGTCGCCCAGCGCCAAGCTGGTCAGCCGCGTTCTGCCGGTGCGGCGTGGGTCGGCCAGGTTGCCGCCATAGAGCGTGTTGGCGCTCAAGCTGGGCTGGCTGGCGGCCACGGGGTTGTAAAGGTTGGTGGCCAGGGTGTTGCGCAAGTCCATGGCATAGGCGTTCTTCTTGTCGGCGCTGAAGTGCGATGCCACCGCCACCCATTCGTGGCCCACGCTGCCGGTCTGCAGCTTGCCGCGCAGGCCCAGCTCGCCGGTGTTCACGCTGTCCTTGCGGGTGTTGTCAAAACGGTAGGTCGTGGCAGCACCACTGGCAGCGTTGGTTACCGTGAGGTTGGCCAGCGAATTGGCCTCCTCGCCCCGGCGCGCACCCGCCGCCGCCCAGGCGGTGGTAGTGGGCGACAGGTCCCACTCGCCGCGCAGAGTGCCGAACACATCGCGTTCGTTCGAGTAGCTCCAGGGCTGGGCAAAGTTGGTGTGGTTGTCAGGTGCGCCCGGCACCGTGGTTACCGCGCTGCCCAGCGTCACGTTGGTGCGCGTGTTCTTGAGCTGGTGGTCTTGCCAGCCGATGTCGCCCGACAGGCGCACATCGCGGCTGCGCCAGTCCAGGCCCACGGCCAGCAGGCCCAGCTGCACGTCTTCGTGGTCCACCGCTGTGCCGCCATTGCGGGTAGCGGCATTCACGCGGATGCCTGTGTTGCCGTCGGGGCCAAAGCGGCGGGCGATGTCGGCCGCAATCTGCGTCTGGCCGCCGCTGGCCACGCCCAAGGTCACGCGGCTCAAGGGCTCGTTGGGTGCGCGCTTGGGCAGCAGGTTGATGCTACCGCCCAGGCCACCGCCGTTGGGGCTGGCGCCATTCAAAAATGCCGAGGCACCGCGCAGCAACTCCACCCGCTCGAACAGTTCGGTGGCGATGTACTGGCGCGGCAGCAGGCTGTACAGGCCGTTGTAGGCGGTGCTGTCTGAATCGAGGATGAAGCCCCGGATGAAGAACGACTCCTGAAAATTGCCAAAGCCGCGCGCCACGCGCACCGTGGGGTCGTTCTGCAGCACATCGCCCACACTGCGGGCATGGCGGTCCTGGATCAGTTCGTTGGTGTAGCTGGTGATGGAAAACGGCGTGTCCATCGCATCCTTGGTGCCCAAGATGCCTGCGCGGCCCCCACGCGCCACTTGACCGCCGGGGTAGGCGGGCGACAGGCCTTGGGCCGATGCATCGGCACTGGCGTTGACCGTGACGGTGGAGAGGGTCTTGGCCTCGCCCGCCGTGGCGTGGGCTACAGATGCCTGCGCATGCAGCGCAGGTGCGGCCAGGGCCAGCACCAACGCGGCCGCAGCCAGTGCAACAGGGGTGGCAGACACCGCAGGGCGCAGCAGCGGGGCGGTGTGGGGTGATGGTGCGGAACGCATGGCGAAGAAAAACAAAGAAACAAAGAACTCACTGCGCAGCGGTGGAACAGGTGCCGGATGCATCGGTGGGGGATGCGTCTGCGGTTGCCGCTGTGGCACCTGCGGAACTGCGAGGCCAGCTGTACCAGCCCATCACTGCCACCGGCACACCCAGCGCCACCCACGACCACCAGTCGCCCCAGGTGTCGGACACCAGGGCCGTGATCAGTCCGGTGGTGGTGAGGACCCCCATCACGATGGGCCAGCCCCACAGGGCCCAGAAAGGGTGGTGCTTACTCATGCGGCCCCCTCGGTGGAGCGCGCTGCGCCGGATGTGGGCAATGCGCTGCCTGCAAAGCCGCCCGTGTCGCTGCCAGTGGCTGTTTTTGCGGGGCTTGCCGCCTGCACGCCCTTGCGCAGCCACAGATACAGCCCGCTGCCCAGCACGACGATGGTGGCGATGTCGAGCAGCGCCCAGATGATCTTCATCGGCATGCCGCCGTAGTCGCCAAAGTGCAGCGGCTGCGACACCAGCAGCGCTGTCAGGTACCACGGCAGCGCAGGCGACGCCGTGACCTGCGCCGTGCGCGCATCCACCAGCACGGGCTTGAGCAGCTTGGAGGTCAGCGGCTCGTTGCCGCGCAGGAAAAACGTGTTGTGGTGCGGGCTGGAGAACGCCGTGCCCGGGAACGCAATGAACGACAGCTTGGTGCCCGGCGCCTGGGCCTGCGCCACATCCAGCGCCTGCTGCAGCGGCCCGCGCTCGGCGGCGGGCACGGTGGGCTGGCCCTCATACGGCTTGAGCAGCACCGAGAGCTGGTCGTACTGCCAGTACTTGATGAGCAGGTCGGCCCACGTGTTGATCATGCCCGTGCCACCCACCACAAAGGCCCACACCAGCGTGACGATGCCCAGCAGGTTGTGCAGGTCGAGCCACTTCACGCGCGCGGAGCGATCCCGCCGCACCTCGCCAAACGCCAGCTTGCGCATGAACGGCGCATACAGCACCACCCCGGTGACGATGGCCACCAGCAGCAGCAAACCCATGAAACCCAGAAACAGCTTGCCCGGCAGCCCCGCAAACAGGTCCACATGCAGGCGGAACATCACATGCATGAAACCCTCGTCAAACCGTGGCTGCGCCAGCACCTGGGCTGTGCGTGCATCCACCGCCACCGACTTGAAATCGTCCGTGGGGGCCGGTGTGGGCGTGAGCGTGACGAACCACACGTTGTTGTCGTCCTCTGCGTGCGACACGAACTGCACCACGCGGTCCGGGTGCAGCGCCTGCGCGGTGGCCAGCACCTTGTCGAGGCTGGCGCGCGGTGTGTCGGCAGGCATGGCAGGTGCCTCGACCTCGGTGCCCAGCAGGTGGCCGATTTCGTGGTGAAAGATCAGCGGCAGGCCGGTGATGCACAACAGCAGCATGAAGATGGTGCACACCAGACTGGACCACTTGTGGGTCCAGCTCCAGCGGCGCAGGGCGGTGGGGCTCAGCATGGCGTGGGGG
>NZ_QAIH01000055.1 GCF_003060895.1 Acidovorax sp. HMWF029 | reverse complement strand
GCCTGGCGTGCCGCCGCCAATGGTCACTGAGGCGTTGCCGCCTCCGGGCAGCGGCAGTGCGGGTTGCGTGATCACCTGGGGCGTTGCTGTGACGCCTGACGATTCGTCGCTGCTACCCAAGTCATTGGTAGCCTTGACAGTGAAGGTGTGGACTGTGCCGTTGGTCAGGCCATTGATCTTGCAGGCGGTACTCGGGGCGGTGATGGTGCACGAGCCTACCGTCGGGCCTGCTCTGGCCGTAACGGTGTAACTGCTGATGGTGCCGTGGTTTGATGGGGGTGGCGCCCAGCTCACGGTTACCGCGCCGTCTCCTGCCACGGCTTGCACGCCTGTGGGCGCCATGGCGGCGATGACCGATACGGGCGACAGGCTTGTCGTGGTGGTGCCATCTCCCAGCTGTCCACTGCCGTTGCTGCCCCAACAGTACCCCCCGCCTGAAGCCGTAACCGCGCAGGTTCCAAAGCCGCCTGCGTCCAGGCTCTGCACATCACTCAGGTCTGGCACGGCCACAAGCGCAGAGCGATTTACGCCGCTGCCATCACCCAACTGGCCGGCATTGTTTCGGCCTGTGCAAAACACAGCCCCAGCGCTGGTCAACGCGCAGGTGTGACCGAGGCCCACAGCAGCAGCTTTCATTCCGCTGGCTACCACGGTTGGCGTGTTGCGCTGGGTGGTTGTTCCGTCGCCAAGCTGGCCGTCACTGTTGTAACCCCAGCAAGACATGGTACCGGCGCCATTCACTACACAAGTGTGCAAGTCCCCCGCTGCCAGGGACCGCGCATCACCCGTCTGTGTGGACACCTGCACGAACTCCAGGCGCTGGGTGGTTGTTCCGTCGCCCAGCTGTCCTCGGTCGTTTTTTCCCCAGCAATAAATTTGCGTGTTGCTGGAGGGGGTGATCGCCGCGCAACTGTGGCCCCATCCGGCTGCCAGGTTGAGCGCGCCAAACGGCAGTCGATACACCGCCCGTGGCGTGTCACGGTCGTCCGTAAAGCGATCCCCCAGTTGACCGTCGCCATTGCGACCCCAGCAAAACGTTTCCCCGTTGGCCATTGCGCAGGTGTGTTGAATGCCCGCTGCCAGGGCATACACAGGTTCATTCAGCCCAGGAACAGCCACTGGCGTATTGCGCTGGATGTTCGAGTCGTCGCCCAGTTGGCCGTAGGTGTTTTCGCCCCAACAATACACACTGTTATTGGTTCTGGCACAGGTGTGATAAGCACCTGCAGCCACCTCAATCACACCGCCGGGCAAGCCTGATACAGCCACTGGCGTGGTGCGCTGGGTGGTCGTGCCATCGCCCAATTGCCCGCTGCTGTTACTGCCCCAGCAGTACAAAGCCCCGCTATTGGTCAGCGCACAAGCATGCCCCAACCCCACGGTCACTGACTTCAAACCGCTGGCCAGGCCAGCAGGGCCCTGTTGCACCTGGGCATGGGCGCTACCCGACCACACCCATGCGAGGCACAGCAGCAAAGCCAGCGCCAGCAGGTGGCGCCAAGAGCGGCGTGGGCCGCCCACGCAACAGGTAAAACTGAAAATGGGCCAAGCATGGAGCGACCGGGTCCGCGGAAACATAAAAGTCCTTGTTAGTGGGGTGTGATGGGAGGCACCCATGGCTATGGGTTGGGCAAGGGATCCTCTGCACAAATCATCGCGCCGTGTGCATCTGCGGTCTCGGGCGGTCTGCGGCGTTGCAAATACTCGCAATAGCTACGGCTATTGCTGCGTTTTGCGCCTTGCAGCCCCTCCCGATTCGCAGCGCACACTTACCGCTCGATTCGTGCAGAGGATCCCAAGAGCGTTTCGCGGCATCAGCTTGGTTGCAAAAGGGGCCGCAATGTAGCCAGAGAAATCCAAGCTGTAAACAAAAAAAGCACATCCACGCACCCATGCCCCGGCCTAGCCTGGCGAAGAATCGTTGGGATGGAGCCAAGCGCAGAGAGCGGGCAAGCCAGAGCAGCGCTTCGAAAAGCTCAGCGTGAACGAATGGGGGAGTTCAACCACTTGGCCCCCACCATGGGCTCAAACCCTCCCTTACGGGCCGAAACCACTGCAACCGGGGCATGCACCCGCATCGCGCGCAACAGCATGGGTATCCCGGTCGCGCTCGGCAAGTCGCAGCTGGGCAGCACGCGGTTGATTGACAATCTGGAGTTTTGATTGCTATTATTTTTATAGCAATAAATACTTACCCATCAGGCGGGAACGGCCAAAAAACCTCACAAAACCCGCATCACATCCACCCGTTGCGGGCCAACCACTGCACCAGCAGGCGCGCCACCTCCTCGGGCTGCTCCATGGTCAGCATGTGGCCGCTGTCCGGCAGCAGGTGGTGCTCGGCGCCGGGCACCAGGGCCGCGATCTCCGCGGAACACTCGGGCGGCGTGAGCTGGTCGGCCGCGCCACACACCACCAGCACGGGGCAAGCCACCGCAGGCAGGTGCGTCCGTGCATCGGGCCGGTGGATGACGGCGCGGTTCTGGCGCACCAAGTGGCCGGGACCAGCGTCCAGCACAAAATCCAGATAGGCCTGCACCAGCGCAGGATCGGCAGCGTTGGCGGGGTGGAAAGCCAGTGCCACATTGGGCTCGATGACCTCGCGCACCCGACCCTGCTCGAACAATTCAATGGCGCCTTCACGCAGCGCCCGCATGTCCGGCGTCTCGGGCCGCGCCGTGGTACCCAGCAGCGCGAGCCCGGCCACACGCTCCTGCGCCTGGCGCGCGGCCTCCATGGCGACCATCCCGCCCATGGACGCACCGGCCAGCACCAGCGGCCCCGTGTGCTGTGCCAGCAGGCGGGCGGCGAAGTCTTCGATGGTGTGCAGGTTCACGTCCTGGTGGGCTGTGGCGACCTCGGGGCGCAGTGCGGCGGGCAGCAGCGGCAACACACCGCGCCACATGCGGTCATCGGCAGCAAGGCCGGGCAGGAGCAGAAGTTGGGGAGAATGGGACATAGGCAAAAGGAGTTGTCACCAAGATGGTGCATGGTCTGAAACTGGCGCCAGCCTGCACAGGCCGAACACGCAGCGCACATTGTGAACAGCCGATGACCCGCTGTCAGCGAGGTTGCAATTGTTGCCGCGATGGCTCGGGACTTGCTAGCATGGCCTGCATATGCCCATCCACGCCGCGCTCCACCACGTCACGCATTACCAATACGACCGGCTGGTAGGCCTCGGGCCGCAGACCATCCGATTGCGACCTGCGCCCCATTGCCGCAGCAATGTGATTTCGTACTCGCTCAAGGTCGAGCCCGCGCAGCACTTCATCAACTGGCAGCAAGACCCGTTTGCCAACTACCAGGCGCGGCTCGTCTTCCCTGAAAAGACGCGCGAGTTCAAGGTCACCGTGGACCTGGTGGTGGAGATGGCGGTGTACAACCCCTTCGACTTCTTCCTGGAGCCTGAGGCCGAGCACATCCCCTTCAAGTACAGCAGCGATGTGCAGCAGGAGCTGGCGCCCTACCTGGCCACCGAGCCCGTGACGCCGCTGGTGCAGGCCTACCTCGACAAGATCGACCGCAGCAAGCAACGCACCATCGACTTTCTGGTCAAGCTCAACCAGCAGGTCTCACAGGACATCCGCTACCTGATCCGCCTGGAGCCCGGCGTGCAGACACCGGAGGAGACGCTGCAAAAGGCCAGTGGCTCGTGCCGCGACTCGGGCTGGCTGCTGGTGCAGCTGCTGCGCCACCTGGGGCTGGCGGCGCGTTTCGTGTCGGGCTACCTGATCCAGCTCACGCCCGACGTGAAGGCGCTGGACGGCCCCAGCGGCACCGACCACGACTTCACCGACCTGCACGCCTGGTGCGAGGTCTACCTGCCCGGCGCGGGCTGGATTGGCCTGGATGCCACCAGCGGCCTGATGGCGGGCGAGGGCCACATCCCGCTGGCCTGCACGCCCCAGCCCTCGGGGGCCGCGCCGATTGAAGGCGGCGTGGACAAGGCCGAGGTGGACTTCAGCCACGAGATGCGCGTGACGCGCATCTTCGAATCGCCCCGCGTGACCAAGCCCTACACCGAAGACCAGTGGCAGGCCGTGCTGGCGCTGGGTGAGAAGGTGGACGCCGACCTGGTGGCGGGCGACGTGCGCCTGACCATGGGCGGAGAGCCCACCTTTGTGGCCGTGGGCGACCGCGACGCGCCCGAGTGGAACACCGATGCGCTGGGCCCCACCAAACGCGGCTTTGCCACCGAACTCACGCACAAGCTGCGCGCCGAATATGGCCAGGGTGGCTTTCTGCACTTTGGCCAGGGCAAGTGGTACCCGGGCGAGCAGTTGCCGCGCTGGGCGCTGTCGATCTGCTGGCGCGCCGACGGCCAGCCCGCGTGGCAGAACCCCGCGCTGTTTGCCGACGAGCGCGACCCATGCCACTACACCAGCGCCGACGCCGAGCGTTTTGTGCGCCACCTCACGCGCAAGCTGGGCATCACCGACCGCTACGTCCAGCCTGGGTATGAGGACACCTTCTACTACCTGTGGCGCGAGCGGCGCCTGCCCATCAACGTAGACCCGTTCGACGCGCGCCTGGACGACGAGCTGGAGCGCGCACGGCTGCGTCGCGTGTTCGAGCAGAAGCTCGACAGCGTGGTGGGCTATGTGCTGCCGCTGCAGGCGGGTGTGGGCACCGGCACGTTGGCGGGCAGCGTGTGGAGCACCGGGCCGTGGTTCTTCCGCGACGACCGCATGCTGCTCATCCCCGGCGATTCGCCCATGGGCTACCGCCTGCCGCTGGACGCCCTGCCCTGGGTGACGGCGTCGGACACCGAGCACCTGATCCCGCACGACCCGACTGCGCCCCAGGGCCCGCTGCCCGCTGCGACCACGCTGCGGGCGCGGTATTCCGTGCCTGCGGGCCCCGTCACCGGCGACCGCGACCTGCCCTACCTGGCGGGCGCCACCGCACCGGGCGAGGCGCGCCGCATGGCACAAGGCACTGCGGGTGGCGATCACGCGCGCCGGGCCGGGCAACCCGACCCGCATGTGGGCACGCAGCCGCCGGGCAAGTTCCAGTCCGCCGCAGGCCTGTCACGCACCGCGCTGTGCGTGGAGGTGCGCGACCCGCGCCGCGCCAGTGGCCCCAAGGCCGAAAAGGTGGGCGAGAAGTACGGCGTTCTGTACGTGTTCATGCCCCCGCTGGCGCGCCTGGACGACTACCTGGACCTGCTGGCCGCCATCGAGGCCACGGCCGAAGAGCTGGGCATGAAGATCGTGCTGGAAGGCTACCCGCCGCCACGCGACGCACGCCTGAAGGTGCTGGCCGTCACGCCCGACCCTGGCGTGATCGAGGTGAACATCCACCCCGCCAGCCACTGGAAGGAGCTGGTGCAGCACACCGAGTTTCTGTACCAGGCCGCGTGGGAGACGCGCCTGTCGGCCGAGAAGTTCATGACCGATGGCCGCCACACCGGCACCGGCGGCGGCAACCACTTTGTGATGGGCGGTGCCACACCGGCTGACTCGCCCTTCTTGCGCAAGCCCGAGCTGCTGGCCAGCCTGCTGCTGTACTGGCACAACCACCCGAGCCTGAGCTACCTGTTCAGCGGCCTGTTCATCGGCCCCACCAGCCAGTCGCCGCGCGTGGACGAGGCACGCAACGACCAGCTGTACGAGCTGGAGATCGCCCTGCGCGAGATCGAGGCCAACCGCGCGGTCTACGGCCAGGACATGCCGCCCTGGCTGGTGGACCGCACGCTGCGCAACATCCTGGTGGATGTGACGGGCAACACGCACCGCAGCGAGTTTTCCATCGACAAGATGTTCTCGCCCGACAGCAGCACCGGTCGCCTGGGCCTTTTGGAGCTGCGCGCCTTTGAGATGCCGCCCCATGCCCACATGAGCGTGGTGCAGCAGCTGCTGCTGCGCGCCTTGATCGCTCGCTTCTGGAAGGCGCCCTACCGCGCCCCCGCCGCCCGCTGGGGCACTGAGCTGCACGACCGCTGGATGCTGCCCACCTTCATCCAGCAGGACATGCATGACGTGGTGGCCGAGATGAACGCGGCAGGCTATGCGTTCGACCCCGCCTGGTTTGCGCCGCAGTTCGAGTTCCGCTTCCCCATGGTCGGCACCGTCAAGTCAATGGGCGTGGAGCTGACCCTGCGCAACGCGCTGGAGCCCTGGCATGTGATGGGCGAAGAAGGCTCCGCCGGTGGCACCGTGCGCTACGTGGACTCGTCGCTCGAGCGCATCGAGGTGCGCGTGACAGGCATGAACGAAAGCCGCCATGTGGTCACCGTCAACGGCCAGCCGCTGCCGCTGCAAAGCACGGGCACGACCGGTGAGTTTGTGGCCGGTGTGCGCTACAAGGCATGGAACCCGCCCTCAGCCCTGCACCCCACCATTGGCGCGCATGCACCGCTCACGTTCGACATCGTGGACACCTGGATGAACCGCTCGCTGGGCGGCTGCCAGTACCACGTGGCGCACCCCGGCGGGCGCAACTACGACACCTTCCCGGTCAACGCGTATGAGGCCGAAAGCCGCCGCCTGGCGCGGTTCTCGCGCATGGGCCACACGCCGGGCCGACTGGCGGTGCCGCCCGCGACCATTGAATTGCCGGGCAGCCGGGAATTTCCGTTCACGCTGGATCTGCGGCGCAAGATGCGGCCATGACTTGACTCCCCCTGAGTCGCCTGCGGCGCCTTCCCCCCGTGGGGGACGACGCCCTCCCTGCGGGGCGACCCTTGGCTTGCGTCCCTGGCCTGGGCCGTGCCGGTTTCGAAGGGGGCGGGTTACCCGCAGAGTCCTCGCGACCAAATGCCCGAGAATCGAGCGCAGTGACACATACCAACGACAGCCTCTTGCCCTCTGAACTTCCTGAAAGCGCGGCCCACCTCGCTGCCGCGCTGGCACCCGCCGCTGCGGCGGGGCATTTTGATGAGCTGCGGGGCGCCGATATCAGCGCGCCCACGCCCCCCACCGGCCACCTGGCAAGCACCTCAAATGCTCCTTTTTCAATAGCAAACAACCCAGACCTATCGAGCGCATGGTCCATTTTTTTTGAGCATTTGGGCCCCGAAGGCATCCAGGATCTGGACCGGCGCATGGCCAGCCTTCAGCGCCAGGTGCGCGACAACGGCATCACCTACAACGTCTACGCGGATACCGATGGCCCGCAGCGCCCCTGGTCGGTAGACCTGTTTCCGCTGATCCTCTCGCAGAACGACTGGGCGCACATCGAGCGTGGCGTGCTGCAGCGCGCGCGCCTGCTCAACCGCGTGATGGCCGATGTGTACGGCCCGCAGGAGCTGCTGCACAAGGGCCTGCTGCCCAGCGCGCTGGTGCAGGGCCACCCGGGCTACCTGCGCGCCATGCACGGCGTGCAGCCCGTGGGCGGCACGCACCTGCCCATCGCGGCCTTCGACATGGCGCGCGATGCGCAAGGCAACTGGTGGGTGGTCACCCAGCGCACGCAGGCGCCGTCGGGCCTGGGTTACCTGCTGGAGAACCGGCTGCTCATCTCGCGCCTGTTCCCCGAGGCTTTCAGCCAGATGCACGTGCAGCGCCTGGCCGCCACCTACCGCGCACTGCTCGACGGGCTGCGGCAGATGAGTCCGGCGGGGGCAGATGCGCGCATTGTGCTGCTCACCCCCGGCCCGTACAACGAGACCTATTTTGAGCACGCCTACCTGGCGCGCTACCTCGGCCTCACGCTGGTCGAAGGCAATGACCTCACGGTGCGCGACGCGCGCCTGTACCTCAAGACGCTGCACGGGCTGCAGCCGGTGCACGGCATCCTCAAGCGCCTGGACGACGAGTTTCTGGACCCGCTGGAGCTGCGCAGCGACTCGCGCCTGGGCGTGCCCGGCCTGCTGCAGGCCATCCGCGCGGGCAACGTGCTGGTGGCCAATGCGCCGGGCTCGGCGTTCCTCGAATCATCGGCGCTGCTGGGCTTCATGCCCGCGCTGTCGCGCCACCTTCTGGGCGAAGAGCTGGCCCTGCCGTCGCTGCCCACCTGGTGGTGTGGCGAGCGCTCGGCCATGCAGGCGGTGCTGCCGCAGCTGGCGCACAGCGTGATCCGCCCCACCTGGCCCATGGCCCAGCGCGTGCCCGTGCTGGGCGGCGGGCTGTCGCCGCAAGACCTGGCGCAATGGTCTGCCCGCATCGAGGCCCAGGGTGACGAATACACCGTGCAGGCCCACCTGCCGCTGTCGCAAATGCCCACCTGGCGTACCGAAGGCACTGAAGGTGCCAGCCAGAGAGGCAGCGCCATCGCACCCCGCTCGGTGATGCTGAGGGTGTTTGCCGTGTGTGACGGCCCGGGCTCGTGGCGCGTGTTGCCGGGCGGGCTGGCGCGGCTGGCCCAGGGCGACAGCGGCATCACATCGATGCAACGCGGCGGCAGCAGCGCCGATGTATGGGTGATGATTGATGGCCCGGTGGACACCACCACGCTGCTGGCCCACAACCAGGCCGCGCCCGCCGTGGTGCACCGCAGCCGCCAGGTGACCAGCCGCGCGGCCGAGAACCTGTTCTGGCTGGGCCGCTACACCGAGCGCACCGAGAACGTCACGCGCCTGGCGCGCATCACCCTGCAATGCCTGAACGGCGAAGATCAGACCTCGCAGCCGCTGCTGGCCTGGCTGAGCGCCATGGGCGTGAGCCAGGGGCTGGTGCTATCCACCGTGCCTGCGGCCGGGCAAGCACGGCGCGTGTTTGAGCGCTCGCTGATCGCCGGGCTCACCCAGCCTGCGCAAGTGACGAGCGTAGGCTACAACCTGCGCGGCATATTGGGGGCAGCCTCGGCCGTGCGGGACCGCCTGTCGCAGGAGCACTGGAACCTCATCGTGCGCGCCGAGGCAGAGTTTTTTGCCCCCCGCACCGGCCCTGAGGACGATGGCGACTATTCGCCGCTGGACGCCCTGCGCCAACTCGAAGCCCTGAGCGGCCACACCGCTGCCATGACAGGCCAGCAGACCGACCGCATGACCCGCGACGACGGCTGGCGCCTGCTGTCCATTGGCCGCCATCTGGAACGCCTGGGCTTTCTCGCCACCGCGCTGGAAAGCGGCTTGCAGACCGGCGCCGTGCTGGAGGAAGGTGGATTTGAGGCGATGGTGGCGCTGTTTGACAGCACCATCACCTTCCACGCGCAGTACCAGCAGCGGCGCGATATGCCCGCCCTGTTGGATCTGCTGGTGATCGACCGCGACAACCCCCGGTCCCTGGCCTGGGTGGCGCAGACGCTGCGCGGGCGCATTGCCAAGATCGAAGCGGCTGCAGGCATGCCCGGAGAGTCCGCTGCCACCGGCATCCCCGAAGCCTCCGACCTGTCGCTGGTGGCCCTGTGCGCCCAGGACGCCGAGGGCCGCCATGCAGCGCTGGAGCAGTATCTGGGCCGGTGTGTGCGGGGTGTGATGGGCTTGTCGGATGTGCTGGCCACGCGCTATTTCACCCATTCCGTAGACGCCTTGCGCTACAGCATCGGAGCCTGAGCATGCGATTGCGCGTCATCCACGAAACGGTGTACCACTACAGCCCATCGGTGCAAAACGCCCAGCACATGGCGCATCTGCGACCTCGCACCAGCATGGTGCAGAAGGTGCTCAAACACAGCCTTCAGGTGGAACCCACCCCAATACAGTGCAGCGCGGTGGAGGACGTTTTTGGGAACACCCGCGCGTTCTTCAGCCTGCCGTTCACGCATGAGCAACTGCGGGTACGCGCCGAAAGTCTGCTGGAGACCCTGCCCGCGCCCGCCGCGCCGCCCGGCGAGCCGTGGGAGGCCGTGCGCGAGCGCCTGGGCTACCGGCGGGGGCAGCCCTACCACGCAGCTACCGAGTTCAGCTTTGCCTCGCCCTACATTCCTCGGCATGCCGACTTTGTGGCCTACGCGCGAGCGAGCTTTGCGCCTGGCCGACCGATGATGGAGGCAGCCAGCCACCTGATGACGCGCATCCACGCCGACTTTGCCTACACCGCCAACGCCACCGACGCAGGCACGCCCGCGCTTGAATCGCTGCGGCTGCGCCGGGGCGTGTGCCAGGACTTCGCCCACGTCTTGATCGGCTGCCTGCGCAGCCTGGGCCTGGCGGCGCGTTATGTGAGCGGCTACCTGCTGACCGAGCCCCCTCCAGGCCAGCCCCGACTGGTGGGAGCCGATGCCTCGCACGCCTGGGTGTCGGTGTGGTCACCGGCAGCCGATGAAAGCAATGGCATACCAGACGACGACGCCTGGTATGACCTGGACCCCACCAACGACCGCGCGGCGGGCGAAGACTATGTGACCTTGGCCATTGGCCGCGATTTTTCGGATGTCTCGCCGCTGCGCGGCGTGATCCACGGCGGCGACCACCATGTGCTGCAGGTCGGCGTGACGGTGGAACCTGCGCCCCCCAGCGCCTTGGCAGCGGAAGAACCCGCCCCCGCAATCTCCCTCACGCTACCGACGGCACCAGAAAGTCCCGGCTGATCCGCGCGCCCAGGTCGTTCACCCGCTCCAGGAACTGGGTGAGGTAGGCATGCAGGCCATGGGTCAGGATTTCATCGATGCGCGCGAACTTCAAGTGCGCGAGCAGCCGCCCCGCGTGCCGCTGCGTCTCGGCCGACTGGGCACTGCCCAGCATGTCGAGGTTGCCCAGCACCTCTTTCATGCAGGCATGCAGTGAACGGGGCATGTCTGCCCGCAGGATCAGCAGCTCGGCCACGCGCTCGGGGGTGATGACGTCGCGGTACACCTTGCGGTAGGTCTCGAAGCCCGACACGCTGAGCAAGATGGCGCTCCAGTGGTAGAAGTCATAGTCTTGATCCTGAGCGGCGGTTACCCCCATGAAGTCGCCCGGCACAGCATGGAACTTCACGTCCAGCAGCCGGGCCGTGTTGTCGGCCCGCTCGAGAAACGTGCCCAGGCGCATGAAGTGCAGCGCCTCGTCTTGCAGCATGGTGCCCACCGTCACCCCCCGCGAGAGGTGTGAGCGGAACTTGACCCATTCAAAGAATCGCGCCGGGTCCTGCTCCAGCGCGCCGCTGGCGATCAGCCGGTTCACCTCCAGCCAGGTCTGGTTCTGGATCTCCCAGGCCTCGGTGTTGAGCGCGCCGCGCACGGCCCGAGCGTTCTCACGTGCAGCCTGCAGGCAGGCCACGATGGACGAAGGGTTGGAAGGGTCCTTGACCATGAAGTCGAGCACCTTGGCCGGGGTCACCTCGCCGTGCTGGGCGGTGTAGGCGGGCAGCAGCTCGCTGATGGACAGCAGACCCTGCCAGCCCAGCAGGACCACTTCGGCAGATTGGGGTAGCAGTGCGCTCTGGTAGTTGACGTCGAGCATGCGGGCCGTATTCTCCGCCCGCTCTGTGTAGCGTGCCATCCAGAACAAGTGATCGGCAGTTCGGCTCAGCATGGGGTGTCCTTCCTGGTGTCTGTGTGGCGCTGCTCGCACCAAGCAAGTTCCAGGCCTCACCCAAAAAAACGAAGAAAAAAAGGCGTTCCCGCCTGTCTGCATTCATTTAAATGCTATATTTTTTATAGCAATAGAACCAGCAGTTGCGGAAGTCTTCCGCTCGGTGGCCGGCGCCGCTGCAGCGGCCTGGCGCTGGCCTGCAGCACGCACCACATCATGCACAAAGCGAAGCTTGGAAAGCGCCTGTTCGGCCAGTGCAAAAGGGTAGGCATCCAGTTGCCCCAGGCTGCGCGTGAGGCTGTTGAGCAGCAAAGTGAGGGGCACGAGGTGCCGCAGCATGGTGTCAAAGTCGGGCGCCGGGGCGCCAAAGGGATCGACGGATCGGCTGTGCTGCGCGCCGTAGATGCCAGGCACGGTGACCTCGGTGGCATAGCTGGCCGATGTCTCCAGCAAGTCGATCATGTGCAGGTAATGGGCCCAGGTCTCGGCCCAGTCCTCCCAGGGGTGAGCGGCGGCATAGGCGCTGACGTGGTTTTGGGCCCAGTCGCCGCCATCGTTGCCCATGGCGTAGTGCGCCTCCAGCGCGGCGGCATAGTCCTGGCGCTCATCGCCAAACCGCTGGCGAAAGTCGTCCAGCCACCCGCCGTCGCGCACCAGCTGGTCCCAGTAGAAGTGGCCCGACTCGTGGCGCAGATGGCCAATGAGTGTGCGGTAGGGCTCGCCCAGCGCAATGCGTCGGCGCGCGCGCTCGTCATCGTCCGCCTCGGCCACATTGAGTGTGATGGTGCCGTTGTGATGGCCCGTGAGCACCGGGGGGCCTCCTGGCTCCTCCGCCAGCAGGTCGAACACGGGGCCACTGCGCCCAGGCACGGGCTCCAGGCCCAGACGCGCCAGGCTGTAGAACAACCGCCGCTTGGCGCTCTCGATCTGCATCCACCGGCCCATGTGGGCAGGCTCTGCCACATCGGGCATCAAACGGGTCTGACGGCATGAGGGACACAGCGCCTGTGTATCGTCAGCGCGCACCGCAAAGTTGCAGGCTTGGTAGTCGGTGTGGTTGCGACACATGCGGTAGAGCGTGCCGTCCCCACCCGGCCCCACTCTTTGCCACAGCCCAGGGCCCTGCTGCGGCGCAGGCACAACCGCCGCCATGACCAGGGCATCGGGCAAAAAGGCCAGCGCGTTGCCGCAATGCAGGCACTGCACGCTGTCGAAAAAGACCAGATGGCCGCAATGGTCGCAATTGAATACCCGCATGGTGTGGAGCTTATCGGGGGTACGGCAATGCGCAAGACGCCCCATGCGCCCATCGCAGGACCCGTGCAAAAGAAAAAGAAAGAGCAGGCACCAGGACATGCCTGGTGCCTGCTCTGAGAAGAGTGCCAATACACGGTGGGGCCATCGCCCGCCCGGGGGCTACATCAAACGGGTGCTCAGGGTCGCACAACAATGCTGTTGCGCACTTCACGCACATGTTTGGTGGTGCGTGCAATGTTCTCGGCCTGGTTCTTTTCTGCCTGTGACTTCGCAAAACCCGAGAGTTGCACCGTGCCGTTCAGTGTTTCCACACTGATGGAGGTGGCCGACACAGTCTTGTCTTCGGCCATCTTGGCTTTGATGGCGGTGGTGATGCCCGCGTCATCCACATAGGAGCCCACGGTCTGTTGCTCACGGGCCACCGAGCAGCCCGTGGCCGTGACGATGGTGATGCCGGCAACAGCGGCGAAAGCGAGGGCACGTGCGTATTTCATGGTTTTTCCTTGTTCAAGAATGGTTGGGAACGCGGGTGCAGGAACATGTGCAGTCTACCGGTCTGTAGCACCCTCCGTCACCGGTGGACTGTGGAGATAGGCCGGGTCTTCGTCCGATGGAGACCGCGCTCAGTAGGAACGACGGCGGCGGGACCACCACAAAGCAAGGGCGGCCAAGGCGGCGCCCGATGCGGCGGCAATCACCAGCGACTTGCCCGGCTGTTCTGCCACGTAGCGCCCGGTGGCATCAGCAGTTTGCTGAATCTGGCGGCGCGCACGGGCGCTGGTGTCTGCACAGTAGTCAATGCTGCGGGCGGCCAGCGCCTGAGCGCGGGCGGCCAGGTCATCAACAGCTGGACTGGCCCGGTTGCGCAAAGCGTGCAAGCGCTCTTGGGCCTGGTCCAGCGAATGGTCGGCAGCATTGCGGGTAGTCTGCACAGCGTTCTGCGCACTTTGCAGAACATCGTCGGTGAGGTTGCGAGCGCCGTTGGTCAGGGCATCGGTAGCGGTCTGAAGACTCATGAAAAAACTCCTTGGTGTGGCCAGGTGCCGGGCAGGAATGCCTGGAAGTGGCATGCAGGGGATACGCATGCGCAGCGAATAGCTTGTCAAGCCTTTTTCAACAAGCTCAGAACAAAGGTCACCACCGCCATGATCACGAACACGAAGAACAGAATCTTGGCGATGCCCACGGCACCGGCGGCAATGCCACCAAAACCGAAGAGCGCGGCAATCAGCGCGATCACCAAAAAGACAACTGCGTAATGCAACATTTCCATCTCCTTGCAGGGCGGCCGGGATGCCAACAGATTGGCGGACACGAGAACCTGAGCGCCTGGGGTTCACTGTAGGCATCCAGCCGTGCCAGAGATGCCGGAGCCAGGCGCAAGCACCTGTCGGCGCCGCTGCAGGGACGGTGTAGGACAGCGCGCCACACGCTCCCCGAAACAGCTTGTACCGAAGGGACGCGGGCCGCGCCACAGGCTGGGAACCATGGACGCGGAAAACCGGCTGGGCAGGAAACAGGTTCTCAGACGTCCCCGGCTGCGATGGCCGGCGCGGCCACACCCTCCCGCCGTAGCGGCAGCACCGCAGACAGCAAGGTGCCACTGCCAGGGCGGGAGGTAAGCGCCAAGCGCCCCCCTGCCGCTTCAACACGGTGGCGCATGCCAGCCAGCCCGTGCGAGGTGGGGCGCACAGTGGCTGGGTCAAACCCCACCCCATCATCGCGCACCTGCACCGCCACATGGGTGGGGTGTGAATGCACCGATACCAGCACCTTCTTGGCCTTGGCGTACTTGCCAACGTTGGTGAGGGCCTCCTGCACCATGCGGTACACCGTGAGCTGGGCGCCGTCGGGCAACTGCACGGCCTCCAGGCTCGTCTCCACCTCGATACCTGCACTTTCGGCATACTCGCGCGTCAGGATTTCCAGCGCAGCGGTGAGCCCCAGGTTGGACAGGGACGAAGGGCGCAGGTCCTCAATGATGCGACGCTTCAGTGCAATGCCGCTGTTGAGGGTATCCGTGAGGTGCTTGAGGCGCTCTGCAACATCCGGCGCCGCGGCGTTGATCTTGGACTTGAGGCGCGCCACATCGAGCTTGGCAGCTGTGAGTAAAGCCCCCAGTTCGTCGTGCAACTCGCGCGCCAGATGCCCCCGCTCCTCCTCACGCACCTGCTGCAGGTGGTTGGCCAGCTCCGACAACGTAGCAGTGCGCTCGCGCACGAGACCCTCCAGACGGTGCCGCTCGCGCTCCAGCAGTTCCTGCTCCCGCAGGTTCACGGCCTGCACGGCCTGAGTCTGGCGCAGGTACATGTAGAAGGCCAGCAGACCGATCACGGTGACGGCCGCAATGCCGATGCGCGACAGCGTGAGCGACTGCTCGATCTGCCTCTGGCCTTGCGACAGGCGCAGGTCGCTGCGTGCAATCAGCTCCTGCGCATGGGTGCGGATCGCCTCCATGTGCTCCTTGCCCACATCGGTATTCAGAATGAACTTCCAGGCATCTTCATTGCCCTTGCGCCGAAGGCGAAGGCTCAACTCCATCTCGGCGAGCTTGCGCGATATCTGCCGCGAGAGCAGTGCAAACTCCTGCATGTCGCCAGGCGAGTTCATGAACTGGTTGCGCAGCCGGTCCAGATTGGTCTGCACGGTGGCAACAGCCCTGTCGTAGGGCTCAAGATAGGTCTCATTGCCCGTCAGCAGGTAGCCCCGCTGGCCTGTCTCCGCATCCAGCATGCTCTGCAGCAGCTTGTTCACGTCGCCCCGGGTGGCAATGCTCTGGTCCATTTGCTCCAGCGCATCCTGCGACCGCAAATGCCCGGTTTCATTGATGCCTACCAAAACCATGGCGGCCAGCATGGCCATGGGCAGGCTCAGCGCCATCTTGCGGACCTTGGGCAGCCAGCGTTGGGTGTATTCCTGGAGATTCATACGCTTAATCTGGATAATGGGCCATCACCTGACCATGGCTCCATCCGTGGTCCAGCATTGCGGACCACTCGACGTCGACACGCTCCAGCAGCACAGCGGCTGCCCCAAGAAAGAAACACCAATGATCAAGATCGGCATTGTGGATGACCATGCAATTGTTCGCACCGGGCTGCGACAGTTCTTGTCGGAGCATGTAGATCTGCGGGTCGAAGGCGAAGCAGCCAATGGCCGTGAAGCGATCGACCTGGTGCGCACCAAGGAAATCGACGTGTTGCTGATGGACCTGTCGATGCCCGGCCAGAGTGGGCTCGACGCACTGGCCATGCTGCGTGCGAAGGCGCCTGACATGGGCATCTTGATCTTGAGCGGCTACCCTGAAGAGCACTATGCGATCAACCTTATCCGCCAGGGAGCAAGTGGCTACCTGAACAAAGAGTGCGAGCCTGCTGAAATCGTAGAGGCCATCCGCGTCATTGCGCTGGGCCGTCGCTATCTGACCCCCGCAGTGGCCGAACTGCTGGCGCAGCAGCTCAACCGCAAGGACGATGCGCCACCCCACGAGCAGCTGTCGGAGCGCGAGTTCCAAGTGTTCATCAAGCTCGCCAAGGGCGAGACCGCCGGCGACATCGCCAAAGCCCTGTCGCTGAGCGTGAAAACCGTGAGCACATACCGCACCCGGCTGATGGAAAAGATGAGCCTGTCGTCCAACAGCGACCTGACCTACTACGCGCTCAAGAACCGCCTGATTGATTGACATAGGGAAGACTTCGCCAGTAACCGGAGCAAAGGGACACGCGCTCCAACGGGTGTCCTGCATCTCGCCCGAGCGCACCGAGCGCAAGCATCATGTGCCCGAAGACGGGCTCAGTGAGCCACCCGCATCCGCACTTGCCGGGCGGCTGCTGTGCAGCACACAGTAGTCCACCAGCGCATCGATTTCGTTGGACTTGTCGAACACGGCGTCCACCCCCAGCTGCGCACAGCGCATGCGCACATCGGGGGTGGCGTAGTTGCTGAGCACCACCATCTTCTGCCCCGGGCGGCGCGTGCGGCAGGCAGCCAGTACACCCAGCCCGCTGCCTTGGCGCAGGAACAGATCAACGATGGCCAGGTCCCACTCCTCGCTATGGGTAGCGAGCCACTGCGTGCCCTCGTCCTCGGTTTCTGCCACGCCCACGGCTTCTACAGACGCCAACTCCTCCAGAGTCCCGATCAGGTTCTCACGGATAGTTGCGTTGTCTTCAACAATGTAGGTGCGAAGCTTCACAGACGGGTCCACTTTGGCGACCAGCGCAGGGCACGCTGCTCTCACCCCGAATTTAAGCGTTGGGGTGCGCGGATTCTGCCAGCGGCCACAGGCTGGCGTTGTAGGAGCTGTCCTACCGGGCCACACACACCGGGCAATGCGGAGCGCGCTGCACACGCATGGTGCTCCACTCCATCGAGCGCCCATCCAGCATCAGCAGCCGCCCCGCCAGCGAGGGCCCGATGCCTGCCAGCAACTTGAGCGCCTCGGCCGCCTGCATCGCCCCCACCACCCCGACCAGGGGAGCGAAGACGCCCATGGTGGAGCAGCGCACCTCTTCAAATTCCGCGTCAGGTGCAAAGATGCAGGCATAACAGGGCGACTGTTCATCGCGGGGGTCCACCACCGTGATCTGGCCGTCAAACTGGATCACCGCACCCGCAACCAGAGGTTTTCCGTGGCGCACACAGGCGGCGTTGACCGCGTGGCGCGTGGTGTAGTTGTCGCAGCAATCAAGCACCACCGAGGCGTCCTGCACGAGGCGCTCCAGGGCCGCCGCGTCCACCCGGGTTCGCAGCCGGGTCACCCGCACCTCGGGGTTGATCGCCGCGATAGCCTCGGCGGCCGAATCCACCTTGGGGAGCCCCACCCGCGCCGTGGTGTGCGCAATCTGGCGCTGCAGGTTGGTAAGGTCCACCACATCGTCGTCCACCAGCGTGATAAGCCCCACACCGGCCGACGCCAGGTAGAGCGCAGCAGGGGACCCCAGCCCACCTGCGCCAATGATGAGCGCGTGTGCCGCCAGCACACGCTCCTGCCCCTCGATGCCCATTTCATCAAGCAGGATGTGGCGGGAATAGCGCAGAAGCTGGTCGTCGGTCATGGGAGTTCAGGCGCCACAGGTGGCAGGACGGAAACACAGAGGTAAAAAATGAAAGGCTGGATTCCTCGCGAAATCCAGCCTTGAGAGCAGAGCGCGAAAGGCTCAATTCTCTTTCTTTTCTTCCTTGCGTTCCGTCAAGGTCTTGCTGACCAGCACCGGGCGACCCTTGAGCTGGTTGAGCGCCTGCACCAGCTGGAAGTCCTTGTCAGTCCCGAACTCGGGGATCTTGCGGTCAGCAGCAGGCTTTTTGGCTTCTTCCTCCAAACGCTTGCGTGCCTCCTCGCGCGCCTTCTCGCGGGCCTCGTCCTTCTTTTCTTCACCCTGGCCGCTGCCCAAGTGCTTGTCCAGATCGGCTTCGCGCATGCGAAGGGCAGCAAAAACATTGCCTTCCTCCGACTCGTCGATCATCACATCGGGCACGATACCCTTGGCCTGGATCGACTTGCCGCTAGGGGTGTAGTAGCGCGCCGTGGTCAGCTTGATGCCCGTATCAGGCCCCAGGGGCCGCACGGTCTGCACCGAGCCCTTGCCGAAGGTTTGGCTGCCCATGATGGTGGCGCGCTTGTGGTCCTGCAGCGCGCCAGCCACGATCTCACTGGCCGAGGCAGAGCCTTCATTCACCAGCACCACCAAAGGCACGGTCTTGAGCGCAGCTGGCAAGCGCTTGAGCGGGTCACCACCGCCCCGGCGCTGGTAGTAGTCGGGCGAGGCCTTGTAGGTGGCCTTGCTGTCGGCCAACTGGCCATTGGTCGAGACCACCGTCACATTCTCGGGCAGGAATGCCGCCGAGATCGCAACGGCAGCATCCAGCAGACCACCCGGGTCGTTGCGCAGGTCCAGCACCAACCCCTTGAGGTGGGACTCCTGCCGATAGACCTCTTCCACCTTGCGCACGAAGTCATCCACCGTGCGTTCCTGAAACTGCGACAGGCGAATCCAGGCATAGCCGGGTTCAATCACCTTGCCCTTGACGGACTGGGTCTTGATCTCTTCGCGCGTAATGGTGACGGGGAAGGTGCGGTTTTCGTCTTTGCGGAAGATGGTGAGCGTGACCTTGGTGTTGGGCTCGCCGCGCATGCGCTTGACGGCGTCGTTGAGCGCCAAGCCCTTCACGGCGGTTTCGTCGATCTTGGTGATCAGGTCGTTGGTCTTGAGGCCTGCACGGAAGGCTGGCGAGCCCTCAATGGGGGAAACAATCTTGATCAGGCCATCTTCCTGCGTGATCTCGATGCCTACGCCCACAAAACGGCCCGAAGTGCCTTCGCGGAATTCTTTGAAGGACTTCTTGTCGAAATACTGGGAGTGCGGATCCAGGCTCGACACCATGCCTGAAATCGCATCGGTGATGAGCTTCTTGTCGTCCACCGGCTCCACGTAGTCGGTCTTGACCAGGCCAAATACGGCGGAGAGCTGCTGGATTTCTTCCAGCGGCAACGGGGTCATGGCACCGCGCGCCACGGTTTGCAGCGATACCGTGGTGAGCGCTCCCGCCACCACGCCCACCGACACCCATCCTGCAATCTTGAGTTTTTGGCCCATACAACACCTTTACCGCATCAAAACCAATATACACCTTGGAAAGGCCAAACCCGCAGCAGTTCCGCATGGATGCTCACTTTGGCGGCAATCAGCGGGGTTTTTCCCCGCCTTTACCAACGATTTACGCCTTGCCCTGCGAAGCCACGGCAGCAGCGGCCTTGGCAGCCGCCTCGGCGTCACCCAGATAGTAGTGACGGATGGGCTTGAGGTCGGCATCGAGTTCGTATACCAGTGGAATCCCATTGGGAATATTCAGGCCCACGATGTCGGACTCGGAAATATTGTCCAGGTACTTCACCAATGCGCGAATGGAGTTGCCGTGCGCTGCCACCACCACGCGCTTGCCCGAGCGGATGGCGGGTGCCATGGCTTCGTTCCAGAACGGCAGCACGCGGGCCACGGTGTCTTTCAGGCACTCGGTCAGGGGCACATTGTCTGCTGCCACACCGGCATAACGGCGGTCGCCGCGTTCACTGCGAGGGTCAGTGGCTTCCAGCGCTGGCGGGGGCGTGTCATAGCTGCGGCGCCAGACCAGCACCTGCTCGTCGCCATACTGCTTGGCCATGTCGGCCTTGTTCAGACCCTGCAGGGCGCCGTAGTGGCGCTCGTTCAGGCGCCAGTCCTTCACCACGGGCAGCCAGGTGGAGTCCATCTCGTCGAGCGCGTACCACAGGGTGTGGATGGCGCGCTTGAGCACGCTGGTAAAGGCCAGGTCAAACTCGTAGCCCTCGGCCTTGAGCAGCTTGCCGGCAGACATGGCCTGGGACACGCCCGTGGGCGTCAGATCCACATCAGTCCAGCCGGTAAAACGGTTTTCAAGGTTCCAGGTGGATTCGCCGTGGCGGATCAAAACGAGCTTGTACATGGTTTCCCCAGGAAAAGCGGGTCAAAAGAAAGCGGGCCAAAACCCAGCATTCTAGAATTACGCCGTTCGCCAACCCAAGGAAACTTCGTGAAATTCATTATCGACAACTGGTATCTGATCTTTGTTGCACTGGCTTCGGGCAGCATGCTGCTGTGGCCGGTCCTCAAGAATGCCAGTGGCGGCTCGCTCACGCCCGCAGGCGCCGTGCAGCTCATCAACCGCGAAAAAGCCGTGGTCATCGACGTCTGCGAGACCGAGGAATTTGCCGCAGGCCACGTGGGCGGCGCCAAGAACGTGCCTCTGGGCCAGCTTGAGGAGCGCCTGCCCACCGTGGTCAAGAACAAGGCCCTGCCAGTGGTGCTGGTCTGCGCCAGCGGCGCCCGTGCCAACAGGGCTGTCGGCATCGCCAAGAAACTGGGCTACGAAAACGCCCAGGCCATGGCCGGTGGCATGAAGGCCTGGCGCGAGGCCAGCCTGCCTGTAGAAAAAGCCTGAGTCGTCCCCACCTGATCCGCCAAGCCCTGGAAGAGAAAGGATTTCCGCCATGCAACCCGTGAAGATGTACACCACCGCCGTCTGCCCCTACTGCATCCGGGCCAAGCAGATCCTCAAGTCCAAGGGCGTGGAGCAGATCGAGGAGATCCGCATCGACACCGACCCCGCCGCGCGCAGCCACATGATGGAGATCACCGGCCGCCGCACGGTGCCGCAGATCTACATCGGCGACACCCACGTGGGTGGCCACGACGATCTGGTGGCGCTGGACAGCCGTGGCGAGTTGATGCCCCTGCTGGGCGCCGCCTGACCTCCCCCCTGGGCGCTGCATAATGCAGCCCCATGTGCCCGCTGCGGGAGCTGCTCCCCGGCGGGTTTTGTTTTGCCAAAACCCCCTCGCAGAGAGACTTGTCAACCATGGCCGACCAAGAAAACCCCGTGTTCCAGATCCAGCGCGTCTACCTCAAGGACATGTCGCTGGAGCAACCCAACTCCCCCGCCATCCTGATCGAGCAAGAGCAGCCCAGCGTGGACATCCAGCTCGGCGTGGAAGCCACCCCCGTGGCCGAAGGCATCTTTGAAGTGTCCGTGACGGCCACGGTGCAGACCAAGATCAAGGACAAGACCGTGTTCCTGGTCGAAGCCAAGCAGGCCGGCATCTTCGAAATCCGCAACGTGCCCGAAGACCAGATGGGCCCCATCATGGGCATCGCCTGCCCCCAGATCGTGTACCCCTACCTGCGTGGCAACGTGGCCGACGTGATCAACCGCGCTGGTTTCCCGCCCGTGCACCTGGCCGAAATCAACTTCCAGGCCATGTACGAGCAGCAACAAGCCCAGGCCGCCGGTCAAGCTTCGCCCATCATCACGCAGTAATCAGAATCAGCGTTTAGAGGCTTTTTTGGCCTCTACCGCCTGATAGATAAGCGCAAGCAGCTATGAAAATCATAGTACTAGGTGCTGGCGCCTGGGGATCCGCGGTTGCCATGAGCGCGGCCCAGCACCCCGCCGGGCACGCGGTCACGCTGTGGGCCCGCGACGCGGTGCAGGCGCAGAGCATGCGCTCAGAGGCGCAGAACGCCCGTTATCTGCCGGGCATCGCCTTCCCCCCTTCTCTTTCCGTGGCCGATGGCGACCTGGGCCCGCTGCTGCCCAGCGCCGATCTGGTCATCGTGGCCACGCCCATGGCGGCACTGCGCGGCATGCTGCAGGCGCTGGCGGGCTGCACCGCGCCCGTGGCTTGGCTGTGCAAGGGTTTTGAGGCCGTGCCTGCCGGGGCCGATGCGGCCTCTTTTGGACTGCTGGCGCATGAAGTACAAGCGCTGATTGCTCCCAACTTGATAGCAGGCGTTTTCAGCGGCCCCAGCTTTGCGCAGGAAGTGGCGCTGGGTCAGCCCACGGCACTGGTGGCCGCCAGCGCCCACCCGTCCGTGCGCGATGCTCTGGTCAATGCCTTCCACAGCCCCAGCGTGCGGGTGTATGCCAACGAGGACATCGTGGGTGTGGAAGTGGGGGGTGCGGTGAAAAACGTGCTGGCCATTGCCACCGGCCTGTGTGACGGGCTGGCCTTGGGCCTCAACGCCCGCGCCGCGCTCATCACGCGCGGCCTGGCCGAGATGACCCGACTGGGCCTGGCGCTGGGCGCACGGCCCGACACCTTCATGGGCCTGTCGGGCCTGGGCGACCTGGTGCTGACCGCCACCGGCGACCTGTCGCGCAACCGGCGCGTGGGCCTGCTGCTGGCCGAAGGCAATAGCCTGCAACAGGCCGTGGAATCACTGGGCCATGTGGCTGAGGGCGTCTACAGCGCCCGCACCGTGGCGCAGCGCGCGGTGCTGCTGGGCGTGGACATGCCCATCACCCGCGCCGTGGTGGCCCTGCTGGACGGACAGATCACCCCAGCCGCCGCCGTGGCACTGCTGATGGGGCGAGGCCCGGCGTCCGAGCTGATCGAGCCCTGACCCCCGCAAATTACAGGCCCAGCTCCAGCGCAAGCAGCTCATCCACCGTCTGGCGGCGGCGAATCAGTCGGGCCTGGCCACCGTCCACCAGCACCTCGGCAATCAGGGGCCGGGTGTTGTAGTTGGAGGACATGCTCGCGCCATAAGCCCCCGTGTCGTGGATCACCAGCAGATCGCCCACCTGGGCGGCAGGCAGGTCGCGCGGCAGCACCACACCGCCGTCGCCCTGCGTGAACACGTCGCCCGATTCGCACAGCGGCCCCGCCACCACGGTGGGGCGGGCGTTGCCCTGGCTGCCATCGCGGCGCAGCACACTCATGGCGTGGTAGCTGCCATACATGGAGGGGCGCATGAGTTCGTTGAAACCGGTGTCGACCAGCACAAAATGGTTGCTGCCCACATCCTTGGTGGCACGCACCTGGCCCAGCAGCACGCCGGATTCGGCCACCAGGAAGCGGCCAGGCTCGATCTCCAGGCCCAGCTTGTGGCCCACGATGGCCTCGGCCTGCTGGCGCGCGGCGTCCCACAGACCGTGGTAGTGCTGGGTATCGACCACCGGGTCGCCACTGCGGTAGGGGATGGACAGCCCACCGCCCGCCGAGATGGCGTGCAGGTCATGCCCGGCCGCATGTGCCGTGCGCACCAAGTTGACCATGGCGCCGCACACTTCCTGCAGGTGGCTGTAGTCCACGCCCGAGCCGATGTGCATGTGCAGGCCCACCAGCTTCAGGCCGTGCTGCGCAATCGCCGCCAGCGCCGCAGGCAGGTCGGTGTGCCAGATGCCATGTTTGCTGTGCTCGCCACCCGTGTTGGTCTTGTTGCTGTGGCCATGGCCAAAGCCGGGGTTGATGCGCAGCCACACCGCGTGGCCGGGCGAACGCGCGCCCAATTGGTGCAGCATGTCGATGGAACCGGCATTGACCGGCACGCCGTGCTCCACCACGCAGTCCAGTGTGGCGGCGTCGAACAGATCGGCCGTGAAGACGATCTCCGACGGCTCGCCACCAGCCACGTAGCCCGCCGCCAGCGCACGCAGGATCTCGCCGCGCGAAACCGCATCCACCTTCACGCCCTGCTCGCGCATGAGCTTGAGGATGTGGATGTTGGAGCAGGCCTTCTGCGCAAAGCGAATGGTCTCGAAGTTGGACACCTGCGCAATGCGCTGGCGAATGGTGGCGGCGTCATACGCCCACAGCGGGGTGCCAAACTGGTCGGCCAGGGCCCAGAGCTGGGCGGGAGAGAAGGGGTTGGACATGGGGAGGCTCCAAAGGCAGAAGGCGTGAACGATGCGCGGATGATGCCTGCTTCCAGGTATTCAGTCGAATGCTTTGATTTACATCACTCATTCAATATGGATATGCTTTGAACATGACTGGCACAACCGACACGCCCCTGACCCACCGCATCACCCACCGCCATATCGAGGTCTTCCGCGCCGTGATGACAGCAGGCAGCGCCACCGGCGCGGCGGACCTGCTGCACAGCTCGCAACCCACCGTGAGCCGCGAGCTGGCGCGGCTCGAGTCACTGCTGGGCTATGCGCTGTTCGAACGCGTGCAAGGCCGCCTGCGCCCCAACGCACGGGCGCTGGCGCTGTGGGACGAGGTGCAACGATCCTGGCAGGGGCTGGAGCGCGTGGTGGACCGGGCCGTGGCCCTGGGCCGGCCCGACGCCGTGCAGCTGTCGGTGCTGTGCCTGCCTGCGCTCGCACACGCCTTGCTGCCCGGCGCGGCGGCGCGGTTGATGCAGCACCACCCGCAGGCGCGCCTGTCGGTCACGCCGCAAGAGTCGCCGCTGCTCGAAGAATGGATGAGCGCCCAGCGTTTTGACCTGGGCCTGTGCGAGCAGGCCAGTGCACCACCGGGCACCCGCGCCGAGGTGCTGCTCACGCTCGACGAGGTGGCCGTGCTACCGGCCAGCCACCCGCTGGCCCGGCAACGCAGACTGCGGCTGGAGGACTTTGCGGGTGAATACTTTGTGAGCCTCTCAGCCGACGACCCCTACCGCCGCCTGATCGACGCGCGTTTTGCCGAAGCCGGGGTGTCCCGCACCCTGCGCATGGAAACCCACAGCGCCGCCGCCGTCTGCGCCATGGTGCAGCAAGGCCTGGGCGTGGCCATTGTCAACCCGGTGACGGCTCTGGCCGCCGCCAGCGACCAGCTGGTGCTGCGGCCCCTGGCGTTTTCGATTCCGTTCAGCGTCACGGCCCTGCAGCCGCTGTACCGCCCGCCCCTGCCCGAGGCCATGCCCATGCTGGAGGCCCTGCGGGCCGAAGCCGCCGCCATTGCGCAGCGCCTGGCACAACAAGATCCGTAGCTATTATTTATATAGCTACAAACCCTTTACCATCGCGCGGAAACGGCCATTTTCTTGCCCAAAATTGGGCTTCCACCCGCAGAGCGGGTCAACCCGGCGCTGCCAGGCTGCGCACCTTGACGGCCAGCCGCTCTTCCACCGAAGGCGACACGAACTTGGTCACCTCGCCGCCCAGCACGGCAATCTCGCGCACGAAGGTGCTGCTGATGAACTGGTACTTGTCGCTGGGGGTCAGGAACACGGTCTCCACCTGTGGCATCAGGCTGCGGTTCATACCGGCCAGCTGGAACTCGTAGTCAAAGTCGGTCACGGCGCGCAGGCCGCGCACCATGGCCTTGCCGCCGCGCGACACCACAAAGTCGCGCAGCAGCCCCGAGAAGGGCTCGACCTGCACCTGGGGATACATCTTCACGGCCTCGCGCACCATCTCGATACGCTCTTCCAGCGAAAACAGGGTCTTCTTGTGGTGGCCCGCGGCCACGGCCACGATCACGCGTTCGAACAACTGGGTGGCCCTGCGCACCACGTCTTCATGCCCCAGGGTGATGGGGTCAAAGGTTCCGGGGTACACGGCGAGCACGTTCTGGGCCATGGCTGGTTGTCTCCTGTCTGGCGAATGACGTTGGCCCCCGGCCCCCGGGGCGTTCCCCCCGCAGGGCCCGCCGGGCCGCGTGCGCGCATTATGCAGTGCAGTGCAACATGAACCTGTATTGGCTCAGACAGCGGCGGCAGCCAAAGGACGAAGCAAATGCGCGTGCACGGCGCCAGCTTTCAGATGCCTGTGCACAGCCAGGCCCATTGCAGTCAATTCGCCGTCCGCCCAGGCGCGGGGCGCTTCGAGGTAGACAAAACCCTCAGCAGCCACGGCCTTGGCGGCGGCTTGCAGGGCGGGGACAAACAGGTCGCCGTCAAAAGGCGGGTCGAGCAGTACCAAATCCACACTCGCGGGCGCAGCCTGCTTCAGCGCGGCCACGCCGTCGCCGCGCTGCACGCGCACCGCGCTGGCCTGCAGTTTGGCTTGCAGCACCTGCAACTGGGCCACCAATGCAGCGTCACTCTCCACCAGCTGCACCGATGCGGCGCCGCGCGAGGCGGCTTCGAGCCCCAGCGCGCCGGTGCCCGCAAAGGCGTCCAGGCAGCGCCAGCCGCTCAGGTCCTGGCCCAGCCAGTTGAACAGGGTTTCGCGCACGCGGTCGGGCGTGGGGCGCAGGCCGGGACGCTGGGCCACGGGCAGGCGGGTGCGCTTCCACTGCCCGCCAATGATGCGGATTTCGCCCGCACCCTTGGGGGCTGCTGCGGCGGCGGGTTTGTCCTTGGCGCCTTTCTTGGGGGCCACGGGGGCCGCAGCGGCGGCGGCCTGGGCCTTGCGGATTTCGGCGGTGATGGCGCTGCCGCGCAGGGTCGATCGGCTCATGGCTGCTTACCTCCCACCACCACGGTGACCATGCGCTCGGGCTGCAGCTTTTTGGCCATGGCGGTGCGCACGTCGGCCACCGTCAGGGCTTCAACCTTCTTCGTCCACTGGTCCAGGTAGTCGAGCGGCAGATCGTTCCAGGCGATGTTGGCCACATTGCCCAGGAGCTTCTTGTTGCTGTCGATGCGCAGCGCAAAGCCGCCGATGAGGTTGTCCTTGGCGGCGCGCAGCTCGGCCTCGGTGGGGCCTTCGGCCACAAAGCGGGCGATCACGTCGCGCGAGACCTGCACGGCCTGCGCCGCCTGGTCAGGCCGCGTCTGCAGGCCCACGGTGAAGGCGCCCGCGTGCAGGCCCGAGGCGAAGTAGCTGTAGACGCTGTACGAGAGCCCGCGCTTTTCGCGCACTTCATTGGTCAGGCGCGAGACAAAACCGCCGCCGCCCAGGATGTGGTTGCCCACCAGCAGCGGCACAAAGTCCGGGTCGCGGCGCTGAAAGCCGGGCTGGCCGATCAGCACATGGGCCTGGGCCGAGGCGAAGGGGATGTTCCGCTCGGCCGGGGCCGTGAGCGCAGCGATCTCGCCCACGGGCGGCAGCGGCGCACAGCCCGTGCTGGCCGGCAGGCGCGACAGCAGCGTGGCCACCAGCGTCTGCGCCTGGGCACGCGTCACGGCACCCACGATGCTGACCTTGGCGCGGCAGGCGGCGATGTGCTGACTGTGGAAGGCCTGCATGTCGGCCACGCTGATGCGCGCCAGGGTCTCTTCGCTGGTGCGCGCGCCATAGGGGTGGCTGCCATACACGGCCGTGCCAAACGCGTGGGCGGCTACGGTGGAGGGGCGGGTGAGCGACTCCTTGATGCTCGCGCTCCAGCGCGCGCGGTCGCGCGGCCACAGATCGGCGGGCCAGCTGGGATCACCGATCTGGCGCGCTGCCAGGCGGGCGGCCTTGTCGAGCAGGGGCGGATCGGTGAGCGAGCGCAGCGTGTAGTGCAGCGCGTCGTTGTCGGCAGCGGCCTCGAAGTTGGCCCCCAGGTCGGCCCAGGCTTCGCCCAGGCCGTTTTCGTCCAGCGCGGGTTCGCTGCCCACGTCGCGCCCGGCCTTCACGCCCTTGCTGGCCATCAAAGCCACGGCGCTGGCCAGGCCCGACCGGCCCGCGGGGTCGCGGCGCGTGCCGGCATCAAAGTCGATCTGCACGTCCACCATCGGGATGACGGGGCTTTCGACCAGGTACACCTTGGCGCCACTCATCTCCGTCCAGTGCTGGATGGGCAGCAGCGCCCAGGCTGAATGTGAGTAAAAAAAGGCCCCTGCGCCCGCTAGTAAAGTGCGAACAGCTATCTTTTTAATAGTAATCATAGGTTGACTGCGCAAATCGGGTTCAGTGGCGGGCCGCACCGGGCGCGGGCTGCGCGCGGGGGCGGGGGGCGTCCAGCGGCTGCGGCAGCAGCGTGGCCACGGTGAGCTGGTCGTCGCCAAAATACTTGGCGGCCACGGCCTGCACCTGGGCGGGTGTCACGGTGCGCAGCAGCGCCAGCAGGCGCTCGTTGGCGTCCAGCGGGAAACCCTGCACCCAGTTACCGCCCAGCTCCTGCGCCTGGCTCATCACCGAGTCGCGCTCGTACACGGTGGAGGCAATCCACTGCGTTTTCACGCGGGTCAGTTCGGCATCGCTCACGCCACCCTGCGCCACGCGGGCCACCTCGGCACGCAGGGCATCCTCTACCTGCTGGGCGGTCTTGCCCGCCGCAGGCACGCCGCTGAGCATGAACAGGCTGGGCCCCCGCCCCGTCACCATCGCGCTGCTGCTGGCGCTGTCGGCCACGCGGTTGTCGCCCTGGGTGAGCGCGCGGTCCAGTCGCGCGCCGTCATAGCCGTTGAACACGGCCGACAGCACCATGAGCGCGAGCGCATCGCGGTCGGCATCGGTGAGGTTGTCCACCCGGCGCAGGCTGGGCGCACGGAAGGCCAGCGCCACATAGGCCTGCTCGGCCGGGGCTTTGACGGCAATGCGGCGCAGGCCCTTTTGCTCGGGCTCAACACGCGGCTTGCGCGCGGGCAGCGCGTGGGCGGGCAGGCTTCCGTAATACTTTTCGGCCAGCGCACGCACCTGGGCCACGTCCACGTCGCCCGCCACCACCACGGCGGCGTTGGTGGGCGTGTACCACTGGCGGTAGAAGGCACGCACGTCCTCGGGCGTCATCGCGTCCAGGTCGCTCATCCAGCCCACAATGGGGCGGCGGTAGGGCGCGGCGATAAAGGTGGTGGCAAACAGCTGCTCGGCCAGCATGGCGCGGGGCTGGTCTTCGGTACGCAGGCGGCGCTCTTCCTTGACGACCTCGATCTCTTTCTTGAACTCGTCATCGGGCCACTGGTTGTTGGCAAACCTGTCCGATTCAAGCTTCATCACGTCTTCGAGCCGGTTGGACGGAATCTGCTGGTAATAGCCCGTGTAGTCGCGGCTGGTGAAGGCGTTTTCGCGCCCGCCCAGGGCCGCCACGCGGCGCGAGAACTCGCCCGGCTGCAGCGTCTTGGTGCCCTTGAACAGCATGTGCTCCAGCACATGGGCCACGCCGGTCACCCCATCCACCTCATCCATGGAGCCGACCCGCAGCCAGACCATGTGCACTGCCGTGGGCGCGCGCCGGTCGGGCTGCACGATGAGCTGCATGCCGTTTTTCAGCGTGAACTGCTGCGCACCTGACGCCGTGGCAGGGGCCGTCGCAGTTGCCGAGGTGGGCGCTGCAACGGGGGTTGTGGACACCGGTGGCGTTGCCGCAATGGCAGCCCCGCACGAGAGGCAGGCCATGAGGCCCAGGAGGTTGAAAGCGCGTTTCATAGAATGGAGTGATTCTAAGAACCCTCCAATGTTCAGTTTCTTCAAGAAAAAACCCGCCCCCACACCGGCCGATGCACCCG